>CANFDA010000099.1 GCA_947445215.1 Alphaproteobacteria bacterium | reverse complement strand
GCCCGCAACTACCGCATCACCTTCCCGGTGTTCGAGAAGATCGAGGTCAACGGCCCCGATGCCCACCCGCTGTTTCAGTATCTGAAAAAAGAAAAACGCGGCCTGCTGGGCACAGATTCCATCAAGTGGAATTTCACCAAGTTCCTGGTGGACCGCGACGGCAATCCGGTGGCGCGCTTCGCCCCTCAAGCCAAGCCGAAGGAACTGGAAGACCCGATCAGGAAGCTAATTTAAGCGCCGACTCGTCGAGCGAATAACCTGCCGAGCGCACCGTGCGGATCGGGTCTTCGGTGCCTTTGATGTTCAGCGCCTTGCGCAGGCGGCCGACATGCACATCGACGGTGCGGGCTTCGACATAGACATCCGAACCCCAGACGGCATCCAGCAATTGCTCGCGGCTGAAGACACGGCCGGGATGCTGGATCAGGTGATCGAGCAGACGGTATTCCGTCGGGCCCAGATGCACTTCCGTGCCCGCACGGCGGACGCGGTGGGCGCCGCGATCTATCTCGATGTCGCCGGCCTGCACCACATCTTCCGCCAGGCTGGGGCGGATGCGGCGCAGCACGGCGCGCAGACGGGCCAGCAGCTCAGTCATGGAAAAGGGCTTGGTGAGATAATCGTCGGCGCCGGTATCCAGGCCGCGGATGCGGTCGGTTTCCTCGCCGCGCGCCGTCAGAATCAGGATGGGGACATTGCGAGTTTCCTGGTGGCAGCGCAGGCGGCGGCAGACTTCGATGCCGGACAGTTGCGGCATCATCCAGTCGAGAATGACCAGGTCGGGCTTTTCCTCGGCGGCGACCAGCAAGGCTTCTTCGCCGTCACGGGCTTCCACCACGCGATAGCCTTCACGCTCCAGATTGTAGCGCAGCAGGGTGATCAGGGCGCTTTCGTCTTCCGCGACGAGAATGGTCGGCTTGCTCATGCGTGCGTCTCGTAGGGCTTGTCGTTGTGAAAGATGGGGGTTTCGCTGGTGGTGTCCGCCTTGGGACGGGTGGCGCTCAGATGCCCCGCCTTGACCATGTGATAAACGACTTCCGCAATGTTGGTGCAGTGGTCGCCGCTGCGCTCGATGTTCTTGGCGACGAACAGAAGATGGGTGCAGAGCCCGATGGTGCGTGGGTCTTCCATCATGTAGGTCAGAAGCTCGCGGAACAGGCTGTTGTACATCTCGTCGATCTCGCCGTCGCGGCGCCACACGTCTTCGGCGTAGTCGGCGTTGCGGTTGAAAAAGGAATCCAGCACCTGCTTGAGCTGGCCTTGCGCCGCCTTGCCCATCCGCGCCAGCGACTGGGCAAGGCGGATAGGGGGCTCGCGGTTCAGCACCAGGGCGCGCTTGGCGATGTTTTTGGCCAGGTCACCGATGCGCTCCAGCTCGCTTGCGATCTTGATCGCGGCCAGCGTGTTGCGCAGGTCAACCGCCATGGGCTGGCGCAGGGCCAGCAGCTTGACGGCCCAATCCTCGATCTCGACCTGCAAGGCGTCGATGCGGCCATCTCCGGCCACTGCGCTTTCGGCGGCGGCGCTGTCGCGCCGGGCGATCGCTTCGATGGCGGAGGCAAGCTGGGCTTCCGTCATCCCGCCCATCTGCGCCACCAGGGTGGACAGAACCTGCAACTGTTCGTCGAAGGACTTGACGGTATGATCAATCATTTTTTATCACGAAGCGGTGCCGTTCCCGATTAGACGGTTTGCACCAACTCTATGCGACACTTCTATAACAATTTCGTGACGGTGGCCGATCTTTCTGATTTTACTGGCTTTTGCGGCGTCTCGGCATTTGCCGCGGTTGCGTCTTCCACCAGCGCAGGCAGGCTGACGGTAAAGGTGCTGCCCTCGCCCACCCGGCTTTCGATAGCGAGTCGGCCGTGGTGGCGGCTGACGATGTGCTTGACGATGGCCAGCCCCAGGCCGGTGCCGCCGCGCTCCCGGCTGCGCTTCACATCCACCCGGTAAAAGCGTTCGGTCAAACGGGGCAACGCATCGCGCGGGATGCCTTCGCCGTCATCCTTTACCGCCACCAGGATATGGCCATTCTCGCGGGCCAGCGTGACGGCGACCTCGCCATTCTCACGGCCATACTTGATGGAGTTGTGCACCAGGTTCTGGAACAGCTGCACCAGCTCGTCATGGTCGCCCAGTATGTCTGGCAACCCTACGTCCCCGGAAATGACGACCTTGATGCCATCGGCGGCGGCGAGCGGCGTCAAAGCCGCCGCTGCCTGGCGCACGATGAAGCCCAGCGCGACCCGTGCTTCCGGCCGCACATGCTCATTGAGTTCGATGCGTGTGAGCGAGAGAAGATCGTCGATCAGCCGCCGCATCCGCGCCGCTTCCGTCGCCATGATGCCCAGGAACTGTTCTCGCGACGCTACATCATCCCTCGCCGGCCCTTGCAGCGTCTCGATGAAGCCGGAAACCGCCGCCAGCGGCGTGCGTAGCTCGTGGCTGGCGTTGGCGACGAAATCGGCGCGCATCTGTTCGCTGCGGCGGATGGAGGTGATGTCGTGCAGCAGCAGCGCCACCATGCCGCCATCCACCCGGGCGGTGGTGGCTTCATAGTGCCGTTCGATCGGCACCGGCAGCGAGAAGGGCACGCTGCCCGGTTCGCCGGTGTCGGCGGCGGCGGCGATGGCGCTGAGTACGCCGGGATGGCGAAGCACGGCGCTGACATGCTTGTGCTCCAGGTCGTTGCCCAGCAAGGCGCGCATCGGGCCATTGGCGAAGAGGATGCGTTCGTTGACGTCCAGCAGCAGCACCGAAGCGGGCAGACGCTCGAGCACGGCGCGCGCCAGGGGCGGCAACGGATCGGTGTCGCGCACTTCGACCTTGCGCGCGGCGGGCTGGGTCAGCGGGAAAAACAGGGTCACGGCGAAAATCGCCACCGCCCCGATGGCAACACCCCACAGGGCATGGTTGCCCCACAGCAGGGCGGCGATGCCGCCCGCGGCCATGCCGGCGAGGAACACCCAGAGGCTGTTGCCGAGGCGGCCAAACGATTCCAACATCCATCTATCATAGCCGCGATTGCGATGGGGTGGAAACAGGTTGCGGACCCTAGAAGATGACCGTGAAGGGAATGCGGTCGGTATAGGTCCCGGCGGCGATGAACTGGCCGGACGGGACGCGGCCAAAGCCGGAGAAACTGATCGAGCCCAGGGACAGCAGGGCGTCGAACGTCCTCTCCACGCTGGCGGCGCTGCCATCGCCCCAGACCGTGCCGAAGCCAGAATCCGTGAAGATGTTGTAGTAGAGCTTGCCGGAGCTCAGCTTGAGATAGCGCGTATCCGGGGCGGCGGCATTGCCCGCCGATAGCTGCACCCGGAAGTCCGGCAGCAGGTTCTGGCCCAGCAGGGGGCATTTGATAGTCACCGTGGTGTTTGCCGTGCTGGCGCTGCCCGCCAGGTAATTGCCGAAGCTGAGATTGGTGGCGCTGACCGACATGGGGCTGAGGAAGGTGCCGCAGAGCAGCGCCGCCGCCGGTTGGGTGAGGCACAGCCTAATCAGGAGTATGGCGCTAATACGCAAGCTGGGGCTCGCGGAAACAGGTGAGCGCGCCGGGCGCCGCCATGCCGGAGACTTCGCCCGGTGTGACGAAGACGCAGCAGCGTTCCTTGCCGGTGTCGATCATGGCGCCGCGCGCAGTTTTCATTTCGGCGACGAACAGTTTTGCGTCATGGTCCAGCGCCAGGGCTTCGTCCTCGCCATCGAACATCACACGCGCGCCCACCGGCAGCGCCGCATCAACGCCGCACTCCGTCGCCGTGACGTCGAACTGGCTCATGGCCGTGCCCGCCACCCAGGCTGGCGCGGCCAGCATCGTCAGAACCGCAATCAGGGAAATCTGCATCTGCCCACCAAACTTTACAACCTATGAGGGTATATTTACCGATAACAACCTTCTGAAAGGTTAGTGGCTTGGTTGTGCTATAGCGCGGCCATGAGCCTGGTTTTTTTCCTGATGTCCGCGGGTCTGCTGTTCACGCCCGGCCCCACCAACACGCTGCTGGCGGTGGGTGGGGCAATGGCGGGCCTGCGCCGCTCCTGGCTGCTGCCGCTGGCCGAACTGGCCGGTTACATGGCGGCGATCCACCTGCTGGCCTTTGCGCTGGGGCCGATGGTGCAGGCGACGTCTGCGAAGATCCTGCTGCGCCTGGGGCTGGGGCTCTATCTGCTGTGGCTGGCACTGCGGCTGTGGCGCAGCGATGCGGCGCTGTTGCCGCGCCAGACTGTGACGCCCACCAAGGTCTTCATCGTGACGTTGTTGAATCCGAAGGCGCTGGTCTTTGCCTTTGTCGTGCTGCCGCCACTGGCAGGCGGCTGGTCTGCCGCGCGGCCGCAGCTACTGGCGCTGACGGCGATGATCCTGGCGGCAAGCCTGAGCTGGATCGGTTTGGGCGCGGCGCTGGCGCAAGGCCGCATGATGCATCCACGCTGGATCGCGCGCGTCGGCGCCATCGTGCTGGCGGGCTTCGCGCTGCTGCTGGCACTGTCGGCGCTGCGCTAGTCTGCTGGGCGTGCCCGGCCCTTCTTCACGTCGGAGCGGCGCTTCTTGCCCTCCAGACGCTTCTTCTTGCTGCTCTTGGGAATTTTGGTCTTGGTCCGCTTCTTGGGCGGCACCGAGGCGCGGGCGATGATGTCGTGCAGCCGGGCGCGGGCATCGGCGCGGTTGCGGTCCTGGGTGGCGAAGCGCTGCGCCTGGATCACTAGCACGCCCAGCTTGGTCAGTTGCCCGCCGAACAGCAGCATCGTCCGGGCCAGCACCGAAATGCTTTTGGAATTGCGCACATCGAAGCGCAGCTCCACCGCCGTGGAGACCTTGTTGACGTTCTGCCCGCCCGGGCCGGAAGCGCGCACAAAGCGCTCCTTCAGCTCGTCTTCCGGGATGTCGATCGGGGGTGCGCCTGCCATGGTTCGCCAGTATAATCGCAGCCTCGCGTCATCGGAAAGACCAGGCATGATCGTCATTTTGGGTACGCTGCGCTTTCCTCCCTCGAACATGGCCCGGGTGCGCCCGCATTTGCAGCGGCTGGTGATGGAGACCCGCGCCCATGATGGCTGCGTCTCCTATGACGTGGCGGAAGACCTCTTCGACCCCGGCCTGATCCGCTATTCCGAGGAATGGCCCGATCAGGCGGCGCTGGACCGGCACCTGACCGCGCCGCAGATCGGGGTGTGGCGCGACGCCATTGCCGGGCTGGGCGTTGCAGACCGAAAATTCACCGTCTATGCCGCCGATGAGGGCCGGATCCTCTGATGCGCCAGGGCTTCTCCGCTGCGCGGCTAGCGCGCATCGCGCCGTTTCTCAACCGCAACTATCTCGACACCGGCGTGCTGCCCGGGGCGCAGCTGCTGCTCTGGCGCCGGGGCGAAACCGTTCTAAACGAAGTGGTGGGCCTGCGCGACCGGGTGCGCGGCACAGCGATGGAGCAGGACACCATCCACCGCATCTATTCCATGACCAAGCCGATGACGAGCGTAGCGGCGCTGATGCTGCTGGAAGAAGGCGCCATCGCGCTGGACGATCCGGTGGCGAAATTCATTCCCGCCTTTGCGGACCTCAAAGTGTATGCGGGCGGCGGACCCGGCCACTTCATCACCAACGACGCAGGCCGCGCCATGAAGGTGCTGGATTTGATGCGCCACACCTCCGGCCTCACCTATGGCTTTCTCTACCGTACCGGCATCGATGCCGAGTATCGCCGCCTGCGCCTGGCAGAGCCCGACCTGGAAGGCGGCCTGCCGGAGATGATGCGCCTGCTGGCGACGTTGCCGCTGGAATTCCCACCCGGCGAGGCCTTCAATTATTCCGTCGCCACCGATGTCTTGGGACATGTGGTAGAGCTGGCCAGCGGCATGACGCTGCGACAGTTCTTCCACAAGCGCCTGCTGGGCCCGCTGGGTATGAGCGACACCGATTTCTTCGTGGCCGAAGACAGACGGGCACGCCTCGCCACCTGCTATTGGTCAAACAAAGACGACCGGCTGGCGCTGTGGGACGATGGCGTGAAGACAAAGCTCTATGGCGCGCCGCCCGCACTGGAATCAGGCGGCGGCGGTCTCGCGGGCACGGCCAGCGATTATCTGCGTTTCGCCCGCATGCTGCTGAACCAGGGCGAACTGGACGGTGTGCGCTATCTCTCGCCCAAGACCGTGCAGTTGATGACCATGAACCACCTGCCCAGCGGCGCGGAGATCGCCGACATGATGCCCGCCTCCGATCTTTTCAACGAGACCGGCTATCGCGGCGTCGGCTTCGGGCTGGGCGTGGCGGTTATGCAGAACCTGTCGCATGCCGCCCTGCCCGGCAGCATCGGCGAATATGGCTGGGGCGGCCTGGCGGGCACCTTCTTTTTCGTCGATCCCAGGGAAGAGATGATCCTGATTTTCATGACCCAGGTGATCGACAACCAGGTGCGGCGGATGCGGCTGCGCCGTGACCTGCGCACGCTGGTCTATTCCGCGCTCGAAGAGGTTTAAGCGAGCCGCGCCACCGGCGTGCGCGCCCGCCTATAGACGCTGTCGCGGCCCGGCAGCGTTATGAACTGGTTCAGCACCGGCTCTGGTGTCTCTGTGTCGCCCAGCAGCAGAACGCCGTCGGGCGCCAAGGTATCGGCCATGCGCTCCAGCACCGCCGCCTTGGCGGTGCGGTTGAAATAGAGCAGCGCGTTGCGGCAGAAGATGAAATCCAGATCGTCCAGCCAGCCGAAGGAATCCAGCAGGTTGACGACGCGGAAATCCACTATGCGGCGCAGTTGCTCGTTGACGCACCAATGCTCGCCGCTGGGGCGGAACCAGCTTGCGCGCTGGTCGTCGGAAACACCGCGCGCCATTTCCAGCGCGTCGTAACGGCCTTCCTCGGCGCGGGCGATTGCCTCGCTCGAGATGTCGGTAGTGATCAGGTCGATGGACCAGCCCTGAGCCACCAGGTCCATGCTGTCCAGCAGCATGGCGATGGACCAGGCCTCCTGCCCGGTGGAACAGGCGGCCGACCACAGGCGCAGCCGCTTCAGCCCGCTGCGTGCCTAAAGCATGGCGGGCAACAACACGGTCTTGAAATGCGCGAAAACTTTTTCTTCGCGGAAGAAAGAAGTCTCTTTGACGGTCACCGCTTCGGTGACGGCGGCGGCGAGCGCCTAGGGGCCCAGGCGCAATTCCCGCACCAGAACGGCGGTGTCGCGGAAGCCGAAGCGGCGCATCACGGGGGCAAGGCGGCGTGTCACCAGCTCGAGCTTGGCAGGCGCCAGCGAGAGACCAGAACGGCGGCGCAGGAGACGAGCCAGAAAGGAGAAATCTTCCGGCGTCATCGCGGGACGCCCTAGAGCGTGACGCCGATTTCGGGCAGCTTGGCGCGCATCGAACCGCGGTCGAATGGCTTCATCAGATATCCGTTGACGCCGGTGTTGATAACCTGCGTGATCTCCTTGGCCTCGCTTTCGGTGGTCGCCACTAGGATCAACGGGCGGTCGCCGCCCTGCTGGCCGCGCACGCTCTTGAGGAAATCCACGCCCTTCATGCTGGGCAAGTTTCCGTCGAACAGGGTGAGATCGAGCATCTTCTCG
>CANFDA010000098.1 GCA_947445215.1 Alphaproteobacteria bacterium | reverse complement strand
TAGCTCTTCACTGCCGCCAGATCGATCGCATCGAGATGACCGACGATCTCGGCCGGCGACTGGATGCGGCCCAGAGCGAACAACTGTCCAGCGATCTGTTCGGCACGGCCGCTCACGCGTTCTAGACCCATTAGCAGCGAGGCTTTCAACTGAGCACGGGCGCGGTTGAGTTCGGCTTCGCTGAAATCGCCCGCCATCGCTTCCATTTCGCCCGCCACCACGGCGGCAAGTTCGCCCGCCTCGGCTTCGCCGGTGCCAGCATAGACGCTGAGAAAGCCGCTGTCCTGGAAGCCGCCGGTGAAGGCATAGATCGAATAGCAGAGGCCGCGCTTCTCCCGCGCTTCCTGGAACAGGCGCGAGGACATGCCACCGCCCAGCGCCGCCGTGTAGAGCTGGCCGACATAATAATCGGGGTCGGCATTGGACAGGCCGGGAAAGGCAAAGGCGATATGGGCCTGTTCGAGATCCTCCGCAAAGCGGGCATCGCCACCGACATAACATGATGGCGGCGGCGCGGACGCCGCACCGGGCGTCAGGCCCACGAACAATTCCTTGGCCAGCTTCACCAGCAGGCCATGATCCACCGCGCCCGACGCCACCAGCGTCATGCCGCCTGCGCGATATTGCGAGGCCATGTAGCCTTGCAGCATGCCGCGGTTGAAATTCGAAACGGTCTCTTCCTCGCCCAGAATGGACCAGCCCAGCGGCTGGCCGGGATAGATCGCCGCCTGCAGGTGATCGAAGATGATGTCGTCGGGCGTATCGCGCGCCTGGCCGAGCTCCTGCAGCACCACCTGTTGCTCGCGCGCAATCTCGTCGGCGGCGAAAGCGGGATTGATCAGGATGTCAGCCAGCAGGTCGAGCGCCAGCTCGACATCGTTCTTCAGGACACGGGCATGGAAGGCGGTCTGCTCGCGGCTGGTATAGGCATTGAGCGAACCGCCCACCGCCTCGATCTCTTCGGAGATGGCGCGGGCGCTGCGCCGCGCCGTGCCCTTGAAGGCCATGTGCTCGAGCATGTGCGAGACGCCCATCTGGGCCTTGGTCTCGTTGCGCGCACCAGTGTTGACCCACACGCCCAGGGCCGCCGATTCCAGCCCCGGCATCGGGTCGCTGACAATCGTCAAGCCATTGGAAAGAATTGATATTTCAGGGTTCATGACCCCAGTCTAGAGGAGATGAAGTCTCGGATCAAAGGCAGGCTATGGGGCAATGTTTCCACCCGTTCGGGCTTCGTCTCCAGCCCTTGCAGCCGCTTGGGCACCGGCGGCGCCGCGCCGATGGCGCGCGCCACGGCGTCAGGAAATTTGGCGGGATGGGCGGTGGACAGCACCACCACCGGACCGGGCGCATCCTTCAGATCGCGCGCTGCCGCGACACCGATAGCGGTGTGCGGATCGATGATGCGGCCGGTCTGCGCATGCACCGCCTTGATGGCGTCGATGGTGGCCGCATCGTCCTTGGCGAAGGCGCTGTAGCGCGCGCGCAGCCGCGCCAGCACTTCCTGCGGAAGAGCAAGGCGCTTATCGCGCGTGAAATCATTCATGGCCGCTGTGGCCCAGTCGGCGTCGCGGTCACATGCTTCGAACAAAGCGCGCTCGAAGTTCGATGCCACCTGGATGTCCATCGAGGGTGATAGCGTCGGTTTCGCGTCGCCCGACGCATAGACACCTTCGTTCAGTGCGCGGGCCATGATATCGTTGGAGTTGGTGGCGATTACCAGCCGTTCGACGGAAAGGCCCATGCGCCAGGCCGCTTCGCCCGCGAAGATGTCGCCGAAATTTCCGGTGGGCACCACAAAGGTGGCAGGCCTGCCCAGCGCTGACGTGGCGGTGAGGTAATAGACGCTCTGCGCCGCAATGCGGGCGAAGTTGATCGAGTTGACCGCGGTCAGGCTGACTTTTTTTGCGAAAGCCGTGTCTGCGAACAGCGCTTTCACGATGGATTGGGCGTCGTCGAAGCTGCCTTCCAACGCGATGTTGTGAACGTTGGCATGGGCGCTGGTGGTCATCTGCAAGCGCTGCACATCGCTGACGCGGCCCTTGGGGTGCATCACGAAAACGTCGATGTTGGGCAAGCCGCCCAGTGCGGCAATCGCCGCCGAACCCGTGTCGCCGCTAGTGGCAGCAACGATGGTGGCGCGGCCGCCGCGCTTGGCCAGGGCTCGGCTGAACAATTGCCCCAGCACCTGCAGCGCTATGTCCTTGAAGGCTAGCGTGGGACCATGGAACAACTCGAGCAGGTAGCGATCTTTTTCGATCTCCACCAGCGGCGCGATCTCGGGCGCATCGAAATCGGAATAGGCGGCGGCGATGACCTCGCGCAGTTCGGTTTCGCTGAAAAAGGGGCCGGTGAAGCGCGACAGCACTTGATATGCGGCTTCCTGGTAGGAAACGCCTTTGAAGGCCGCTAATTCGGTTGCGCTG
The DNA here is from genome assembly GCA_947445215.1 of Alphaproteobacteria bacterium. Lineage (GTDB taxonomy): Bacteria > Pseudomonadota > Alphaproteobacteria > Micropepsales > Micropepsaceae > Rhizomicrobium. Next base: position 5,221 of record CANFDA010000098.1, on the reverse strand, counting down.
AATTGCGGCCAGGCCTGCGGCAAATAGAGGCCGCCATCGGGCGCCAAGGCCGCCAGCAGCACGTCGGCGAAGGAAGCAGCGGGCGCCCGCCCGCGGGTGGAAACGAAAGTGTGCGCGTTCATGGTCGGCCTTATAAAGCTAGCGGCTACGCCAAGCCAGCCGCCCTTTCGAGATGTGGTAGGCCAGCCAGACCCCCAGCAAACACAGTGCGAAACCGAACCAGGTCATGGCATAGCCCAGATGCTGGTTGCGGAAGCTCACCACCGTCTGCCCGCCCAGCGGCAGCCCGCCGGGGTTGGGCGCGGCATCGGCTTCCAGCAGGACCGGCGCGGTCAGCGTAATGCCGCTGGCGGCGGCGATGGCGGGCACATCGCGGGCATACCAGATGCGCCGCGCCGTATCGGGCACAGGCGTGAATGCGCCGGACGGGTCCGGCACCCGCCAGACTCCGGTGATCCGCTTTTGCCCTTCGACATTCCCCGCCGCGCGGGTGGCGGGGTTCAGGCGGCTAGCTGGCACCACGCCGCGATCCACCAGCAGCACGCGGCCATCTTCGGCGCGGAAGGGCGTCAGCACATGATAGATGCCTTCTCCGGCGGAGCTGGTGGCGAAGCTGTAGGCCTCCCGCGCATGATCGAAGCGGCCGGTGAGCGTGACGCGGCGATATTCCATGTCGCCGCCCGCCAGCGCCCGGTCCAGCGACAGCGGCGGCGCTGCCATGTTGCGCTCCACCGTGGCGATCAGCGCCAGTTTCCATTGCAGCCGTTTCAGCTGCCATGTGCCCAACACGCACAGGATCACGAAGGCGATCACGGTGGCGATGGTCAGGCCGGGATAAGGCCGGAAGGTCACGCCAAAAACCTCATGAAAGCCGTCCTTCGCCCGCCTTGTGCTTGTATTGCAGCACCAGCAGCGCTGACTTGGCCAGGCGCAGCACACCGAGAGACAAGCCGCAGATCAGCGGAATCCACAGCACCAGGTGCAGCCAGGTGGGCGGCGACCAGGTGAACTCCACCCACAGGGCCAAGCCCGCCACGATGGCGCCAACGATCAGGATGCCGAACACGGCGGGGCCGTCGCCCGGATCGAACATGACGTAATCCAGCCTGCAGGCGCGGCAGCTTTTGCCAACTTCGATATAGCTGGAGAATAACGGCCCCTGCCCGCATTGCGGACAGAGGCCGAGGGCGATCTGTTTAAGCGTGGATGACACAGGCGACGTCAATGGACGACAGAACCCGCACCCCAGACATAAATGGCGGCGAAGAGAAACAGCCAGACCACGTCGACGAAGTGCCAGTACCAGGCGGCGGCTTCGAAGCCGAAATGTCGTTCCGGCGTGAACTGCCCGGCCTGGGCGCGGAACAGGCACACGATCAGGAACAGCGTGCCGATGATCACATGTGCGCCGTGGAAGCCGGTGGCCATGAAGAAGGTCGAACCGTAGATTGCCTGGAAGTTGCCCGCGCCAGCGGCCAGCGCCATATGCGCGCCATCCTCGAAAGGCAGGCGCGCCAGGCCGTTGAAGCCGAAGGTGAACGGCGCGTGGGCATACTCATAAGCCTGCACGGCGGTGAAGAAGAGGCCCAGGATGACGGTCAGCGCCAGGCCCTGCACGGCGCCCTTCTTGTCGCCAATCTGGATGGCGTGATGCGCCCAGGTCACCGTGGTGCCCGAGGTGAGCAAGATCAGGGTGTTCAGCAGCGGCAGGTGCCAGGGGTCCAGCGTGATGACGCCGGCCGGCGGCCAGGCCCCGACGCCGACATCGGCATGGAAGATGGCGGCGTTGAAATAGGCCCAGAACCAGGCCACGAAGAACATCACTTCCGAAGCGATGAACAGCAGCATGCCGTAGCGCAAATGCAGCTTCACCACCGGGGTGTGGTTGCCGAAATCAACCGACTCGCGCACAACATCGCGCCACCAGCCGGCCATCGTGAAGAGCACGCCGACAAAGCCGATGATGAAGATCCAGGGCTGGCCCATCAGAACGCCGAAGCCTTCATAGCTTTCGTTCATCCAGAGAACGGCGCCCACCATCATCACGAAGGAGAAAACCGAACCGACAATCGGCCAGGGGCTAGGGTCAACCAGATGATAGTCGTGCTTCGCGTCGCTGGACATGTGGCTTAAGCCTCGAGGTTATTGCCCGCTGTGCCACTGCACGAGGGACAGGAAATAGATGAGAACCGCGAAAGCGCTGAGGAGCAGCGCCATGGCGATGTTTCGTTTGCGGCGTTCGCGCTTCCAGTTCTTTTGGCCATCGCTCACGACCACAAAGCCGGCACCATCGGAAGCTGCGCCAGCTTCTCGATGATGAGCGAGGCGAAAAGCGCCGCCAGATAAACCAGGGAAACGCCGAACAGGCGGCGGGCGGCAGGCTCGTTCGCCGCGTCACGCTCGCGGAAGGTGGCGATGGCGGCGGCGAGGAACCAGAGGCCCAGACAGGCGGCGAAGGCGAGATAGAGCCAGCCCGCCGCACCGATCAGTGCCGGGGTCAGGCCCAGCGGCACCAGCACCAGCGAATAGAGCAGGATCTGCAGGCGGGTATGGTCCTTGCCCTTCACCACCGGCAGCATCGGCACGCCGGCGCGGGCATAGTCGTCGCTGCGCCACAACGACAGCGCCCAGAAGTGCGGCGGCGTCCACATGAAGATCACTGCCACGAACAGCAGCGGCGCCAAGTCGAGCGAACCGGTGACAGCCGCCCAGCCGATAGCCGGGGGCAGCGCCCCGGATAGGCCGCCAATGACGATGTTCTGCGGCGTGCGGCGCTTCAGCCAGAGCGTATAGACCACGACATAGAAGAAGATCGTGAAAACCAGCAGTCCCGCCGCCAAGAAGTTCACGAAGAGGCCCATCATCGCCACGGAAATGACCGACAGGGTCCAGCCGAAGGCCAGCGCGTCGTCGCGCCCGACATGCCCCAGCGGGATCGGCCGCGTCGCCGTGCGGCTCATCAGCATGTCGATGTCGCTATCATACGCCATGTTGAGGCAGCCCGACGCGCCCGCCGCGACCGCGATGCAGAGCAGCGCAGTAAAGGCGGTGAGCGGGTGCACGGCGTCGGGCGCTGCGACGATACCCGCCAGCCCCGTAAACACCACCAGCGACATCACCCGCGGCTTAAGCAGCGCAAAGAAATCGCCGACCGTGGTGACGCGAGGCTCAGGAAGGGTGTGTGACAGCGACATGGATTACTTGACGTGCGGCAGCTCGTTGAACTGATGGAAGGGCGGCGGCGAAGGCAGGGTCCATTCCAGCGTGGTGGCGCCCTCGCCCCACGGATTGTCGCCGGCGATGCGCTTCTTCAGGAAGGCTTCGATACACATGACCAGGAAGATGATCACGCCGAAGCCCGCAATGAAGGCGCCGATCGAGGACCAGTAGTTCCAGCCCGCGAACGCATCCGGATAGTCCGCATAGCGGCGCGGCATGCCGGCCAGGCCCAGGAAGTGCATCGGGAAGAAAGCCAAGTTCACGCCCACAAAGGTGACGTAGAAGTGCAGCTTTCCCAGCGCCTCGCTATACATGTAGCCGGTGAACTTCGGGAACCAGAAATAGAAGCCCGCGAAGATCGCGAACACCGCGCCCAGCGACAGCACGTAATGGAAGTGCGCCACCACGTAATAAGTGTCCTGCAGCACGACGTCGACGCCGGCATTGGCCAGCACGACGCCGGTGAGTCCGCCCACGGTGAAGAGAAAGACGAAGCCGACGGCCCAGAGCATCGGCGTCTTGAAATCGATGGAGCCACCCCACATCGTCGCGATCCAGGAGAAGACCTTGATACCGGTTGGCACCGCGATCACCATGGTGGCGAAGACGAAATAGGCCTTGGTGTCCACCGTCAGACCCACCGTGTACATGTGGTGCGCCCAGACCAGGAAGCCGATGAAGCCGATCGCGACCATGGCGTAAGCCATGCCGAGATAGCCGAACACCGGACGGCGCGAGAAGGTGGCGATGATGTGGCTGATCATACCGAAGCCCGGCAGGATCAGGATGTACACCTCCGGATGGCCGAAGAACCAGAACAGGTGCTGGTAGAGCAGCACGTCGCCGCCGCCGGCCGGATCGAAGAAGGCGGTGCCGAAATTGCGGTCGGTGAGCAGCATGGTGATGGCGCCTGCCAGGACCGGCAGCGACAGCAGCAGCAGCCAGACGGTGACCAGGATCGACCACACGAACAGCGGCATCTTGTGCAGGGTCATGCCCGGCGCGCGCATGTTGAAGATGGTGGTGATGAAGTTGATCGCGCCCAGGATCGAGCCGGCGCCCGCGATGTGGAGCGAGAAGATCGCGAAGTCCATCGCCGGGCCGGTCGAGAAAGTGGAAGAAAGCGGCGCATAGAGCGTCCAGCCGCCGCCGACGCCCATGCCGCCGGAATCGCCTTCCACGAACATGGAAAGCACCAGCAGCGCGAAGCTGAAGGGCAGCAGCCAGAAGGAAATGTTGTTCATACGCGGGAACGCCATGTCCGGCGCGCCGATCATCAGCGGCACCAGCCAATTGCCGAAGCCGCCGATCATGGCGGGCATAATCATGAAGAACACCATGATCAGGCCGTGGCCGGTCACGAAGACATTATACTGATGCGGGTCGTGCATGACTTGTAGGCCCGGATACATCAGCTCGACGCGCATCAGCATCGAAAAGATGCCGCCGATTACACCGGCGACCACCGCGAAGATAAGGTACATCGTGCCGATGTCCTTATGGTTCGTTGAATAGACGTAGCGCCGCCAGCCGGTGGGGTGGCCGTGATCGCCGTGATGATCGTCGTGATGGGCGTCATGGGTGGTGGGGGTCATGATCGTTATTCCTGGTTCGACGCGACGCGGACGGCGCCATTGTCGAGAGCGGCGAGAGCGGAGAACTTCTTCCTGGCTTCAGCGAGCCACGCCGCATATTCGGCGTCGGTCACTACATGGACCTCGATCGGCATATAGGCGTGGCGCGAGCCGCAAAGCTCCGAGCACTGGCCGTAATAGACACCGGTCCGGTTGGCGCGGAACCAGGTGTGGTTGTGGCGGCCCGGCACGGCGTCCATCTTCACGCCGAACTGGGGCATCGACCAGCTGTGGATAACGTCGGCGCCGGTGGTCTCGATCACGACATTCTTGTTGACTGGCACGACCACGGGATTGTCGGTGCCCAGCAGGCGCGGCTTTCCGGCCTTGGCGGCGGCCGCCTCTTCCAGCATCTGGGCGTCGAAGGT
>CANFDA010000097.1 GCA_947445215.1 Alphaproteobacteria bacterium | reverse complement strand
TTGTGCTTTGTGCGGTTCACTTCGGCGCGGGTCAGGACCTTGTGCGTGCCGGCGCGGCGCTTGGCGAGCTGCCAAACGACGACGCGCTGGATCAGGTCCTGGCGCGGCTCCAAGCCAAAGATGGCATCGTTGAGTTCAAAGTCTCCGGCGGCATTGTTGTCGAGATTGAGGATCTTGGACTTCATCGCTTAGCCCTCCGTCTGTTCGGCGGCGGGCGCTTCGGCGCCAGAAGCCTGGGAGACATTCGCCTCGGCAGCCGGGGCGGCGGCGTTGCGCTTCTTCACCGAAGCCGGCATCGGAACGTCCTTGTGCGGGCGCTTGAGCGCGTCACGCACCATCACCCAGCCGCCCTTAGAGCCCGGCACCGCGCCGCGCACCATGATCAGGCCGCGTTCGACATCGACCTTCGCCACTTCCAGATTCTGGGTGGTGATGTTCTCGTCGCCGTAATGGCCGTGCATCTTCTTGTTCTTGAATGTCTTACCCGGGTCCTGACGGCCGCCGGTACCACCGAGCGAACGGTGCGAGATCGACACGCCGTGCGATGCTTCGAGACCACGGAAATTCCAGCGTTTCATCGCGCCCGTGAAACCACGGCCGATGGTGACGCCGGTGACGTCGACCTTCTGGCCGGGCACGAAATGATCAGCCTGCAGCAGATCGCCCACTTCGAGCTGGTTCTTCGGATCGACGCGGAATTCCGCGACCTTGCGGCGGGGTTCGATTTCCGCTTTGGCGAAATGACCACGTTCCGCCTTTGGGGTGTTCTTCGCCTTGGCAAAGCCCGAACCGAGCTGGACAGCGGTGTAGCCATCTTTCTCATTCGTGCGGGTGGCCACGACGGCGCAACCATCGAGTTTGAGAACGGTAACCGGAACATGCGTACCGTCTGACAAAAACAGACGGGTCATGCCGACTTTCTGGGTGATGACGCCTGTGCGCACCTGACGCTCCTTACAACTTGATCTCGACGTCCACGCCGGCAGCCAGGTCGAGCTTCATCAGCGCGTCCACGGTCTGGGGGGTGGGGTCGATAATGTCGAGCAGACGCTTGTGCGTCCGGATTTCGAACTGCTCGCGGCTTTTCTTGTCAACATGCGCGGAGCGGTTGACGGTGAAGCGCTCGATGCCGGTGGGCAGCGGGATAGGGCCACGAACAGTGGCGCCGGTACGCTTCGCTGTATTGACGATCTCACGCGTCGAATTGTCGAGGATCCGATGGTCGAAGGCTTTCAGCCTGATGCGAATATTCTGGTTTTGCATGTCTTAGTCCTTCGACCCGGTATTCCGCTTACTTGATGATCTTGGCGACGACGCCGGCGCCGACGGTACGTCCGCCTTCACGGATGGCGAAGCGCAGCTTCTCTTCCATCGCGATCGGCACGATCAGCTCGACTTCCACCGAGATGTTGTCGCCCGGCATCACCATTTCGGTGCCTTCCGGCAGCTTGACGATGCCGGTCACGTCGGTGGTGCGGAAATAGAACTGCGGACGATAGTTGGCGAAGAACGGCGTGTGACGGCCACCCTCTTCCTTCGTCAGGATATAGGCTTCCGCCACGAAGTTGGTGTGCGGCGTAACGCTGCCCGGCTTGGCCAGAACCTGGCCGCGCTCGATGCCTTCGCGCTCGATGCCGCGCAGTAGCGCGCCGATATTGTCGCCCGCCTGGCCCTGATCGAGCAGCTTGCGGAACATCTCGACGCCCGTGACGGTGGTCTTCGACGTCGGCTTGATGCCGATGATCTCGACTTCCTCACCAACCTTGACGATGCCGCGCTCGACGCGGCCGGTCACGACCGTGCCGCGGCCAGAGATCGAGAACACGTCTTCGATCGGCATCAGGAACGGCTTGTCGATCGGACGGTCCGGCTGCGGAATATAAGAATCGACCTGCTTCATCAGCTCGAGGATCGCGTCATGGCCGAGCGCCGGGTTCTTGTCTTCCAGCGCCATCAGCGCCGAACCGCGCACGATCGGAATGTCGTCGCCCGGGAACTGATACGACGAAAGCAGCTCGCGCACTTCCATCTCCACTAGGTCCAGCAGCTCCGGGTCATCGACCGCGTCGCACTTGTTCATGAACACCACCAGCGCGGGCACGCCAACCTGGCGCGCCAGCAGGATGTGCTCGCGCGTCTGCGGCATCGGGCCGTCGGTCGCCGACACCACCAGGATGCCGCCGTCCATCTGCGCGGCGCCCGTGATCATGTTCTTCACATAGTCGGCGTGGCCAGGGCAGTCGACATGCGCATAGTGGCGATTGGCGGTCTCATACTCGACGTGCGCCGTCGAGATCGTGATGCCGCGCGCCTTCTCTTCCGGCGCCTTGTCGATCTGGTCGTACGCGGTGTACTTCGCGCCGCCCGTCTCGGCCAGAACCTTCGTGATCGCAGCCGTCAGCGAGGTCTTGCCATGGTCAACGTGACCAATCGTGCCGATGTTGCAATGCGGCTTGTTACGTTCAAACTTTGCCTTGGCCATCTTTAGCTCCCTATTTCGGCTTCAACGTGTCCGCGATCGCCTGCGGCACGGTCTCATAGTGGTCAAATTCCATGGAATACTGGGCGCGACCCTGGGACATCGAACGCAGCGTGTTGATGTAGCCGAACATGTTCGACAACGGCACCATAGCGGTGACGACCTGGGCGTTGCCGCGGCTGTCGGTACCCTGCACCTGGCCACGGCGGCTGTTGAGGTCGCCGATGACGCCGCCGAGGAAGTCCTCAGGCGTCACGACTTCCACCTTCATGATCGGCTCGAGAAGCTTCACGGCGCCCTTGGAGGCGAGTTCGCGGAAAGCAGCGCGGGCGGCGATGTCGAAGGTCAGCGCGTTGGAGTCGACCTCGTGGTACTTGCCGTCTACTAGGCGCGCCTTGAAGTCGATAACCGGGAAGCCGGCGAGCAGGCCAGATTCCTTTTGGGTCTTCAGGCCCTTTTCCACTGCAGGGATGAACTCCTTCGGGATAGCACCGCCGACAACTTCGTTCTCGAACACGAAACCGGCGCCAGGCTCCAGCGGTTCGAACTCTATGGTCACTTCGGCGAACTGGCCCGAACCGCCGGTCTGCTTCTTGTGGGTGTACTTGATGGAGAGCGGCTTGGAGAGCGTCTCGCGATAGGCCACCTGCGGCTGGCCGACATTGGCATCCACCTTGTAGGTGCGCTTGAGGATGTCGACCTTAATTTCGAGATGCAGTTCGCCCATGCCCTTGAGGATGGTCTGACCGCTTTCCTGGTCGGTGGAAACGCGGAAGGACGGATCTTCCTGTGCCAGACGCACCAGCGCCATGCCCATCTTTTCCTGGTCGGCCTTGGTCTTGGGTTCGATGGCGACCTCGATCACAGGATCAGGAAATTCCATCTTTTCCAGTATCACCGGATCATTGGGATCGCATAGCGTCTCGCCGGTGGTGGTGAACTTGAGGCCGGCCAGGGCGACGATGTCGCCGGCATTGGCTTCCTTGACGTCTTCGCGGCTGTTCGCATGCATCAAAAGCATGCGGCCAACGCGCTCGGTCTTGTCCTTCACCGAGTTCAGCACGCCAGTGCCCGACGAGACTGAGCCGGAATAGACGCGCATGAAGGTGATGGAGCCGACGAAGGGATCGTCCATGATCTTGAACGCCAGGCCTGCGAAAGGGGCTTTGTCGTCAGCGTGACGAACAATTTCCTTGTCGGTTCCCGGAACGGTTCCCATCAGCGGCGGAATGTCGAGCGGAGACGGCAGATAGGCCACGACGGCGTCGAGCAAGGGCTGCACGCCCTTGTTCTTGAAGGCTGAGCCGCAGGTCACCGGCACGAAATGGAAGTTCATGGTGCCCTTGCGGATCAGCTTCTGCAGATCCTCATAGGCGGGCTCCTTGCCCTGCTCGAGATAGGCTTCCAACGCTGCGTCGTCTTCCTCGACGGCCATTTCCACCAGCGCGGCGCGCAGCTCGGCGGCCTTGTCGGCATACTCGGCTGGAATGTCGATCTCGTCGAACTTTGCGCCCAGCTCTTCGTCGTGCCAGACCAGCGCCTTCATCTTGACGATGTCGACTATGCCCTTGAATTCGGATTCCGAACCGATCGGCCAGGTGATGATCATCGGGCGGGTACCCAGACGGTCGATCATCATGTCGATGCAACGCTGGAAGTTGGCGCCGGTGCGATCCATCTTGTTGACGAAGCACATGCGCGGCACGTGATACTTGTCGGCCTGGCGCCAGACGGTCTCAGACTGGGGCTCGACACCGGCGACCGCGTCGAACACAGCAACGGCGCCGTCCAGCACGCGCATGGAACGCTCGACTTCGATGGTGAAGTCGACGTGGCCGGGCGTGTCGATGATGTTGATCCGGTAGTCCTTCCAGAAGCAGGTCGTCGCGGCCGACGTGATGGTGATGCCGCGTTCCTGTTCCTGCTCCATGAAGTCCATGGTGGCGGCGCCATCATGGACTTCGCCGATCTTATGTGACTTGCCGGTATAATAGAGAATGCGCTCAGTCGTCGTCGTCTTGCCGGCATCGATGTGCGCGGCAATGCCGATGTTGCGATACATGCTGAGCGGAGTTGTGCGGGCCATCGGTGTGCTCGGTTACCAGCGATAATGCGAGAAGGCGCGGTTGGCGTCGGCCATTTTGTGGGTGTCTTCGCGCTTCTTGACGGCGCTGCCGCGATTGTTGGCGGCATCCATCAATTCGCCCGAGAGACGGCCGGTCATGGTCGGCTCGTTGCGGGCCCGGGCGGCGGTGATCAGCCAGCGGATGGCGAGGGCGCGCGAACGGTCGGTGCGGACTTCGACGGGCACCTGGTAGGTGGCGCCGCCGACGCGGCGGCTGCGCACTTCGAGCGCCGGGGAAATGTTGCGCAGGGCTTCGTGGAAGACGGCCTGCGGGTCTTGTTTGGTCTTGGCGGCGATGGTGTCGAAGGCGCCATAGACGATGCCTTCGGCGGCGCTCTTCTTGCCGTCGTACATCAGGGAGTTCATGAACTTGGCGATGACCAGATCGCCATACTTGGCGTCGGGATTGATTTCGCGGCGTTCGGCGCGGTGGCGGCGGGACATTTATCTCTCCTTACTTCGGACGCTTGGCGCCGTAGAGCGAGCGGCGCTTCTTGCGGTCCTTGACGCCCTGCGTGTCGAGCACGCCGCGGATGATGTGATAACGAACGCCGGGAAGATCCTTCACTCGGCCGCCGCGGATCAGCACAACGCTGTGTTCCTGCAAATTATGGCCTTCACCGGGGATGTAGGTCAGCGCTTCGAAGCCGTTGGTCAGGCGCACCTTGGCGACCTTGCGAAGCGCCGAGTTCGGCTTCTTCGGGGTCGTGGTGTAGACGCGGGTGCAGACGGCGCGCTTCTGCGGGCACGCCTGCAGGGCCGGGACCTTGTTGCGCTTCGGCTTGGTGCCGCGCGGTTTGCGAATGAGCTGATTGACTGTCGGCATTCCCAACTTCCTCTTTGCAAATCCATCCGTGCACGGATGGGTATGCGAAATCCAAAAAGCGGACGCGAGGCGGCCGCCTCGATCCGAACTTGCGGAGGACTGAGAGGTTTGCCCCCTGAGTCGCGCGTGTAAGCTCTTTAAACTGGCTTTCCAGCAGCGTTTTTCCGGAAATTCCGCGAAACGGCCTGCCCTGAAAGGTGGCGGCTTATACCCAGAGGGTTCTTGGGGGTCAAGCAAGGAAAAGTCAGGAAAACGTCCGGCCAAGGACTAAACATTATTTGCGAGTAATTCTCATATATTTGACGGTCACTTTGTGAATGATTATTAGTTTCTGGAGCCGCCGCCATGACCATCCATGCCCACCCCCTTGCTTCCGGCCGTCCCTGGCGAGCGGAACTGCTGGCCCAGATGAATCCGCAGAAAGTCAGAGTGGCCCTGGAGGGCGAAGACCCGTCGGAATGGCTGCATGCCGTTATGGTCAGCGGAATGGCCGAAGCCCAGATCCGGCTGGGCCGCCTGTTGCTGTCCGGGGAAGGCCTGCCGACGGACCGGCGGGCGGCCTTGGCCTGCTTCCTCTCGGCCGCGGCCACCGGCCAACCCGGAAGCCCAGAATTTGCTGGGCCGCTGCCATGACAATGGCTGGGGCACCCAGCCCGACCGCGAGGCGGCCAAGCGCTGCTACAAGACGGCGGCGGAAGGCGGCGATTACCGCGGCGCCCATAACCATGGCTGCGTCCTGGCGGCGGAAGGCTGCGTCGCCGGCGCCCTGCACTGGTTCGAAAAGGCCTTGAAGGACGCACCCCCGCCCGCCCGCGACGCCATACTCATTACCTTGCACCATCACCCGCGCTGCGCCGTTCGCGCCTTCGACCATCGCCAACATGACGGCGATGATATCTGCTGAGGGGTTGCGAAGGGCCCCTGCCCCTTTCATAGTTACTGAGTGAAACTCCGCACACCCGTCCTTGCCGCTTCGATGCAGCCCGTCAAAAGACTGGCCCTGCTGGCGCTAGTGCTCGCCTTCACGCTGCAGGCCTATTTCGTCCAGACCCATATCCATACGCAGCTCATAGCGCCGCTGCTGACGGTGACGGCGAGCGACGGCGCGGCCCTGCCCACCGATCCGCTCGATCCCGATACCTGCAAGCTCTGCCGCGAGATCGTCAGCTTCGGCACAGTGGTCACGCCCGCCGCACCCGCCCTGCTTCTCCTGCTCGACTGGGTGGCGACGTCCATTCCAGTCTCGCAATTGCCCGCCACCGCCATTCCGCCCGAAAGCGGCTGGCAAAGCCGCGCACCCCCCACCCACTAACCTTCCCATCCTCGCGCGTGCGACGCGCTTAACCGCGTCCGCGCATTGATCGCAGGGCTTTGCCCTGTCCTATCGGATTTGGAGTTCAGTATGTCCCGTTCCCATCTGCTTTGCGGCGCTGCTGCCGCGACCCTTCTTTCTTTCAACACCGCCTTCGCGCAACAGACCCATGGCAGCGAGATGGAGACTATCATCTCCACCGCCTCGCCGCTGACGGGCGCCACTGCCGCGATTTCCGACCGCGTCGATTCCGCCGCCATCCTGCGCGGCGGCGGTTCCACCCTGGCCGATTCGCTGAAGACCATTCCCGGCATTAGCGGCACCGGTATGGCGGTGGGCGCCAGCCGCCCCATCATTCGCGGCATGGATGCCAGCCGCGTGCGCGTGCTGGAAGGCGGCACATCCAGCTCCGACGCCTCCGACATCGGGCCCGACCATGGTGTGCCGATTGATCCCCTGTCGGCCCGCAGCATCGAAGTGGTGCGCGGCGCGGCCACGCTGCGCTATGGCAGCCAGGCGATTGGCGGCGTCATCAACGCCATCAACAACCGCGTGCCGTTATCGTTGAACGATGCGCCCGCGCTGGAAGCGACGGCGGCCTATGACTCGATCTCCAACGGCCGCGATGCCTCCGTACTGGGCGACATCAGCGCGGGCAGCTTCGCCTTTCACGGCGACGCTTTCTGGCGCACTGCCGACAGCTACGACACGCCGCTGGGCCTGCAGGCCAACTCCTTCTTCCGCGGCAAGGGCGCAGCACTGGGCAGCTCGTACTTTTTCGGCGAAAGCCGGATGGGTGCGGCTTACGTCCATTACGATTCCCGCTACGGCATTCCCGGCGAAGGTGCCTACATCGACATGCGCCAGGACAAGGTGATGCTGGCCTCGGCGCTCGATCTGGACGACGGGCTGGTGCAGGCGATCAACATCAACGCCAGCTATGGCGATTAC
>CANFDA010000096.1 GCA_947445215.1 Alphaproteobacteria bacterium | reverse complement strand
CAGCGCCGCCATGCCGTCCTAGGCCTCGGCGACCTCGAACTCCAGTTCCTCGAAGGGGCGGCGGGCGACTGGGCGCAATACGCGGCTGTCGTCAACCACCAGGGCATTCTTGGACATGGCCATGGGCAGAGTATTTCCCGGCTCGCGCCCCAGAAGCGGCAACGCGAGATGAGGAACCCTAGCGACGGTTGGTAAAAATCCGATTACGCCCGGGTTAAACCCGAATGTTAACCGGCAGTCAGCTCGACGAAGCCTTCGCCCTGGATCAGGACCAGGCCGCCATTCACCGTGCGGGACAGCTTGTGGGTGAGATAGGGCTGCACCCCGCGCGCGTCCACGGCGTTGGAAAGCGGTTCCCCGGCCAGCAGTCGCAGCACATCCTCGACCACCCGGATATGGGTGCCTTCGGCCCGGATATGGAAGCTGGGCACCAACGGATCGGGCCCGATGCGGACCATGACCTTGCCGCCGCGCGGCAGGCAATCGGCCGCCAGCAGGGTGGCGTTCATGATCAACTTTGCCCAGTCCTTGCCCCAATAGGCGGCGACCACGTCCCAGGTCAGTCTGGTCTTGCCGCCTGCCAGCAGGCCCGTGATCAGCCGTCCGATCTCGGAAAGGTCGAGTTCGGCCCCGGCGGAGCCCGCAGCGCCAAAGGCGATACGCATAAACTGGATGCGTGCCAGGGCCTGTTCGGCGCTACTGGTGACCAGGCGAATGGCGTCGGCGCGCATGTCGGCGTCGCGCTCGTCCTCCAGCAGTTCCATGCCGTTGACCACCGCGCCCAAGGGCCCGACAAGGTCGTGGCAGACGCGGCTGACCAGCAGAGCGGCGAACTCGATCTCGCTCATGGGGCCCTGCGGGGCGGGTTTCGGCTGTTCAAAGGCCTTGTTTTCGGAAGACTGGGCGAACATGGCGGTGCCTTATGTCTTTGCAAATGGTAAAGACGGCGATGCATCTTAAGGAAGTCTTAGTATGAGTGGCGCGCCGGGGGAATCCCTTTTCGAGCTCGCCCGGATCGCGGCCGAGGCGGGCCGGGTGGTGATGCGCCACTATGCGGCCGGGGCCGCGGCGCGGGTGAAGGCCGACCGATCCCCTGTCACCGACGCCGACGAAGAGGCCGAGGCCCTGATCCTGGCGCGGCTGGCCGAGCTTTTTCCCGGCGTGCAGGTGGTGGCGGAGGAAATGATGGCGGCGGGGGCCGAGGTGGTGGTGGCGTCGCACTTCTTCCTGGTCGATCCACTGGACGGCACGCGCGAGTTCCTGACTGGCAATGGCGAATTCACGGTCAACATCGCCGAAATCCGCGATGGCGTGCCGGTGATGGGCGTAGTGCATGCCCCCGCCAAGGGCCGGCTGTTCGTGGGCGGGTTGGGGCTGGGTGCTTTTGAAATGACGGGCGAGCTGTCGAACGTCCGCGCCATCACGGTGCGGCCCACGCCGTCCGGCGGCATGGTGGCGGTGGGAAGCCGCAGCCACAATGACGCCAAGACTGAAGAATTCTTGCAGCAGTTCGCGGTGACGGATTTCATCAGCGCCGGATCGTCGCTGAAATTCTGCCTGGTGGCGGCGGGCGAGGCCGACCTTTACGCCCGCGCCGGACGCACCATGGAGTGGGACACCGCGGCGGGCCAAGCCGTGCTGCTGGCGGCGGGCGGCAGCATGACGCTGTGGAGCGGCGAACCGTTCATCTATGGCAAGCCGGGCTTCGAGAATCCGGGTTTTGTAGCGCGCGGCTTCTAACGGTCGTAGTCGTGTCGGCTTGAATAAAAAACGAGCGCCATCAGACCGCCGCCCAGTCCGACGCTGACCACCACGCCCGCAATCAGGAAACCCCAACCCCAGCCGCTCATGCCGACATCCATCCCATTCCAGATATCCAGACCATAAACGACGGACGCGGCCAACAGCGCCAGCAGCGCGATCAGGATGAACCAGCCGCCGGGCCCGAGCCTTTTGGAATTCTTTTCCATATCACTATTTCCAGTTGCGGCAGCGCCAGAGATTTTGTGGCATAAGCAGGAGCGAGGAGCGATGTGGGAAAATAGCCCATGAGCGACGAGCAACGCACGCAAGACAGAAAAGACCCGCGCTGGCCTCAGGAGGCGGCGCGGACACGCAGCACCGTTCCGTCCGCGCCCGTCACTTGCAGCATCTCGCCTTTTTTCGGCTCGGAGCCGTCCACCACAGAAGCGCTCCAGCGCGTGTCGTCCAGCAGGATCGCGCCCCGGCCCGCCACGAAATCGCCCGAGGCCGCGCCTTTGCGCCCCAGATAGGTGTCCATCCGGGCATTGAGATGGTTGGGCGGGCTGGCCGCCGCCATGCCGAAACCGGAACGCTGCCACACAACGGTGGCGGCTACCGAAAGCACGGCGAACAGGAAGATGCTGAGCACGCCATCCAGGCCCGGCACCAGGAATTTCAGCGCGCCCAGCAACAGCGCGGCAATGCCCGGCCACAGCAGATAATTGGTGGGGGTGGCGATCTCCAGCACCAACAGCACCACGCCCAGCGCCAGCCAGTGCCAGGCGATAAGCTGGTCGGCGAAAATCATCGCTTCGCTGAGGAATGTCATGGCGTCACGTCCCCGCCGGGCGGCCGGGGCCGATGGGCGGGATCGCCGTACCGGCCGCAGCGCGTGTCACCTTGGGCGTGGCGCTGGTATGCGCCTGCTGCGCCACCGCATCCTTGGTCATCTCGGCGATGCCGGCGATGGAGCCCAACAAGCCCGCAGACTCCATCGGCAGGATGACGAATTTCTGGTTCGGCGCGGTGGCGAGCTGCGCGAAGGCATCGACATATTTCTGGCCCAGGAAGTAGTTCAGCGCGTTGACGTTGCCTTCCTCGATGGCATTGGAGACCATCTCGGTCGCCTTGGCTTCGGCTTCGGCCAGGCGTTCGCGCGCCTCGGCGTCGCGAAAGGCGGCTTCCTTGCGGCCTTCGGCCTGCAGGATGGCAGACTGCTTGGCGCCCTCGGCGCGCAGGATGGCACCCTGCTTCTCGCCATCGGCCTGGGTGACTTCGGCGCGGCGATAGCGCTCGGCCTTCATCTGGCGCGCCATCGCTTCGGTGATGTCCACCGGCGGCGACAGATCCTTGATCTCGATGCGGGTGACTTTTACTCCCCAGGGATGGGTGGCCTGATCCACCACCGAAAGCAGGCGCTGGTTGATCTCGTCACGCTTGGACAGCACTTCGTCCAGATCCATGGCGCCGATCACGGTGCGGGCGTTGGTGAGGCAGAGATTGGTGATGCCCTGCTCCAGATTGCCGACCTCATAGGCGGCCTTGGCGCTGTCCACCACCTGGAAAAAGGCGATGGCGTCGGCCGTGACGGTGGCGTTGTCGCGGGTGATCACCACCTGGCTGGGGATTTCCAGCACTTCTTCCATCATCGAGAGCTTGCGACCGATGCGGTCCACAAAGGGCACGATCAGGTTCAGGCCAGGCCTGAGCACGGTGGTGAAGCGGCCAAAGCGCTCCACCGTCCATTCCCGGCCCTGCGGGACGGATTTGACGCCCACGAAGATGACGACAGTCGCCAGTACCAGAAATGCCAAGACAAATTCCATCATCGCCACAGCCCGCCCCTCCGTTTGCCCGGTCAGCATCGTCCATATCGGGCCGCCTTGCATTAAAAATAGGGGGGCGTCTGTCTCAAGACATCGGCGGCGGCAGCTATAAAAATTCCAGATTATGGGGGATAATTCGGGTCTTGGGGGGCATTGATTCGGGCCAGGAGGCATTCCATGTCGGACGAAAACAGCAAAGCCATGAGCCGCAAACAATTCGTCAGCGGGCTGCTGGCGCTAGGCGCCCTGCCCACGCCCGCGCTGGCGCAACAAGCGCAGCCTGACAGCCACCTTGTCACCGACCTCAAATACACCGCCGATGAAATCATCCAGGCGGGTTCGGATTTCTTCGGCATCGCCACCGAGGCCATGGCCATGGGCGTGCAGAGGGTCTTCGGCGACCTCGGCCAGCCGGACGCCTTCATCAAGGGCGATGAAGGATCGGTCGCCTTCGTGATCGGCGTGCGCTATGGCTCGGGTTGGCTGATGCGCAAATCGCGTGAGCAGCAGCGCGTCTATTGGCGCGGACCGTCGGTGGGTTTCGATACCGGCGGCAATGCCGCCAAGTCGTTCACCCTGGTCTACAATCTGCGCGACGACCGGCGGCTTTATCAGCGCTATCCCGGCGTCGAAGGCAGCTTCTATTTCGTGGCGGGCATGGGCATCAACTATATGCGCTCGGGCGGCATCACGCTGGCGCCGATGCGCACCGGCGTCGGACTGCGCGCGGGCGTTAACGCGCACTATCAGGTCTATTCCGACAAGCGCGACTGGTTCCCGCTTTAGCCACTTATCTTGCGCGGCTTAAGCCGCAGCGTCGGCGGGCTCTTCCTTGCCAGTGCCAACACCCTTGCCGCCCACCGGCGGCATGTAGAGCAGCAGCGCCGAGGCAACATAGGTGGAGGAAAACGTCCCCACCAGGATGCCAAGCAGAATGGCGCGGCTGAAATTCAGCAGCACGGGACCACCGAACAGCAGCGGCAGCACCGACAGGGCGGTGGCCACCGACACCAGGGTGGTGCGGGTGGCGATATGGTTGGTGGACAGGTTGATGAGGTCGGGCAGGCTCATGCGCTTGTACTTGCGCCGGTTCTCGCGCACGCGGTCGAACACCACCACCGTGTCGTTGATCGAATAGCCCGCAAGCAGCAGCAGCGCCGCCACGGTGTTAAGATTGAACTCCCACTGGAACAGGGCATAGAAGCCCGCCACCACCAGAACGTCATGGCCCGTGGCGATCAGCGCGCCCACGCCATACTGCCATTCAAAGCGGAACCAAACCCAGACCGAGATCATCAGAACCGCCAGCACAGTGGCCACGATGCCGTCGCGGAAGAGTTCGCCGGAGACCTTGGGGCCGATGATCTCGGTGTTGCTGAAGGTGTAGGCCGAGCCTAGCGTCTTGCGCACGGTCTGCACCACGCGCTCGTTGGACTGGTTGGCGTCGAGCCCTTCGATTTCCTGCGGCTGCACGCGGATCACGGCACAGCTGTCGACTGGCTGGTTGCAGGCGCCGCCGCCAAAGGTGGTGATGGTGGGGTGGCCGAAATTCAGCGCCTCGACTTGGCCGCGCAGCGTGCCGATGTCGATGGTCTGGGCCGAACGCACCTGCATCTGCACGCCGCCGGTGAAATCCAGACCCATGTTGAAGCCCAGCACGGTGAAGGCGACCAGCGACATGATCAGCAGCAGACCGTCCACGCCGAAGGCCCACCAGCGATACTTGACGAAGTCCACATTGGTGGTTTCGGGGATGAAGCGCAGAAGAGGCATGGCGTCTCTCTAATCGAGCCCACATTGTCAGCCAAATAGCTGAAAAAGCAGGACTTTTCTCGCCGGGGCAGCGGGCCTGAAGATTTTTATACTAACCCGGCGACCCGGCCAAGTCTGCCCGTCATAGCCCCTTCATCTCGGCGCCATGGGCTTCCGGGCCTTTCCACAGCAGCAGGGCGATGGCGATTGCGGCCAGGAAGGGCACGCAGGCCAGCGCAATGGCATAGTCGAAACGCGCCGCCACCTCGAGCTGAATATTGATACAGGCGGACGCGAACAAATTGCCCAGCTGATAGACCGTGCCCGGGAACGTGCCCCGCACCGCCGAAGGCGAAAGCTCGTTGAGATGCGCCGGCATCACACTCCAGGTGCCCTGGACGAAAAAGTTGATCAGGAAGGCGCCGACGATGATCCAGAGGATCGAGGGCGAGAAGGCCCAAGGCAGAATGGTCGGAATGGCGATCAGCGCCGTCGTGATCATGGTGCGGCGGCGACCATATTTCTGGCTGAGGCTGGCGATGATCCAGCAGCCCAGGATGCCGCCGATGTTGTAGATGACGGCGATGGTGCCAACCAGTTCGGGCGGGAAGCTGCGAAACTGCAGGTAGTTAGGAAAAATATCCTGCGAGCCATGACTGAAGAAGTTGAAGGCCGTCATCATGATGATGGCGTAGACCGACAGCTTCCAGTTCTCGCGCAGCACCCGGAACAGCGACGCCGACTTGGCCTTGGCGCGGTCGAAGACCGGCGATTCCTGCACCGCGAACCAGATATAGGGGATCAGCGCCAGCGACGGCAGGAAGCCGACCAGGAAAAGGCCGCGCCAGCCGACATACTGGAACGCCAGGGCATAAACAGCCGAGGCGATTAGGTAGCCTGAGCAATAGCCGGACTGCAGCAAGCCCGAAACAACGCCGCGCGACTTGGGATTGATCGTCTCCATGCAGAGCGAGGCGCCGATGCCCCAGACGCCGCCCATGCCGATGCCGAACAGGGCGCGCACGATAAAGAAAGTGTTGAGATCGGTGACGAAAGCGGTGGAGACGTTGAACAGCGAATAGACCGCAATGTTCAGCATCAGGATCGGCCGGCGCCCGAACTTGTCGGCCAGCCGCCCGAAAATGACCGCGCCCAAAGGCCGGCAGCAGAGAGTGAGCATCACCGCCCAGGTGACGGTATTGCGGGTGACGCCGAACTCGGCTGCGATCTCGTTGAAGACGAAGACGAGGAGGAAGAAGTCCATCGCATCCAGCGCCCAGCCGAGATAGCTGGCCGCAACGACGTGTTTCTGCCTCGACGTCCAGCCCCGTAGTGCCTCAATCATCCGCCACCCCAGTGCCCCGAGCTCAAACCGAGGCGGCCTTCTTTATAAGGCAAACTTTTCAGTCAGATCGTAAAAGTCATACGGAAAGGACCGAGAAACCCTTATTTGATGGCTCTTACCTGGAATATTGCAAAAAAAACAGCGCATCGAGATTGCGTCAACTCAAAGAAAAAGGTCGGCTGAACGAGCAGCCGACCTCCTTCCAGATTGAGTTAGTTGGCTTAGTAGCTCCAGCGCAAACCGCCACGATAGAGGCGACGCAACTGGCCGCCAGCAGTGGGGAGGTTCTGTACGTTATCAACTGCAGCGAAGAGCGTCATGTTACTGTTCAACTTATACTGGACGCGCAAGTCGGTGCGAACGACCGCTGCATTGTAGTTTTTAATTGCTCCGGTGATCAAATCGCGCTGACCCGGACCAACAGTGGCAATATTCTGAGCAAGCGTGCTGTCGACTGAGCTGCGCGTGTAAGTGGCGCCCTGCACACCGATCAGCGGATTTCCAAGATTACCGAGGTCCATGACAGATTCGCCAAGGATCTTGAACACGGTTCCGAAGTTCCAAGCACCTTCACTGTAGTTAAAGTCCAGGGAGCCTTGGAACTTTTCTCCGCCGCCGTAGTAACAGTTACCCGAACAGCCAGCACCTTGATAAGTGATGCCATTCAGGGTGCGCGAGAAGTCGTAGACGTAGTTGGCGTTAGCCGCCACTTCCATCTTTCCAGTGAACAAGTCGAAGCCGTAAGCCATACCGGCGTCGAAACCGGCAGTGTTCAATCCACCGGCATTAACAGGTGCGCGGTAGATGTAAGTAACTTGGCTGGTCGTACCGGCCGGATAGGGCAGGCCATTGGCGAATACCAGGAGCGAGCAGTAGGCAACCTCGCCAGCCTTGCAGCGGGTGAGCGGTTCAGTCTGGCCCGGAGTTACGATCGCGCCCGAAAGGTGGATCTGGTACCAGTCAACAGACATAGACAGACCTTCGATGAAGGAAGGCGTAAACACCAAGCCCGCCGCGATCGTCTTGGCCATTTCCGGTTTCACGTCTGTGTTACCACCCGTCAGCGAGTAGCACCCATTGGTGCCACCGCCGT
>CANFDA010000095.1 GCA_947445215.1 Alphaproteobacteria bacterium | reverse complement strand
CCCATATTGATGAAGGCCTGCACGGCGGTGACGATGGCCAAGCCTGCGCCCGCCAGCTGGGCGAAACCTTCGCGCGCGGCGGCGGCACGCAGCAGCAGCCGCACCGTCAGAGCGCAGAACAATGCGGTGATGGTGGCGCAGAGCAGCAGGCCGAATTCCTCGCCCGCGGTGGCGAAGACGAAGTCGGCATGGGCGTCGGGCAGACGGTATTTGATAGTGCCCGCGCCGGGGCCGACGCCGGTCAGGCCACCATTTGCAAAAGCCTTCAGCCCCAGACCGGCCTGATAGCCGATCTCGGAATGACCAAGATACTGGTTCACGCGATTGTGAACATGCGGGAAGATCACATAGGCAGCCGATGCCAGCCCGCTCGCGCAACCGGCCATCGCCGCCACCCAGAGCAGCGGCAGGCCCCAGAAAAACAGCATCGCGCCCCACAGCGACAGCAGCAGGCCGGTCTGGCCCACATCGGGCTGCAGCAGCAGGATCAGCAGCGCGGGCAGCAGCAGCAGGAAGGTCATCACCGGGGCAGGCACCGGCAGCTTGCCGCGATCCGACAGCACGGCGGCGGCCAGCACGGCGAAGCTGGGCTTGAGGAATTCGGACGGCTGGAGATTGAAAAAGCCCAGATTGAGCTGGCGGCGCGCGCCCAGCATCTCGTCGCCCAGGAACAGCACCAGGAAAGAGCCCACCACCGCGCCGGCGAACACCACCGCCGCCAGGATCTTGATCTTGCGTAGCCCTAGCATCGAAACACTCGCCACGATGCCCACCGCCATCACGGCATAGGAAAGCTGGCGCAGCGCATAGCGGAAATCTCCCGCCGCGCCGGGACCGCCGCTGATGGCGGGGCTGGCGGCGAACGACAGCAGCAGGCCGATCCCCAGCAGCGCCAGCATGAAGCAAAGGGCCAGCCGGTCCACCGAGAACCACCAGGCCGCAAAGCCGCTGCGATCCGCCCGGTTCATGGCCCCCCCCCCTTCGACAAGCTCAGGGTGAGGCCTTTAGATTCATCCTCATGCTGAGCCTGTCGAAGCATGAGGCTTGCGCGCAACTTCACCACGGCATCGCGAAAGACATCGCCGCGATGCTCGAAATCCTTGAACTGGTCGTAGGACGCGCAGGCCGGCGACAGCAGCACCACTGGCGACGGCGCGCCGCAGGTCTCGGCATCGCCGGCGGCCAGCTCTACGGCGCGCTCCAGCGTACCCGCCATGACATAGGGCGCCTTGCCGTCGAGCGTGCGCGCGAATTGCGGCGCGGCGTCCCCGATCAGATAGGCGCGGCGAATACGATTGAAGAAGGGCGCCAACGGTTCGATGCCGCCATCCTTGGCCTTGCCGCCCGCGATCCAGAAAATGTCGGGATAGACCGCCAGTGCCTTGGCGGCGGCATCGGCATTGGTGGCCTTGCTGTCATTGACAAAGTGGGTCTTGCCGATGACGCCGACGCTTTCCATGCGATGCGCCAGGCCGGGGAACGACGCGATGGCCTCGGCGATGGCGCGCGTCTCCTTCACGAAGGGCTTCACGGCGGCATAGGCCAGCGCCGCATTCTGCCAATTGTGCGCGCCCGGCAGGTTCGTCACTTCATCCAGCGCCATGACCTTCACCGCCGCGCCGTTCTGGGCGTCGTACAAGGTACCATCGACCACGAAGATGCCGCGCCCCAGCACCTTGCCGACCGAAACCGGCGTCGCGTTGGTTCCGCCCAGTGCGGTGAAAATGGCCGAAGTGTGCGCGTCATCGACGCCGATGGCGGTCTGTCCGTCTTTCGGCACCGCCTTCATCAGCCGCGCCTTGATGGCGGCATAGTTCTCCATGCTGCCATGGCGGTCGATATGGTCGGGCGAAAGGTTGGAGAGGATGCCGACATCAGCAGCCAGACCCGGCGCCAGATCGATCTGGAAGGTTGACATCTCGATCACATAGATGGTGCGCGCGCTCCCTCTTCTTGAAGATATGAGCGGACCCAGGTCCAACACGCCCTTGCCGATATTGCCGCCCACCTGGGCGTCGAAGCCGCAGGCCGTCAGCACATACCCGATCAGGGCGGTGGTGGTGGATTTTCCGTTGGTGCCGGTGATGGCGATGACCGGGGCGCGGCCCTTGGCATTGGGATCAGGGCGGATTTCGCGGGCGAAGAGTTCGACATCGCCGATCACGGGAACACCCGCGCGCTGGGCGTGCAATACGACTTCATGCGGCTTGGGGTGGGTCAGCGGCACGCCCGGCGACAGCACCAGGGCGGCGATGCCGCTCCAGCCCCATTCGCGCCACGGTGTAATTTCTGCGCCCGCCTGACCGCCCAGATCGCGGGCCGCGGAATTGTCGTCCCAGGCCAGCACCTCTGCCCTGCCCGCCGCCAGCGACGCGACGGCCGAAAGCCCGGTGCGGGCCAGCCCGAACACCGCGACTTTCTTTCCGGCAAAGCCGTGGGAGACAATCATTCTTCGCTCACCGCAGCTTCAGGGTGGCGAGGCCGATCAGCGCCAGCACCACCGCCACGATCCAGAAGCGGATCACGATGGTGGGCTCGGTCCAGCCCAGCTGTTCGTAATGATGATGGATCGGCGCCATGCGGAAAACGCGCTTGCCGGTGAGCTTGAAGCTGATCACCTGCACGACGACCGACAGGGTCTCAACGACAAAGAGCCCGCCCACGATGATCAGCACGATCTCATGCTTGGCCACCACCGCCACCGCGCCCAGCGCGCCGCCCAGGGGCAGCGAGCCGGTATCGCCCATGAAGATCATGGCGGGCGGGGCGTTGTACCAGAGGAAGCCCAGGCCCGCGCCGACCAGCGCCGCCAGGAACACCGCCAGTTCGCCCGCGCCGGGCACATAGGCAATTTGCAGATAGTCGGAATAACGCTCATTGCCGACCAGATAGACGATCAGGGCGAAGGTGGCGGCCGCGATCATCACCGGCATGATGGCGAGGCCGTCCAGCCCGTCGGTGAAGTTCACCGCATTGGCGGCGCCCGCGATGGTGATCATGCCGATCACCACGAAGAACAGGCCCATGGGCAACAGCAGCGCCTTGAAGAAAGGGACCGCCAGCGCACCGGACAGGTTGGGCGCTTCAATCTGCATGATCAGCCAAGTGGCGAGCGCCGCGACGACGAACTCGATGACGAGCCGGGAACGGCTGGAAAGCCCGTCCGAGGTCCGCTTGGTCACTTTATAATAGTCGTCCAGAAAGCCCAGCAGGCCGAAAGCCAGAGTCACCATCAGCACGATCCAGACATAGCGGTTGGAAAGGCTGGTCCAGAGCAGGGTCGAGCCGATCCAGGGGATCAGGATCAGCAAGCCGCCCATGGTGGGTGTGCCCGCCTTTTCGATGATGTGACGCTTGGGGCCATCGGCGCGTATGGGCTGGCCCTTGCCTTGGCGAGCCTTCAGCCAGCGGATCAGCATGGGATTGAGCCAGAAAGAGATCACCAGCGCTGTCACCACCGCCATGATGGCGCGGAAGCTGAGGTAACCGAATAGACGGAAGAAGGCGAACTGGTCGGTCTGGGTCAGAAGCGCGAGATAGGACAGCATCGGCTATACCTTCAAAGCGTCGAGAATGAGGGACATGCGGGAGCCGTTCGACCCCTTGATGAGAATTGTATCGCCTGGCTGCAACGCGGCGGTGACCAGCGGCGTCAGCAGGGCAGCGGTTTCGGCATAGGCGCCGCGGCGGGACTCGGGCAACGCCTCCCACAGGGCGCGCATCTGGGTTCCGGCGGCGAACACCAGATCGACCTTGTTCGTCTCGATGGGCGCGGCAAGACCGGCGTGATGGGCGATACCGCTCTCGCCCATCTCCAGCATGTCGCCCAGCACGGCAATCTTGCGGCCCTTGCTGTCGCCCAGCAGCGCCAGCGCCGCCGCCATCGAGGCGGGATTGGCGTTGTAGCTTTCGTCGATCACGGTCAGGCCCTTGAGTTCAATACGCGCGCCGCGGCCCTTGAGAGCGGTGAAATTCTTCAGGGCCGCCGCTGCGTTCAGCACATCGCCGCCCGCCAGATGCACCGCCGCCAGTGCCGCCACCACATTGGCGGCGATGTGCGCGCCGGGCGCACCGACCTTGCAATCGACCATCGTGCCAAAGATGTCGGCCTTCAACCGCATGCCGTCGCCGTCATTGTCATGGGACAGTAGCCGCGCTTCGCTGCCCGAAGCCGTGCCGAAGCGGGCCAGGGTGGCGACCCGCGTCTGCCGCGCCCGCGCCGCAAGGCGTTCGGCATAGGGACTGTCGGACGGGATCAGGGCGCTGCCGCCAGGCGCCAGGCCTTCAAAGATTTCCGACTTTGCGTCGGCGATGGATTCGCAATTGCCGAAGAATTCCAGATGCGCCGGGGCGATGGTGGTGATCAGCGCAAAATGCGGCCGCACCATATCCACCAAGGCGCGGATCTCGCCGAAATGGTTCATGCCGACTTCAAAGACGCCATATTCGGCGTCGCGCGGAAAGGACGCCAGCGACAGCGGCACGCCCCAGTGATTATTGTGGCTGGCAGCGGAGGCATAAGTGCGGCCCAGCACATCGAAGGCGACGCGGAGAATTTCCTTGGTGGTGGTCTTGCCCGCGCTGCCGGTGACAGCGATCACTTTGGCGTTGCTGCGGGCGCGCGAGGCGCGGGCCAGGTCTTCCAACCCACGCTGCGTGTGCGCCACCAGCAATTGCGGGCCGCTAACGCCTTCGACGGCGCGCGACACCAGCGCCGCAACCGCGCCTGCCGCGAACGCCGCCTCGACGAAATCATGCCCGTCGCGCGCATCGCCCTTCAGGGCCACGAACAGATCGCCGGGCTTGAGTGTGCGCGTGTCGATGCTGAGGCCGCCCGTGCCGAACGGCGCGCTGGCCTTGCCCAGCGTGGCGGCTTCGGCCTTAAGGTGCGTCCACAACGTCATGCCGCGCGCCCTCCCCAGGCAAGAGCGGCGGCGAGGGCCTCGTCGCGGTCGGAAAAGGGATGCGTGACGCCGTTGATATACTGGCCGGTCTCATGGCCCTTGCCCGCCAGCACCAGCACATCGCCGCCTTGCAGGTCAGCGATGGCGGCACGGATGGCCTCGCGGCGGTCGCCGATCTCGCTGGCATTTGGCGCGGCGGCCAGAATTTCGGCGCGGATGGCGGCCGCGTTCTCGGTGCGGGGATTGTCGTCGGTGATGATGACCTGATCCGCTAGCTTCGCCGCGACCGCGCCCATCAATGGGCGCTTGCCCTTGTCGCGGTCGCCGCCGCAGCCGAACACGATGTGCAGCTTGGCTTTGGTATGCGGGCGCAACGCCTCCAGCACCTTTTCCAGCGAATCTGGGGTGTGGGCGTAATCGAGATAGATCGGCGCGCCGCTGGCGGCGAAGGCCACCTTTTCCATACGGCCCGGCGCCCCCTTTAGTCTTGCCAGCGCGGCGAAGGTCTTGCCCGCATCTTCGCCCAAGCCGATGGCGATTCCCGCCGCGACCAATGCGTTGGAAGCCTGAAAAGCGCCCGCCAGCGGCAGCGTCATCTCATATGTCTCGCCGCCATGGCTGAGGGAAAGCTGCTGCGCGTCCCCGATGCTGGTGCGCTGCGTCAGCGTGATGCTTTCGCCCTTCTCACCCACCTTCAGCAGCGTGAGCTTGCGCGCCTTGGCGGCGGCGATGAATTTTTCGCTGTGTTCGGCATCGGCGTTGACCACCGCGATGCCGCCATCCTGCACCAATTCCGAGAATAGCCGCAGCTTGGCCGCGAGGTAATGCTCGAAGGTGGAATGATAGTCCATGTGGTCGCGGGTGATGTTGGTGAAGCCGCAAGCCCGGATGCGCACACCGTCCAGCCGATATTGGTCGAGGCCGTGGCTGGAGGCTTCCACCGCCAGGTGATCAACGCCCTCTTCCGCCAGCTTCGCCAGCAGAGCGTGGATTTCCACCGGATCAGGCGTGGTGTGTGACAGCGGCATCGCGCCCTTGGGGCCGATAACGCCCACCGTGCCGAGGCTGGCGGCGGCGTGGCCGTTATGCGTCCAGATTTCGCGCAGGAACGCGACGATGGAGGATTTGCCCTTGGTGCCGGTGATCGCCGCCACGACTTCCGGCTGCTTGCCGTAGAAGGCCGCCGCGAAGGCCGCCAGCGCGGCGCGCGGATTGGCGGCGGGAATGAAGCGCACATTCAGCGCGGCGGCATCGGCTGCCAGATCGGGGGTGCCCAATACGGCGGATGCGCCGCGAGCCACGGCATCCTTCAGAAACTTTCCGCCATCCGTTTTGCTGCCGGACAGCGCCGCGAACAGAAAGCCCGGCGCCACCTTGCGGCTGTCACTAGTCAGGCCGGCGAATTCCCGCGCATCGCTCATAGCGCCCGCCCGTCGGCAACCCGGGCCGGGGGCGGCAAATGCGGCACGCCCAGCAGCGGCGCGATGCGGGCGATGACGCGGCCTGTTTGCGGCGCGGCGGTATAGCCCGCGGTGCGGAAGCCGAAACTTTCCTTGGTTCCCCGCGGCTGCGCCATCAGCACCATCACAATATAGCGCGGGTCGTGCGCCGGAAACACGGCGGCGAAACTGGTCATCAGCGCATTCTTGATATAGCCGCCGCGCGATCCGGGCATTTCCGCCGAGCCGGTCTTGCCGCCTACATCATAGCCGATGGCGTCGCCGTTGCGGCCGGTGCCGTTGGTGACGACATAGCGCAGAAGATCGCGCATAGTGGCGCTGGTTTCCGGCTTTATCACCTGCGCGCCGCGATTATCGGCGCCCTGTTCCTGTTTCACGAAGGTCGGCGCGATGCGGCGGCCACCATTGACCACGGTGGCCATGGAGGTGACGAAGCTGAGCGGGCTGACGCCGACGCCATGGCCGAAGCCCA
Organism: Alphaproteobacteria bacterium; assembly: GCA_947445215.1. GTDB lineage: Bacteria > Pseudomonadota > Alphaproteobacteria > Micropepsales > Micropepsaceae > Rhizomicrobium. The sequence goes on along the minus strand of CANFDA010000095.1, from coordinate 1,142 downwards.
CCGTTGCGGTTTCGATCGCGCCCCATTGCGTGCGCGGATAAAGCGGGCGCGCCGTTTCCGGCAACTCGCTCTTCACCGGCGAGAGCAGTCCCAGGCGGGTGAGGAATTCGCGCTGGCGCACGCCGCCGGACCGCAGCGCAATCTGCGCCGTGCCGATGTTGGAGCTTTCGGCCAGCACATCGCGTGCCGCCATCGCGGCGGGCATGTGATGGGATTCGCCGATGGAATGCTTGCCGATCTTGAAGCTGCGGCCGATGGGCAGCATTTCGTCGAGACGGACGGTATGATCTTCTATCGCTAGGGTGAAGGCGAAGATCTTGAAGATCGATCCCAGCTCATAAACGTCCTGCGCCATCATGTTACGCCGGGAGTCGCCTTCCGGCAGACCGCGCTGGTTGGGATCGAAATCGGGCTGCGAGGTCATGGCGATGATCTCGCCGGTCTTCACATCCATCACGATGCCGCCGGCGGCCCTGGCGCTGAAGGTCTTGCGCGATTCCGCCACTTCATGCGCCAGGATGAACTGCACTCGCGCGTCGATGGAGGCGGCGACCGCCGTCTCGCCACGCGCCGCGGCGCGGTGCAGCTGCGGCTGAAGCCCCAGTTCCAGCCCGGAGAGGCCGTTATTGTCGGGGTCGGTCGTGCCCACCAGCTGCGCCGTCATGCGGCCACCGGGATAGTAGCGCTTGGCGGTGTTCTCGAATTCCAAGCCCGGCAGGCCCAGCTTCATCACCCGGGCTTCGGCATCGGGCGTGATCTGGCGGGCCACCAGCACATAGGGCGTCTTGGCGGTGTTGAAGCCGCGCAGCAGGCGCGCTTCGCCCGCGCCGGTGGCTTCGGCCAGCAGACGGGCGGCCTCCGCCTTGTCCCAGAATTCCTTGGGCCGCGCATACAGGTCCTTCACCGGCAGATCGCGCGCCAGCAGCTCGCCATTGCGGTCGGTGAGATCGGCGCGCGCCACCGCGGCAGAACCAGCGCCGCCGGCCTTGCCGCCGCCACTCAGCAGCGTGACATCGACCAGGCGCAGGCCGACCAGCAGGAAGGCGGCGACACAGACTCCCGCACCGATCACGATGCGCCGCTGGAAGACGGTAGGAGTCTCTTGCATCGCGCGATCAGAACCCGTGCTGGGTGGTGGAGAT
>CANFDA010000094.1 GCA_947445215.1 Alphaproteobacteria bacterium | reverse complement strand
GCCGCCAGCGCGAAGGTCACGGCGATCTGGCTGGTGACGGTGAAGCCGCCGGGGATCATGCCGAAGAAATTGCAGCACAGAACGAAGATGAAGAGCGTGAAGACGAAGGGGAAGAAGCTCAGGCCATCCGAGCCGGTAGTCGAATGGATCATGTCAGAGACGAACTTGTAGGACATCTCCGCGACCGACTGGCCGCGCGTCGGCACCAGGCGGCCTGGCTTCACCATCAGGGTGAGGAAGCTGGCGGACAGCAGGGTGACAAGGAGCATCAGCAGCGCCTGGTTGGTGAAATAGATCGGATGGCCCGCCAGCTCGAAGAGGGGGGCTTCGATGAGCGGCTTCACGGCAAACTGCGCCATCGGGTTTTCGCCGGCCACGAACTACGTCTCCTCGTTCGACCGCGCGCGCGCGATCTCGGCGTTGATCTCTTTAGCTGCGCGCATCACGTTCAGAATTCCCGCGGCAGCGCCCAGCACGACAAACACAAGCATGAAGGCCGGGAAGGTCTTGATGTCGAACCCGCCGAACAGCCAGTCAATACCCCAACCTATGCCACCTCCCACGAAAAGCGCCGCCACCAGTTCCGTGGCGAAGCGCCCCGCGATCCCCAATTGCGACGGCGGCGGTTTTTTGTACCGCGCATCCTGCCCCGCTTGGAGCTTGTCGAGCCGCGAACCCAGGTCGCGCAATCGGTCTGGATCGGGAGCCAAGGTGAGACCCTCAAAACGCCGGAAATTGCAGCAAAACCGGCCCTCGCGGCACCGAAGGCGGGGCGACCATAGGTGCGGTGCTGCAGGGTGTCAAGAAAGTCAGATTGTCTGCAAACCTCTGACGGGGCTCGAAAAAATCCTCTCGCACATTATGTCGCGCAGACGGTCACAAGGGCGGTGATCCCGCCTCCCGAATCCCCAGCGCAACCCGCTATTCGGCTGCGATCTTTTCCGCGTCGTCCAGAGAGACCGAGACCAGCTGAGAAATGCCGCGCTCGGCCATGGTGACGCCGAACAGGCGGTCCATCCGGCTCATGGTCAGGGCATGGTGGGTGATGACCAGGAACTGGGTTCCCGAGGAGTCCACCATCTGGGTCAGCATCTTGCAGAAACGCTCCACATTGGCGTCGTCCAGCGGGGCGTCCACTTCGTCCAGCACGCAGACTGGGGCCGGGTTCACCAGGAACACCGCGAAGATCAGCGACATGGCGGTAAGCGCCTGCTCGCCGCCCGACAGCAGGGCGAGGCTCTGCAGCCGCTTGCCCGGCGGACGGGCGAAGATTTCCAGCCCGGCTTCCAGCGGATCTTCGGACTCGGTGAAGGTGAGCTTGGCTTCGCCGCCTTCGAACAGCTTGGTGAAAAGGGTCTGGAAGTTGGCGTTGACCTTCTCGAAGCTCTCCAGAAGCCGCTCGCGGCCTTCCTTGTTCAGGCTGGCAATGCCGCGGCGAAGGCGGTCTATAGCGCCGGTGAGATCGTCGCGGTCGGCGACCAGCGTCGTGATCCGCGCTTCCTGCTCGACCGCTTCTTCCTCGGCCCGCAGATTGACGCCGCCCAACTGCTCGCGTTCCTGCTTCAGGCGCTCGACGCGCTTCTCGGCCTGGTCGAGCGGCGGCAATTCCTGCCCTTCCTCGATCTCGGCGCGTTCGCGCAATTCTTCCGGCGCGGCTTCGATCTCGTCGCGGATACGGGTGCGCAATTCCTCGATACGGGCGGCGGCATTCTCGCGCAGCGCATGGGCACGGGCGCGATCCTCACGCGCCGTTGACAGCACCGCGTCGGCCGACTTGGCGGCCTTGTCGGCCTTGGCAAGCAGTGTTTCGGCCTGCTGACGCGCGTCGGCAGCTTCGTTGCGGGCGGTTTCGGCGGTGGCGATGGCCGACAGCAGCGCACCGCGCTTCTCACCGATCTCGGTGGGAATGCGCTCGGCAATTTTCAGTTCGTCGCCCAGCTCTTCCTGGCGGCGCGACAGTTCGGCGATCTGGCTGGCGGCGGCTTCGCGACGGCCGTTCCAGCGGCTCTTGTCCTGCGCGATGACGGCCAGGCGGCGGTCACGCGCTTCATCTTCGCGGCGCAGCGCTTCGAGCGCGCCGCGCGCTTCACTGGAGGCGGTGCGGGCGGCGGCGGTAGTCACGCGCGCTTCGGTGTTGCGGACGCCGAGTTCGCTGCCATCGCCCAGTTCGACAAGGCCGCGTTCGGCCTCGGCGCGGTTCTCGTCCGCAGTCTGCACGGATTCTGTCAGGCGGCGGATTTCCGCTTCCAGCGACGCCAACTGGCTGGCGCGCTCGGCGGCGGCCCGTGCCGCCTTGGTGGCGGTGTCCTGCGCCGTGATCAGCGCCTGTTCTGCGGCGCGTTCTTCGCCTTCGGCGGCGCGCACGGCATCGCGCGCAGCGACGGCGGCTTCCTTAGCGGCGGCATATACATCCTGCGCGGCGGCGCGTACGGACTTGGCCTGGTCGATCTCGCCTTCCAGGGCGGTAAGACGATTGCGCTGTGACAGCCGCACGGCGGCAGGCGAGGGCGCATCGGCGGAGGCTACATAGCCATCCCAGCGCCATAGGTCGCCGCGGGCGGAAACCAGCGACTGGCCCGGCTTCAATTGGCCCTGCAGGGCAGCGCCCTGGTCGGGGAATACGAGGCCAGTCATGGCAAGGCGGCGGCCCAGCGCGCCGGGCGCCTTGACGAATTCGGTCAGCGCTTTCGCGCCCTCGGGCAGACGGGGATCAAAATCGAAGCCGCCCTCATCTAGTGAACCTAAGTCACGCCAATGATGTGGCGATGTATCGTCCAGTGGCGCGTGCAGGTCTTCGCCCAGAGCGGCGGCCAGCGCGGCTTCATAACCCGACTGCACCGTGACCGCATCGATCAGCGGCGGGAACAGGCCCTGGCCTTCGGGATGCAGCAGGTCGCCTAGCGCCTTGGCTTCGGCGGTAAGACGCTGGGCTTCGCGTTCGGCGGTTTCCAGCGGATCGCGCGCGGTGCTTTCCGCCAGTTCGGCTTCTCCGCGGGTCTGGCGCGCGGCATCGGCGCGGACGCGCATCTCTTCGCGGCCGCTGCGCGCGCTTTCGGTGGCGGCTTCAGCGGCGTGAACGTTGGGCGCGTCCTTGGCACTTTCCAGGGCGCGATCCAGGCGCGTCTGCGCGTCGCCAAGCTGCGCCGTCGCGGTCTCGGACAGGGTGGCGGCCAGATCGCGGCCGCGGGTTAAGCTGCCCTTCTTCGCATTCCATTCCGCGAGTTCGGCCGTGAGGCGTTCCAGCGTCGCTTCGGCGTCGGCCAGAGCGGCGCGCAATTCGGATTCGGCCTGGGCGGCGGCCTGCGTCTCGGCACCGGCGCGGGCGGCGGCGTCCGTCAGGCTGGTTTCTTCCTCGGCCAGCGCGGCGAGGGCGGTTTCGGCGTCCTTGTCCAGCGCGATTTCGCGCGCCATGTCGCTCTCGCCCTGGGCCAAAAGCTGGCGCAGGCGCTGCGCCGCTTCACGGGCGCGCGCTTCTTCGGCGTCGAGCTGTTCGCGCTGCGCGATCAGGCGGTGATGGCCGGCGGCGCGTTCGGCCTCGGTCTGGCGCAGCGGCGGCAGTTCGGACGCCGCGTTACTCTGCGCCGTCGAAGCGGTGGCTGCAGCTTCGGTGGCGGTGGCGACAGCTGAGGCCGCAGCGGTGAGTTCTTCCGCGGCGACGGCGGCGCGCGCCTCGGCCTGAGTCCAGCGCAAGTAATGCGCCAGGGCTTCAGCCTTGCGGATATGGCCCGACAGGTTGCGATAGCGCGATGCCTGGCGCGCCTGGCGCTTCAGGCTGGCAAGCTGGCCTTCGACTTCCGAGATCACGTCGGTGAGGCGGTTAAGGTTGGTCTCCGCCGCCTTCAGGCGCAATTCGGCTTCGTGGCGGCGCTGGTGCAGGCCACCAATACCGGCGGCTTCTTCCAGGATGGCGCGGCGCGCCAGCGGCTTCTGCGAGATCAGCAAGCCAATCTGGCCCTGGCGCACAAACGCCGTAGAACCCGCGCCCGACGAGGCGTCGGCAAAGAAAATCTGGACGTCGCGCTGGCGCACGTCGCGGCCATTGATGCGATAGACGCTGCCGGCCTCGCGCTCGATGCGGCGCGAGACTTCGATGGTGTCGGAGTCGTTGTAAGGGAACGGCGCGGAGTGATCCTTGTTGTCGATGAAGATGGAGACTTCTGCGACATTGCGGGCCGGACGGCCGGCGCTACCAGAGAAGATCACATCGTCCATCTCGCTGCCGCGCACCGAGGAGGGACGGGTTTCGCCCATCACCCAGCGCATGGCGTCGAACAGGTTCGACTTGCCGCAGCCATTCGGCCCGATCACGGCGGTGAGGCCGGGCTCGATGAAGAGCTCTGTCGGTTCGACGAAGGACTTGAAACCGGAAAGCCGTAAACGGGTGAACTTCAACGTGGATGCGCCGCCTTAACGCTGCAGGTGAAGCCGGCCCGCACCAACTACTTGGCGAGCTCGGTGTCGATGAGTTTGCTCAGTTCCTCGACGGACCCGCCGCCGACCCCGATATTGGTGCCGTTCAGGATGAGTGTCGGCGTCGAATTCACGCCGTAGAGCCGCTCGCCTTCCGCGGCAACGGCATTGATGCGCTCGTCCTCCGCGGAATTGTCGATGCAGTTGTCCACCTGTTCGGCGCTCATGCCGGCCATCCGGCCCAGCCGCACAAGCCCGCCATGAACGTCTGTCACCCCATATTCGGGGTTCCATAAAGGGTGATTCCGAAAGCCGAGGTCAATGAACTGAAAATACTTATCCTCAGGCAAACAACGGGCAATTTTCTCCACGGCGCCGTCGTCCGGACGCAGCGGGAATACCCGGAAAACGAGCAGCACCTTGCCCGTGTCGATGTACTTCGCCTTGATCGCCGGAAGGGTGCTTTCTGCGAAGCGAGCACAGTACGGGCAGCTGGGAGCCGCATACTCGAGCAGTACGACCTTGGCGTTCTTATTGCCCATGCTGCGGTCGGTGGGCAGGACGGTGTAACCGGCCGTGGCACCGTCTGCCGTCTGGGCGGACTGGCCCCCGAACATCATGTAGGCGCTGAGGCCGATCACGGCCACCAACAAGGCAGCAAGCACGACCAGAAGCTGGTTTTTCGTCACGGGCGCGTCCTAGAGAACGGGTTGCGGCCCCGTTTGTGGCAGAGTCCACCCCCTGCCTTCAACCCGCCCCGGATTCCGGGGTTCAACGGCCCCGGGCGGCCTGATCCAGCAGCTTGCCCACTTCCGCCGAGGTGCGCCCCCAGGATTCCAGGGGCTTGCCGTTGATGACCAGATGCGGAGTACCGGCCAACTTGTAGCGGCTGAGGGATTCCTCAGCTACGGCGTTGATACGGGCATCGTCAGCTGAGACATCCATGCACTTGTTGATGGCTGCGGGCTGCAGGCCCATCTCCTGACCGACCTTGACCAGTTCGGCGCGGCTGGTGGCAAGGCTCACCGCCCAGCGCATCTGGGTCTGGAAGATGCGGTCGGCGATGGCGAAATAGCGCGCGGCCGGGGCGCAGCGCGCCATCTTTTCCGCCTGCGCGTCGGGCAGGGCGCGGGGGAATAGGCGAAAGACGAACAGCACCTTGCCGGTATCGACATGGGTCTTCTTGATCTGCGGCATCACTTCCGTGGCGAACTGGGCGCAGTGCGAGCAGGTGAAGGAGCCATACTCGATCAGCACCACCGACGCATTGGGATTGCCCATTGTGCGGTCGGCGGGCTTGATCTCGAAATCGCCGCGCTTATCGGTAGCCTGGGCGGCATTCGCGCAAAGCGTTAGCGCCATCGCGCCCAGCAACAATTTCATGCCACGCATGGCAATCCTCCCCGTTGTTTTTTCAAGTCTTGCCGCTTTCGCGCCAGCGCGCCAGCTGCAACAGCGCCTGCCTCAAGTCTTCCGGTCCGTTGTAAATGGCCGTCGGGTCGCCCGCCTTCGGCGCAGGTGCGGGCTTGCGCAGTTTCGGCAAAGGGCGCGGTGACGCGAAAACCCCTTGCACGAATTTGAGCCGGGCCACGGCGGGACGCCCCAGATACTGGTTGATGCGGGCGGTCAGCGGGCGGGTTTCGTGGGAGAGGAACAGGGCCGCGCCGGGCAGCGCCTTGAGGGTGAGGGTGCCACCCTGCGCTCCTTCGACGAAACGTACCGGCTGGCAGAGCCGCGCCACTTCCGGCCCGGCGATTTCCCGCCAGCGCAGCACCAGTGCCGGATCGCTGAAGCCCATGCGCGCGAAAGCGCCGCCGCCCACGCCGCCCGCATCGCGGGCAATGGCGGCGGCGCGGTTGCGGCGGACCGGTTGCGTTTCGTCGGCAGGCGCTGTCATGGTCGTTCAGTATGCCGTCCCGCAAACCGACAAAACAAGCCGACCTGCCGGGGCTTCTGCTCGCCTGGTATGACATCCACCGCAGAGTGCTGCCTTGGCGTGCCCCCAAGGGAAAACGTGCCGATCCTTACTGTGTCTGGCTCAGCGAGATCATGCTGCAGCAGACCACGGTCCAGGCGGTGGGCACCTTTTACCGCAAGTTGCTGGAACGCTGGCCGACGGTGCGCGACCTGGCCGCCGCGCCGCAAGACGATGTGCTCGCAGCCTGGGCAGGGCTGGGTTACTACGCCCGCGCCCGCAACCTGCACGCCGCCGCCAAGCTGGTGGCCAACGATATGGACGGCAAGTTTCCCCTTACCGCTGAGAGCCTGCGCGAATTGCCAGGTGTTGGCAGCTATACGGCGGGGGCCATCTCCGCCATTGCCTATGACGAACGGCAGGCGGCGATGGATGCGAATGCGGAGCGTGTGATTGCGCGGCTCTATGCCGTGGATACGCCAATGCCCAGGGCGAAGCCGGAATTGAAGGCCCATTGCATGGCGCTGGTGCCAGCGCGGGCAGGGGACTTCGCGCAGGCGCTGATGGATCTGGGCAGCGCCATCTGTACGCCGAAGCGTCCGGCCTGCCCACAATGTCCGTGGACGGATTACTGCTTGGCGCGCAAACGCGGCATACAAGAGCAGTTGCCGGTGAAGGCGCCCAAGATGGTGCGGCCTTTAAAGCGCGGCGCGGCGTTTGTGGTCACTGACAAAAGCGGCGTGGTGCTGTTGTGGAAGCGTCCCGACAAGGGCTTGCTGGCATCAATGCTGGAGCCGCCGCTGGGCCCTTGGGAAGAAAACTTCCCCTCAACCGCCGAGGCGCTGAAGCAGGCGCCGTTCGACGTTGCGTGGCAGAAGCGCCCCGGTGTAGTGCGTCACGGCTTCACCCATTTCGAGCTGGAAATCGAGGTCTATGTCGCGGAATTCGCCAAACGCCCTGCCTCAAATGGCCGATGGGTTTCGCGCGCGGATTTGCCCAACGTGGAACTGCCCACGGTGATGCGCAAGATCGTCGAACACGGATTTGACCAAAGAGGTCCGCTTTTCGCTCAGAGCACCATTTCGGCGCGCAAGCGCTGACGCAGCAGGTCGATCGGCGCCAGCCCGCCGCCCGGCAATTCGAATTGCCAGAAGGTCCAGCCATTGCATGCGTCCAGCCCCTGCACATGCGCACCGATCCGATGGATCGAGCCGGACGCATCCGCCACCACCAGTGTGCCGTCGGCGCGCACCTTGGCCTTGGGCGCCTTGCGGCCCTGGCCGTGCAAGATGGTGCCGGGCGGCAGCAGGCCGCGCTCCACTACCGTACCGAAGGGAATGCGCGGCTCGGCCCGCTTGGAGCCGGTCACCTTGATGGCGTCCTCGTCGGCGGCGCGGATGTCGGCAATACGCGCCCGCGCCACGCTGGCATAGGCCTCCTCGCGCTCGATGCCGATGAAATGGCGGCCCAATCTCTTCGCCACCGCGCCGGTGGTGCCGGAGCCGAAGAAGGGATCGAGCACGACGTCACCCGGCTTGGTGGAGGAGAGCAGGACCCGGTGCAGCAGGGCTTCCGGCTTCTGGGTCGAATGGGCCTTCTGGCCGTCGGCGCCCTTGATCCTTTCATTGCCGGAGCAGATCGGCAGCGTCCAGTCGGAGCGCATCTGCAGATCGT
>CANFDA010000093.1 GCA_947445215.1 Alphaproteobacteria bacterium | reverse complement strand
GATTTCCCCGATTTCTGCCACATGCGCTGCCAGCGCTTGGTCATAGGCGGGCGAAAAGTATTCCGGCTTCAACGCCGCCAGCGGCGGCGCACCGAAGGGACCGGACCAAGGCTGCAAAAGGGGGTTTTCCATTTCCTTTATATAGCGCCGATCAGCGAATTCACACACCATCGTCACCGTGGCGGAAACGCTTTCCTCGCCCGTCGCCACCGGCACGCTGCTGTCGGCGGCCATCGCCATTATGCGGTACATGGGGCGGGGCGGCTCCGCGCCGTTCTCGCTGATGGACAGGATCGTCCCCAGCGTCACCCCTGCGGCGGTGTCATATTGCTGGGCGCGCAGGCGGGCAACGGCCACCGCTTCGGCCCAGGCCTTGGCCAGCAGCTGCTCAGGCTCCATAGATACCGAAGTTCAGGCCATTCATTTGTTTGGCGCCTGGAGTGACCAGCACATCCAGCGCGGTGCCGACCCTATTCATGGCGGCGGTGTTGGCGGTCAAGGCGGCGGCGGCGGTGGGCGCCTCGGTGGTGACCCCGCCCGAGATGTCGGCCATGTCGGGCGGGCCCTTTACGGTGCCGGTGCCGCCCAAGGTGATGTTTCGGGGTGCGGGTGCTTGCGCGGCGGTTGCAAGGCGGTTTCACGGGAACCGGCACCCTGCTATAGCCAGCCCTGGTAAGGGCCTGTAGCTCAGTTGGTTAGAGCTGACCGCTCATAACGGTTAGGTCCCAGGTTCGAGTCCTGGCGGGCCTACCAACGTTTCAAAGGGTTAGCCGCGTTCATCCAAAACGCGGGAACCTGGCAGACGTTCCGGTTCGTTAACTTTCCAGTTCTTCCCGCACCATTTCTAGCGCCAGCCAGCGGTCCTCGTCGGCATCCTTCTGGGTTCTGAGGGCGGCCAACTTGCCGGAAAGTTCCGCGAAACGGGCGGGATCGCGGGTGTAAAGCCCCGGATCGGCAAGCTTTTCTTCCAACGCCGACATTTCAACGTCCGCCGCCACGATCTTCTGCGGCAGCACCTTCAGGGCATGGGCGTCGTTGAAATTCATCTTGGCCGGGCGCTCCTTCTTCGGCCGCTCCACTGCTTCCTTTTTGGGCGCTTTCGTCTTGGCCGATTCCGGCACCCCGCGCTGCACCAGCATGTCGGCATAGCCGCCCGCATATTCCATGAAGCGGCCCTCGCCTTCCGCCGCCACGATCTGGGTTGCCACCCGGTCGAGAAAATCGCGGTCATGGCTGACGATCAGGGCGGTGCCGGGGTAATCGGCGATCACTTCTTCCAGCAGGTCGAGGGTCTCCAGGTCGAGATCGTTGGTGGGCTCGTCCAGCACCAGGAAGTTGGACGGCGTGGCGAACAGTTTGGCCAGCAGCAGCCGTGCTCGCTCACCACCCGACAGCACCTTCACCGGCGTGCGCGCTTGGCTCGGCGTGAAGAGAAAGTCCTGCAAATAATTCATCACATGGCGCGGCTTTCCCGCCACCATCACCATGTCGCCGCTGCCATCGGTGACGGCGGCGGCCAGCGACTGTTCGGGATGCAGCTTGCTGCGGTTCTGATCGAGCTGCGCGATCTGCAAGCCCTGCCCCAGCTTCACATTGCCCTTGTCGGGCTGCAATTCGCCCAGCAGCAGCTTCAAGAGCGTGGTCTTGCCCGCGCCATTGGGCCCGACCAGGCCGATGCGGTTGCCGCGATGCACCCGCAGACTGAAATCCTTCACGATCTCACGCTCGCCATACGCGAAAGCGATGCCCTTGGCGTCAATCACCTTGGTGCCGCCGGTGCCGCCTTCGGCGGCTTCCATTTTGACGTTGCCCAGGCTGCGCAACTGTTCGCGCCGCTCGGTGCGCATGCCGCGCAATCGCTCCAGCCGCCCGACATTGCGCTTGCGCCGCGCGGTGACGCCATAGCGCACCCAATGTTCTTCCTCGGCGATGCGGCGCTCCAGCTTGTGGCGTTGCACTTCTTCCTCGGCCAGCTTTTCGTCGCGCCAGGCTTCGAAATGGGTAAAGCCCTTCTCCAGCCGGTGAGACCGGCCGCGGTCCAGCCACACCGTGGTGCGCGACAGCGTCTCGAGAAAACGGCGGTCATGGCTGATCAGCACCAGCGCGCCCGACATCCCGGCCAGTTCGCTTTCCAGCCATTCGATGGCGGGCAGGTCGAGATGATTGGTGGGTTCGTCCAGCAGCAGCACATCGGGGCGCGGCGCCAGCACGCGGGCCAGCGCGGCGCGGCGGGCTTCGCCGCCCGACAGGTTGGCGGGATTTTCCTCGCCGCTAAGGCCCAGCGAGCCCAGCAAGTAATAGGCGCGGTTGGGATCATCTCCTTCCACCATCCCGGCTTCGACATAGGCGCGGGTGCTGGCATAGCCAGACAGATCCGGCTCCTGCGGCAGGTAGCGGATGGTGGCGCCGGGCTGAGCGAAGCGGTTTCCGCTATCCGCCTCGATCAGGGCGGCGGCGATCTTGAGCAGCGTTGATTTTCCCGAACCGTTGCGGCCCACCAGGCACAGCCGGTCGCGCGGCATCACCGACAATTCCGCCCCGTCCAGCAACTGGGTGTTGCCGAAGCTCAGCTTGATGTCGGTGAGGTGCAGAAGGGGTGAGGCCATTTTTTTCAATTGTCGCTTCGGCAAATGGCCGAAGCTCCGGGGGGCTGTATAACGCAAAAGGCCCCGGCGCGAACCGGGGCCTTCTGTCGAAATGGCAGAATTTACGAGAAGGAATAGGCCGTCTTGATGGTGGTGTAGAACTCTACCGCCGAGAAGCCCTGCTCGCGCGGGCCATAGGAAGAGCCGCGGGTGCCGCCGAACGGCACGTGATAATCCACGCCCGCCGTCGGCAGGTTGATCATCACCATGCCCGCCTTGATGTTGCGCTGGAAGTGGCGCGCATGCTTGAGGCTGGTGGTTACGATGCCGGCGGAGAGCCCGAAATTGCCCGCGTTGCAGAGTTCGAGCGCCTCTTCATAGGTCTTGAACTTCACCACCGAGACGACCGGGCCAAAGACTTCTTCCTGGTTGATGGTGTCGCCAGCCTTGGTGTCCACGATCAGGGTCGGGCTCATGTAATAGCCGGGCGTGGCCAGCTTCAGGCCTTCGGCGCCGCCCGCCAGCAAACGTCCGCCTTGCTTCAGCGCGATGTCGATATACTTCAAATTGCCGGCGAGCTGGATGTCGGTGACGGCGGGGCCCATCTGGGTCGAAGGATCGAGGGCATCGCCCACCTTCAGCGCCTTGGCGCGTTCGGCGACGGTAGCGATGAACTTGTCATAGATACCTTCCTGTACGAAGACGCGGCTCGAGGCGGTGCAGCGTTGTCCGGTGGCGAAGTAACCGCCATCCACCGCGATCTGCACGGCGCGGTCGAATTCGGCATCGTCCATCACCACCAGCGGATTCTTGCCGCCCATTTCCAGCTGCACGCGGGCCTGGCGCGCCACGGCGGCTGCCGCCACCTTGCTGCCGACGGCCTGCGAGCCGGTGAAAGACACGCCCTGCACATCGGGATGCTTGGCGATGGCGTCGCCGACATTGCCGCGGCCCAGCACCATGTTGACCACACCGGCGGGCAGGCCCGCTTCATGCAGCACCGAGATCAGCGCATGCGCAGTGGCGGACGTGGGATTGGCGGGCTTCAGCACCACGGCGTTGCCGAAGGCAATCGCGGGCGCCAGCTTCCAGGCGGGAATGGCGATGGGGAAATTCCACGGCGTGATCAGGCCGAACACACCCACCGCTTCTCGATAGGTCTGCACTTCGACACCAGGACGGGTGGATTCCAGATTCTGGCCGTGGCGGCGCAGCGCCTCACCGGCGAAATATTTTAGGATGCGGCCCGCCCGCGCGGTTTCGCCAATGGCTTCGGGAAGGGTCTTGCCCTCCTCGCGCGCCAGCAGCTTGCCGATGGTCTCACGGCGCTCAAGGATGATCGACCCGGCCTTGTCGAGAATGTCGGAACGCACTTCGGGCGACGACGCGGCCCAGCCCGGCTGCGCCTTGCGCGCCGCTTCGACGGCGTCATTGACGTCTTCAGCGGTGCCTTCCGGAAAGGTGGCGATCACTTCGCCGGTGTTGGAGGGATTGATGCTCTCCAGCGGCGTGGGGGCGGCGATTTCCTTGCCGCCAATGAAATGGGTGAGTTTCTGCGCCGTCATGCAAGCCTCCGGGGAATTGTGCGCCTTACCTATTCGCTTTTGCCAGGCGCGCAAGCCATTCCGGCGTGGCCGCGCCATGCATCTGCAACATGGGTCGCTGTGGCGTTAAGAGAATAGCGCCAAGGGGGCACATTAGGACTTGAGCAGGCCGCGTTTGGCAAGGTTTGCCATCAGGGCGCCGACGCCAAAGGTCCATGCCGGGGCGTTCTTCGAATAGGCCACGCGGTTTTCCAGCACGCCCAGCTTGGGGTTGGAGACCCGCACCATGTCGCCGATCTTGTGGGTGAAGCCCCGGCCCGGATCGTCGCGATCCTGGGTGGGCGCGAACAGCGTGCCAAGATAGAGGCAGAAGCCGTCGGGATAAAAATGCTCGCTCATCACCTGGGCGCAAAGATCGGTGGGATCGCGGCTGATCTCGCCCATCGTGTTGCGGCCTTCCAGCCGATAATTGTCGGTACCTTCGATGGTCATCTCGATCACCGCCTGGCGCACATGGTCCAGCGTGAAGCTCGCCCCGTCGAACAGGCGTATGAAGGGGCCCAGCGCCGCGGAGGCGTTGTTGTCCTTAGCCTTGCCCAGCAACAGGGCGCTGCGGCCTTCGAAGTCGCGCAGATTGACGTCGTTGCCCAGCGTCGCGCCCAGCAGGCGGCCGGCTACGTCGCAGACGATCGCCACTTCCGGCTCGGGATTGTTCCAGGTCGAGTTGCTGCGGATGCCGATCTCTGCGCCCCAGCCTACGCTCCCCAGCACGGGCGCCTTGGTGAAGACTTCGGCATCGGGGCCGATGGCGACTTCCAGATATTGCGACCAGAAACCGTCGGCAATCAGCTCCAGCTTCAGCTTGATGGCGTCGTCCGAGCCTGGCTTGACCGAGCGGATGTCTGCGCCGACGCGGGCGGTGAGATCGGCGCGGATGGCGGCGGCCTTGCCGGCATCGCCGCGGGCGCGTTCCTCGATCACTCGCTCCACCGCCGAGACGGCGAAGGTCACGCCCGCCGCCTTGACGCATTGCAGATCGACAGGTGACAGCAAACGATTGTCGCCATCCCACTGCGGCTTGAAACCGAAGCCGTCCAGCGGCCCCAGCGACTTGCCTTTGGGAATTGTGCCATCCCAGGCGTTCAGCAGCGCCGATACGGTGGGCGCGATTGCCGAGACGTCGAGGACCTCCCCCTTGTGCACAAGGATCGGCGTCGGGCCTTCGCCCAAATCGATGCGGCCTACCAGGATCGCGTCCTGCCAGTCTTCGGGAAGGAAATTCATGCCCGGCTCGTTACACCAGATAGCAGCGTTCCGCAAAGCTGCGGCATCACATCCCGAACCAACAGGCGCGGCGGCTGGCGCCGAAATATTCCTTATCCGCCCGCAAATCCACCGAGGGTTCGTAATAGGTGCCGGGGTAGTGGGGTCTGACCTAGGGGTATCTTGGAGGCGTCTGGCTAAGGTTCGGGGGGGGTGCCCTCGAGGACTAGGTGCTAGCTGGGCGGTGGCTGGTGAGGGCTTTAGGGTGCACTAGTAAGCAGGGCCGGTAGGATGTCGATTGGACCGGTGCCGGTTGAGAGCGGCCTCCCAAACCTCATGAACTAGCGTCAGCTGCTTGCTACTCGCTAGCTAGAAAAGAATGGTGATTGCCAAGGCGATCACCACAATTTAACATATTGATTTTACTTCTAAACCTGGAGCGGGCGAACGGATTCGAACCGTCGACCATAACCTTGGCAAGTGACGGGGCTATATCTAAAGCTATATTCTATGTTTTATAACACACTACAAATGCATCCGTTTACGATCCATTTATTTTTGATTCACTATAAGTGACTGATTCCATTTAGTAATTTTCTATATCTAAGTAATCTTTTTCTTTGAGTTTCTGTTTATTTTGTGAAATGAACAGTGTTCAATTTGCAAAATTAACAGTGTTCAATTTGCAAAATTAACAGTGTTCAATTTTGAAGGATTTCCGAATAAGAAATTCTACCCCACCCAAGCGCCCAGGGTGTAAACTACCCACATCGCATAAACCGAGGAAAATAGTTTTAATGGCGCGTTCTATCTCACTCAAAGCTATCCAGGCTCGTATCGCTGAGCTTCAGAAAAAGGCTATAGCGATTGAGACCAAGGTTAAGCCCGGTGTCGACAAAGCCGTCGCCCTGATCAAGAAGCACAAGCTAACCCTCGCTGACCTTAAGCACGCCTTCTCAGGCAAGGCTGGTCGTCCCGCTAAGGGCGCCAAGAAGACCAAGCGTGTCAGCAAGCTCAAGGGTAAGAAAGCCCCGGTGAAGTTTAAGGACGCTGAGGGGAACAAGTGGACGGGTCGTGGACGTGCCCCACTGTGGATCGTGGCAGCTGAGAAGACTGGTAAGAACCGTTCGTCGTTCGCTGTGAAGTAAGCGATCTAGCCTGTAGCTTAGAAATTCAAAGCCCTGACGGCTAACCCCGTTGGGGCTTTTTCGTATCTGGTCGGCGAGCCTACCAACCCAAGGCTATACCGTCCTCTGTGAAGCTCTTGTGAGGCTCAAAGGTAACCAATGGCTCTCATAAAGGTAGGGCGGAATAGTTGTTCTATTTTGGAGCCACTTCAACCAGTACTTCGTTTGTACGAAGAAATGGAATAGTCCAAGGCGCGTTATAGAGATAAGCGCTAGTTGGACCTGCGGGACTCCATCGGGAAGACTTGATCCCCTCGAGGAGGGTATTCGTCTTAGCTGTTATTGCTGCGTTGGAAGTTGAACCTGTGAATTTAAACACGGCTTGTTTGATCTTCGGTAACTCAACCAGCTTCACGCGACTGTCTGTGGGGAGCGGCAAAGTCTCCATCGTGTAAGTAGACGGCATAAAAAATCTCATTACCATTGAGCCAGAACTAGACTTAACTTCGACGGGGCTGGTCATCTCAATTGATTTTCCTTTGGAATTTATCTCCACGGGCGATGTCATAGCGATGCTTTGATTGTTCTTGTTTTTGCCGAATATGTAGCCAGCAATGATTTGAAATCCCTCGCTAGAGGCTTTATCCGGATCAATTTCCATTATCGTAGTTTCAGCGACTATACGATTACCATATTCTCGAATTTCGATTCCGTTATTCAGCTTCTCAACAACACGATATTGCGGCTCTTCAATTCCGATATTGAAACCGAATGGTGAAGCGAGCCCGAAGGCAATAAGGGTCAACGATTTTCCAATAAATTCAAGCATCGCTTACTCCTAAACCGCTATTTTCTGAAAAGTTCTATCGGAGGGTGATTACAAAAGCTTTTGAGATTAACGGAGCCGCCGGCTTTCACAGCTTAGTAGCCGACGATCGAACAAAAAAACCGCCGGCTTTCACCGGCGGTAGTGTCCTCTGCCCATCGGGGAGGGGGAGACGAGGCAGAAGCATTTTGTACATTATATGTACGCCCAAGATCCGGAATCGGATCATCACTGTGAGGCTCTATGGACCCCAATGAACCCTATGAAGGGACCGGGTAGGGGCTAAACCCCATAAAATAGCGAGTAAAATAATACATCCATTTGAATTATATAAATAATTACCCGCCAAGGGGGCTCCGAGGCGTTCCACTTATATAAATAGGGATGAGCTATTTATTGGACCATACGCCCGCCTACGTAAGCGGGAGCTAGGGCTTCTTATAAGTAGTTAAAACCCACAAATGGACTCGGCGCGGTCCAATTACTTAGGCGTCCTGTTATGACTCGCCCAGCCCCATCCGCCCCGAGCCGTTCAGCGGCAGCAGCGATAATGGCAAGCTGGCTTTCGACCTGCCGGCCAAGGCGGTTGCCGTGGTGGCGGTGGACTAGCTATTTGGTCCGGAACGCAAAAACCATGCTGTTCACATAGGTCTGGCCGGGGTTCAGCCGCGCGGCGGGGAAGTCGGCGCGGTTGGGCGCATCCGGGAAGGTGCCGGGCTCCAGACATATGGCGTCGCCCTGGCGATAGCTGCGCTGGTTCT
>CANFDA010000092.1 GCA_947445215.1 Alphaproteobacteria bacterium | reverse complement strand
GCTGATCCGCTGATTATACCCCATCTCCCCTTGAGTAGACCGCATGAGGGAGGCCGTCATGGCCCGGAAGACCGTGAAACCCGCGCCTATCAAGGCCAAGAAGGCCCCCGCTAAAGCCTCACTTTCAAAGAATGGGGGCGCGACGCGCCCCGGGGCTATCCAGCTCTACTATTGGCCCACCCCCAACGGCCACAAGATCAGCATCATGCTGGAGGAGCTGGGGCTCCCCTATGAGATGCACCCCGTCAATATCAACAAGAACGAGCAGTTCGCGCCCGCCTTTCTCAAGCTGTCGCCCAACAACCGCATACCGGCGATCCTCGATCCGAATGGGCCGGGCGGCCGTCCCATCTCGGTCTTCGAGTCCGGCGCGATCCTTCAGTATCTCGGGCGCAAGACCGGCAAATTCTATCCGCAGGACGAACGCGCCCGCGTCGCGGTGGACGAGTGGCTGATCTGGCAGATGGGTGGGCTGGGGCCGATGTCTGGCCAGGCCAACCATTTCGTCCTCTACGCGCCGGAAGACGTGCCCTATGGCAAGAAGCGCTATGTCGAGGAGGTCCGCCGCCTGCTGGGCGTGATGAACACGCGGCTGGGCAAGGTGAAGCACTTGGCTAGTGCCTATTCCATCGCCGACATTGCCTGCTACTCTTGGGTCAAGTCGGCCTCGCGGCATGTGCCGCTGGACCCTTTTCCCAATCTGGCGGCGTGGTTCGCGCGCGTCGGCAAGCGCCCCGCGGTCCAGCGCGGCATGAAGGTCGGCGCCGAACTGCGCAAGCCCAACTAGGCGCGAGCCCGGCTTTCCGCCGGGCGACCAGCAGCATCTGCCAGCTTCCTTTCCCCTTGCGCGCGTAGCGCGCCCCAAAGGGGGAAGGTGTCGTAACGAGGTGTTTGCTTGCGAACCCGAGTTGCGACGGATGGGGGTTCATCAATTGATAACCAAACCTAACGCGTCTTAGCATTTAAGACTAATATCCATTTACCTAGTCTTAGCTTTTTTGGCTTCACCATCACCTCGCACGAAAGAGGAATCTTTCGGTCAGTCGTGAAGGGAAACCAGACGTGGCTTGCATCGATATAGACAGCCTTGCTCAATATGAGCAGGACGCGAAGACAGGGCGCGCCGATGCGCTCTACAATCTGGGCCTCGCCTATTCGACGGGCCAGGGCGTGCCGGCCGACTATGTCGTGGCGCACAAATGGTTCAACCTGGCGGCGTCGCGTGGCGTCGAGGAAGCCAAGCGCTGGCGCAACACGATCGCCGAGGAAATGAACCCCGGTCAGATCGCGCAGGCGCAGAAGCTGGCCCGCGAGTGGCTCTCGATCTTCAAATAAGACGGCTTTAGACCGTCATCCGCATCCTGCTTCCGTGGGATGGCAGCCGCGCCACCAGCGCGGCTTTTTTGTTACCCAGCCGCGCCTTGGCGCGGCGTTCTTCCGGTAATTACCGTCCCGTTGGCGAAGGCGGCGGATTGGTGGGGGCATAGAGATCCGCCACGATGCCGGACGGGGCCGCGCCGCCCGCCAGCCGCGCCCGATAGGCCCCGGCATTCTCCAGCACCCGCGCCACATAGTTGCGCGTCTCCGGGAAGGTGATGCGCTCGATCCAGTCGATAGGATCGGTGCCCGGCAGGCGGGGATCGCCATTGGCCCGTGCCCAGCGCGTCGCATTGCCCGGCCCGGCATTGTAGGCGGCGATGGCCAGCGGCAGCGAACCGCCATAGCGCACCAGATGGCTGGAAATCTCCGACATGCCCAGGCGGATGGAATAGTCGGTGTCGCCCACCAGCGCTTCGGCGCGGAAGGGCAGGCCGACGGCCTTGGACTGCATGCGCGCCGTCGCGGGCATCACCTGCATGATGCCCTGCGCCCCGGCGCTGGAGACGGCATAGGCGTCGAATTCAGATTCCTGGCGGATCAGCCCCAGCACCAGCGATTGTGGCGGCGGCGTGCCGCTGCCGGCGAAGCTTGGCAGGTTCATCACCGGATGGCTGTAGGCCAGCACCAGCGAACCGTCATAGCCCAGCGTCTTGGCCAGGCGCACGGCGATCTCCAGATAGCCCCATTGCGACAGGCGCTGCATCATCGCCTTCATGCGGGCGGGGCCGGGACGCGCCGCCAGCTCGGCATCGACGAACAAACGCAGCTCGGCGGTCTGTCCCAGCTCGGCAAGCGCCTTGATGGCGGGCATCAGGGGCGAGGGGTCCATCTCCGCATCCGTCGCGGGCGTCAGCGCAACGTCGGTCAGGCGCACTTGCCCACCCGTCTTGGCCAACGCCAGCTGGCCGTAAAAGGTCTCGGCATAGGTCGCGGCGCGGCCATACTGCACCAGTGCCGCGATGCGGTCGTCCGCGGCTTCCAGAGCGCGGCCCTGCCAATATTGCGCCTTGGCCTTGGAGATGGGGCGGGCCACGGCGGCTTCCATGCGCTGGAAATAGGGCAGGGCTTCGCGCGCCTCCTTCAGGAAGCGCAGTGTGATGAAGCCGGAGAGGAATTGCTGCTCGGAATAATCCGCGCCGCTGGTCAGCCCGGCATGGTTCGACAGGCGCAGCGCCATGCGCGGGTCGTTGTCGCCCAGTGCGTCGCGCGCCTGGATGTTGTGCTCGATCCACCAGCGGTCGGCATGGTCTTTCAGCGCCCCCGCCGAGATGCGCAGCAGCATGGTGTGGGCCGCATCGGTCTGGCCGTCGCGGCGCAGCGCCGCCGACCAGTCATAGAGCAGGGCGGGATCACTGGAGCCGGAAACGGCATCCAGCGCCGTGCGCGCGCCCTTGGCGCCGCTGGCGGCCAGCGCGATGCGGGCCCGCGCCACGTCGGTATCACCGCTGATGCGCGCCAGCACGCTGCGGGCGGCGGTGATCTCGCCGCGCCAGAGCAGCGCTTCCAGCCGCGCCCGGTCGTCGGCGGCGGTCAGCACGCTGCCATGGTTCTGCACGATGGAAAGTTCGGTGTTGGCGTCGAAAGTGCCGCTGCGCCAAGCTTCGCGGATCAGCGCCTGGCCGTGTGTCGTCTGGCCGGTGGCGATCAGCGCCCCGCCAAGTCGGATGCGGCCCAGCGCGGTGGACGGCGTGCGCGTGCCGAACCAGGCGACAATCTCGCTGGGACCCATTTCAGGCCCGCTGGCGGCTTCGGCGCGATTGTAAAGTAATGGCCGCCCCGGCCAGTTTGCGGGGATGGTCCGCAGGACCGAGTCGATCTCGCTGAAGCTGGCATTGGCCTGGCGGCCATAGCGCCATTCCAGCAATTGCCGGGGCAGGGGATTGGAGCCGCCCGCCGCCAGGCTGCGCGCCCCGATCCAGTCGCCGCGGTCCACCGCCGCATAGGCACGCTGGTAAACCTCGCGGTCCGACGCCGTCAGCACGCGCAGGCTGCTGGGCTTTGGCGGGGCGGCAAACGCCGAGGTCAGCGCGCCGGCGATGGCCAGTGCGGGAATGGCAGCAATGAAACGGGTGGAAATCATGGACCGATGCTTGTCGAAGGGGGCTGGAACAGCTTAGACGGAGCACCGCCCCTGGGCCATACTGAACACCGGGCCGGGCAAGAATGAGACCAACCGGGAAATTCCCATGACTGTCGCCAACCGCATCCCAACTTCCCGCATCAAAGGCTCCATTACCGCCCTCATCACCCCGATGAAGGACGGCAAGCTGGACGAAGCCGCCTTCCGCAAGCTGGTCTCTTGGCAGATCGCGGAAGGAACCCACGGCCTGGTTCCCTGCGGCACCACCGGCGAATCGCCCACCCTCAGCCATGAGGAACACCGCCGAGTGATCGAGATCTGCGTCGAGGAGACGGCAGGCCGGGTGCCGGTGATCGCGGGTGCGGGTTCCAATTCGACGGTCGAAGCCATCGCGCTGACCAAGTTCGCGAGGGAGGTCGGCTGCGACGCCGTGCTGTCCGTGACCGGCTATTACAACAAGCCGTCGCAGGAAGGGCAGTACCGCCATTTCATGGCGGTGGCCGATGCGGTTGATATTCCGATCATCCTCTACAACATCCCCCCCCGCGCCATCGTCGAGATCGGCGTGGAACTGATGGCGCGGCTGGCCAAGCACCCCAACATCATCGGGGTAAAGGACGCCACCGCCAACCTGATGCGCCCGTCGCGCGAGCGCCATGCCATCGGCAAGGACTGGTTGCTGTTGTCGGGCGAGGATGGCACCGCGCTGGCCTACATGGCCCATGGCGGCCATGGCTGCATCTCGGTGACGGCCAATGTCGCGCCGAAGCTGTGTTCGCAGTTCCAGACCGCCTGCTTGGCGGGCGACTATGCCGCGGCGCTGGCGATCCAGGACAAGCTGTTGCCGCTGCACGACGCGCTCTTCACCAATCCCAACCCCGCGCCGGTGAAGTATGCCGCCTTGCAGCTGGGGCTGTGTTCGGCAGACGTGCGCCTGCCGCTGGTGGAGGCCGACGAAGGCTCCCAGGCCAAGGTGCGCGAAGCGCTGGCCTTTGCCGGTTTGAAGTAGCGCGCGCGAGCGCCTATCTTAACCGCATGGTCAAAAAGAAAGAAGACGGCTTCAAGATCATCGCCGACAACCGCAAGGCCCGTTACGCCTATGCGATTGGCGAGACGCTGGAAGCCGGCATCATGCTGATGGGGTCGGAGGTCAAGTCGCTGCGCGGCGGCAAGACCACCATCGGCGAAAGCTATGCCCACGCCAAGGATGGCGAACTGTGGCTGGTCAATTGCTACATCCCGGAATATCTCCAGGCCAACCGGCAGAACCACGAGCCCAAGCGCACCCGCAAGCTGCTGGTGAAGAAGCGCGAGATCGCGCGGCTGTCCGCCGCGATCCAGCGCGAAGGCATGACGCTGATCCCGCTCAAGCTCTATTTCAACGCCCAGGGCAAGGCGAAGCTGGAGATCGGCGTCGCCAAGGGCAAGAAGCTGCACGACAAGCGCGAGACCGAGAAGGACCGCGACTGGGCCCGCGACAAGGCGCGGCTGCTGCGGGATAAAGGGTGAGGCGTAGCGGCCTCTTCGTTTTTCTTGTCATTCCCGCTTTCGCGGGAATGACAAGGTGTGCTCCTAAAGCCCCGCCAGCGTCTTCGCATCCTGCACCACTTTTTCGAACATCGGCGTCGTCAGCACGCCGGTGTTGGTGTTGTAGCGCGAGCAGTGATAGCTGGAGATCAGCTTGAAGCGGCCTATGTCATAAGCGACGCCATGCTTGAAGGGATGGGTGGCGATGCGCGCGCCCAGCGTCTTGCAGGTGCTGTCATGGGCGATCTTGCCCAGCGCCAGGATCACCTTGATCTTCGGCAGCGTCTCCAGTTCGGAGATCAGGAACTGGCGGCAGGTGTTGATCTCGCTGGGCTCCGGCTTGTTCTGCGGCGGCACGCAGCGCACGGCGTTGGCGATGCGGATGCCCACCAGCTTCAGCGGATCGTTGGTGCGCTCCTCATACTTGCCCGTCGCCAACCCGAACTTCAGCAGCGTGGCGTAAAGCAGGTCGCCGGCCCAGTCGCCGGTGAAGGGGCGCCCGGTCTGGTTGGCCCCGTGCAGCCCGGGCGCCAGCCCCGCGATCAGGATGGACGCATCCAACGGCCCGAAGCTGGGGACCGGCGCATTCCAGTAGGACGGGAATTTCTTCTGGTTCTCATGCCGGAACGCGGCCAGGCGCGGACAGAGCGGGCAATCTTTTGGTGGGGCCTTCGGCGGCGCGACGGGGGCTTTCATGCCACCGGACTAAAGCGCGAAAACGCCGGTGTCTAGGCCGTGGTGGAGGCGAAGGGCGAGGGCGTGGGCTTGACGCCGCCTTCGCGTGCGATCTGCGGGCGCAGTTCTTCCAGCTCGATGAAATTGTCGGCCTGGCGGCGCAGTTCGTCCGCCACCACGGGCGGGGAGGTGCGAATGGTGGAGACCACGCTGACCCGCCGCCCGCGCCGCTGCACCGCTTCGACCAGACGGCGGAAATCGCCGTCGCCGGAGAAGATCACGACATGGTCAACGCAGGTCGCCATCTCCATTACATCGATGGCCAGCTCGATATCCATGTTGCCCTTGACCCGGCGGCGGCCCTGGGAGTCGGTGAACTCCTTCAGCGGCTTGGTGACGACCGAGAAGCCGTTATAGTCCAGCCAGTCCACCAGCGGACGCAGGGGCGAGAATTCCTGATCCTCGGCGACGGCGGTGTAATAGAAGGCGCGAACCAGAGTACCCTTGCGGGCGAAGAGTTCCAGCAGCCGCTTTATAGTCGATGTCAAAGCCCAGGCTCTTGGCCGCGCCATTCAGGTTGGCGCCGTCGATGAACAAAGCCAGTTTTTCCGACGGATAAAAAAGCATATGACCTCCAATGACACGCCTGAAATACTGATCGCCCTGGGGGCCAATATGCCCTCGCGGGCCGGCGCCCCGTTTGAAACCCTGCGCGCCGCGCTTGCCACGCTGGAAGAAGCGGGCGTCACGGTGCTCAAGGTTTCGTCCCTCTTGGAAACAACGGCCTGGCCCGATCCAACAGACCCGCCCTTCGTAAATGCCGCCGCTTCCCTCCAGACCGCGCTAAATCCGCTGGCGCTTCTGGAACTTTTGCACGCTACTGAAACGGCTTACGGGCGGGTCCGTTCCCGGGTGAATGCACCAAGGCCGCTGGATCTCGATCTGCTGGCGCATGGGAACACGGTGGTGACCAGCGAACTGCTCTCGTTGCCGCATCCTTTGATTGCGCGGCGGCGCTTCGTGCTGGAACCGCTGGCGGAAATCGCGCCGCACTGGCGTCATCCGATTTCGGGCCTGACAACCTTGGAAATGCTGGCGGCGCTGCCGGATTAGGCGTTTTTCAGGGCGTGCTCAGGCTTTGCTCATGCCGCTCATGGGCTGCCGCGCCAGAGTGAAGCGGTTCAGCAAGAGGAACCGGCCATGAAAAGCGCGACCATAGTCCTTCAGGGTGTGATTCTGCTCGCCGGTATTGGCGCGCTGGCCTTCCTGCTGGGGATGCCGCAGATCGAGGGCCGCAACGCGCACGCCACCCAGTTCCAGATCTATTTCAACGATCCTTTCCTGGCCTATGGGTACATCGCCGCCATTCCGTTCTTCATGGTGCTCTGGCAGGCCTTCACGGTGCTGGGATATGCCAAGCAGGACCGGGCGTTCTCGCCGGAGGCCGTGAAAGCGGCGCTTACCGCGAAAGTCTGTGGCCTGGCCATGATCGGCTTTGTCGTGGGCGGGGAAATCCTCCTCCTGTCCAACGTGTTTGGCGCGATCGACCCATCGGACGACCGGGCAGGCGGGCTCGCCATGGGCATCATGATCGGGTTCGGCTCGGTCGTGATTGCCGCCACGGCGTCGATGTTCGAGCAGCTGTTGCGGGATGCCGTGGCGCTGAAAGCGAAAGCGGAAATCAGCGCCGCTGAAGGAACATGAAGGCCCCCCAATGTTTTCCGGATTGTAATGCGTCGGCACCGGCGCGCAAATTCTTCCGGCTTGTCCGCTCCCCGGTTCGGGGGCATGGTACAGCCGACAAGGATTCCGAAGAGATCCGGCCAAGACACGTCTGGGGGGACAGCTTGCGACATCATCCATGGTTGGCGGCTTTGACGCTGCTGCTTCTGTCCGCAACGCCGGGCCTGGCGCAGACGCGCTTCGCGCTGTCGCTCGATCCGGTGGCCTTCGATAATTCCACACGCGACACGGTCGGCGGCGAAGGCCGCGTCACCGCCACCCTGAACGGCAACACGCTGACGCTGCAGGGCGCGTTTTCCGGCCTGACCTCGCCCGCCACTGCGGCGCGTCTGGGTCTGGGCCTGGACTTCGCGGTGCCGGGCGATTTCTTCGCCGATCTCAGCGTCGCGCGGGCGCAGGCGGGCGCGATCAGCGGCACCGTCACGCTGACTTCGGCGCAGCTGGCGGGTCTTCGCCGCCGCGCCGTGATGCTGCAGATCGACAGCGTGCGCGGCACGACGGGATCGCTGTGGGGATGGTTCGAGCCCGTCACGGCTCCGGCGGACAGGGGGCGGTGATGCGCGGCAGGAAAAGCTATCTTGGTTTCACCGCCGCCGCGCTGGCGCTTGGCGTGGCAGGCTATGCGGCCCATGCCCAGGTCTCCACCACCGGCACCGCCGGTGTCGGTCCCTTCACACAGGCACAGGTCGATGCTGGCCGCGCCGCATATGGTCCCAATTGCGGCGGCTGCCACGGTCCGGCGCTGCAGGGCGGGCCCAACTCCACCGCGCTGGCGGGGGCGGGTTTCCTGGCGGCCTGGGGCAACCGCAGCACCGCCGATTATTTCCGCTACATCCAGACCCAGATGCCCTATGGCCGCGAGAACAGCCTGGGGGTCGATACTTACGCTGCCATCGCCGCCTATATCTATGCCGCCAATGGCGCCGCGCCGGGCACGCAGGCGATGACGGCGCAGAGCGCGGTGGGCATCAACACCATTGCCGATGGCCGCATCCGCGACGCCGTGATCACAGCGCCGCAGCAACTGGCGCAAGCCGCCGGACGCGGCGGCCGTGGCGCCGCTGGGCCGACCGACGAAAACGGCACGCCGATCGCGCCGCCGCCCGCCGCGGCCGG
>CANFDA010000091.1 GCA_947445215.1 Alphaproteobacteria bacterium | reverse complement strand
TCCACGCCGATCGGCCAGCGCGACATCAAGCCCACGCCCACCGGTCGCATCATCGTGGAGATGGCGAACGGCAAGATGCCCGCCTTTCTCGACACCGGCCTCAACCTGGCCCATGTCGAGGACGTCGCCGAAGGCCATTTCCTGGCGCTGGAAAAAGGCAGGATCGGCGAGAACTACATCCTGGGCGGCGAGGACGTGCCGCTGCAGGCAATGCTGGGCGATATCGGCGCCATGGTGGGGCGCAAGGCGCCGCGGGTGAAGCTGCCGCGTGGTCCGCTCTTCCCGCTGGCTTGGGGCGCGGAAGCGGTGGCCCGCTTCACCGGCAAGGAGCCGTTCCTGACGGCGGATGCACTGCGCATGTCGCGCTACCGTATGTTCTTTTCTTCTGAGAAGGCGAAGCGCGAACTGGGCTACCAAGCCCGGCCCTATCGCGCTGGTCTGGAAGATGCGTTGGCCTGGTTCGGCGGCAACGGGTATCTGAAATGATGGAGCTTCTGACCTGGCCGTGGCGCAATATCGCCGGCTTCGTGTTCGGCATCGTGCCGCTGCTGGTGTGGCTGTACCTGGCGTTCGGCCGAGACCTGTTCTGGCTATTCCGCGAGCGGGATGCCGACCAAAAGCTGCTGGGCCCCGTGCCCTGGCCGTCGGTGGTGGCGGTGGTCCCGGCCCGCGACGAGGCCGACGTCATCGCCCGCTCGCTGGGCAGCCTGATCGCACAGAATTATGCCGGCGACTTTCACATCATCCTGGTGGACGACCAGAGCGATGACGGCACCGCCATCGCAGCCCGCGCGCTGGGCTCGGCCCGCGTCACGGTTTTGAACGGTGCGCCGCGTCCGCCTGGCTGGACCGGCAAGCTCTGGGCGATGCATCAGGGGCTGGAGGCGGGCCGCGCGCGCGCGCCGGACTTTATCTGGTTCACCGACGCCGATATCAGCCATACCCCTGACAATCTGGCCCGGCTGGTGGCGCGGGCGGAAGAATTCGGTATGGTGCTGACTTCGCAGATGGCTAAGCTTTCGGCGCGCACGCTGGTGGAGCATTTCCTGATCCCCGCCTTCGTCTTCTTCTTCGCCATGCTCTATCCCTTCGGCGCGGTGAACGATTCCAAGCGGAAACTGGCGGCGGCGGGCGGCTGCATGCTGGCGCGCCGCGAGGCGCTGGAGGCGGTGGGCGGCATCGAAGCCATTCGGCGCAACATCATCGACGATGTCAGCCTCGGCAAGCTGATGAAGCAGCGGGGCCCGATCTGGCTGGAGCTTTCCAATCGCGCCGTCAGCTTGCGCCCCTATGAAAATCTGACGGAGGTCCGGCGCATGGTGGCGCGATCGGCCTTCGCCGAACTGGATTATTCTGTGCTGAAGCTGGCGGGCACGCTGGCGGGTCTGGTGCTGGTCTATCTGGCGCCGCCCGCCGTGGCGCAGTTCGCCAACGGCCCGTCGCAGATGGCGGGCTGGATCGCCTGTATCATCATGGTGGTGATGATGCAGCCGATCCTGCGCTTCTATCGCCTGTCGCCGCTCTGGGCCTTCACTCTGCCAATCATCGCCGCTTTCTATGCTTTCTTCACGCTGGATTCAGCGGTGAAATATTGGCAGGGCAAGGGTGGCATGTGGAAGGGCCGCGCCCAAAGTGCGGCGCGTAGTGAGGCATGATTACCCCTCTTCAGGAAGGAAGCGCGCTCCAGTCCGGCAAGAATCACACCGGTGAGAACTTTCCCGTCGCCTCGAAACTGATCGCGCCGCAATACCGCCCGCCGGTGATGGCCTTCTACAAATTCGTGCGCTTTGCCGACGATATTTCCGACCATGAAAGCGCCGCGCCGGACGAAAAGCTACGCCTGCTGGAAGAGATGCGCGCCACCCTGGCCGGGGAAAGCGACACTTCTCCCGAAGGATTGCGCCTGCGCGCCAGTCTGGCCGAACGCGGCCTGTCGCCGGTGCACGCCTTCGATCTGCTGGAAGCCTTTCGCCGCGACTGTACCAAGTTGCGCACCGCCGACTGGGATGACCTGATCGACTATTGCTGCTATTCCGCCATGCCGGTGGGCCGTTTCGTGCTGGCGGTGCATGGCGAAAGCGAAAGCCTGTGGCCCGCCAATGACGCGCTGTGCGCCGCGCTGCAGGTGATCAACCATCTGCAGGATTGCGCCAAGGATTACCAGGGGCTGAACCGGGTCTATCTGCCGGAAGACATGCTGGCGGCGGCGGAAGCCCGGGCCGAGGATCTGGCCGCACCACAGGCCAGCCCGGCGCTAAAGGCGGTCATCCACAGGCTGGCGGCGAAAAACGCCGAATTGCTGGCCCGCGCCAAGCCATTCGCCTGTGGCATCCGCAACGGGCGGCTTGCCTTGGAAGTTGATCTCATTCAAACCCTCGCCGAGGATCTGAACGCCAAGCTGATGCGCCGCGACCCCCTGTCCGAGCCCGTGCACCATTCCAAACTGGCGGTTGCGCGCCTGTTCCTGGGCCGCTTGCCCGCCTTCACCTTCAACCGTCTTGCGAGACGCACATGACCAGCACGCTGGCTGCGCCCCAGGCCAAGGCCGTGAAGAAGAAGGCCAGCAAGAGTTCTTTCTATCTTGCGATGCGGCTGATGCCGGAACCCGAGCGCGACGCCATGTTCGCGATCTATGCCTTTTGCCGCAAGGTGGACGACATCGCCGATGACGGCGTCGGCACCCGCGAAGAACGCCGCCGCAAACTCGACGCCTGGCGCGACGATATCGGCGCGCTCTATCGTGGCGAGCCTGCGGGCCAGGCCCACTTCCTGTCCGGCATCGTGACGCAATATGGCCTGCGGCAGGAAGATTTCATCGCCGTGCTGGATGGCATGGCGATGGATGTGGCGGAAGACATTGTCGCGCCCGACCTGGCGACGTTCGATCTCTATTGCGACCGAGTGGCCAGCGCGGTGGGGCGGCTTTCCATCAAGGTCTTCGGCATGGAAGAAGGCCCGGGCTTTGAGCTGGCGCATCATCTGGGCCGCGCCCTGCAATTGACCAACATCCTGCGCGATGTGGATGAAGATGCCGCCATTGGCCGCCTTTATCTGCCGCGCGAGTATCTGTTCGAACTGGCCTGCGCCAAGTCGCTCGATCTCGACTGGATCGTGGCTCAGCCGCAGATCGACGGCGTTTGCCGCAAGGTGGCGGCGCTGGCGCATACCCATTATGACGCCGCGAAGGCGATCATGGCCGGGAAGCCGAAGGGCCGCATCGCCACGCCAGCCCTGATGGGCGTGGTCTATTCCGAGATCCTGGCGCAAAGCGAGAAAGCGGGTTTCGCCAGCCCGCGCGGCCGCGTCTCGCTGGGCAAGTGGCGGCTGCTAATGCTCGTCGTGAAGCATGGCCTCGGGTAAGGCTTACGTTATCGGTGGCGGCGTGGCGGGGCTGGCGGCGGCGACGGCGCTGGCCGAACGCGGCATTTCCGTGACGCTGTTCGAGGCCGGACCACAAGCGGGCGGCCGTTGCCGCTCCTATTTCGATCCCGCCATGGGCGCGATGATCGACAATGGCAATCATCTGGTGCTGTCGGGAAACCGCGCCGTCAACACCTACCTGGCGCGTATCGGCGCCAAGGATGCGCTGACGGGTCCGGAGCAGGCGGTGGTCGATTTCGTCGATCTGGCCGATGACCGGCGCTGGCGGCTGCAATTGAGCGAAGGCGTCTTCCCGGCTTGGGTGTTCTCGCGGGAGCGCCGCGTGCCGGATACCAGGCCCGCCGACTATGCCGGTTACGCGCCGCTATTGTTGGCCGGGCGTAACGCCACCATTGGAGAAACCGTGAAGGATCGCGGTGCGTTGTGGCGGCGTCTGATGCAGCATTTTCTGGTCTCGGCCCTGAACACGGAAGCAGAAACCGCGTCCGCCGCGCTGGCGGGTTCGGTCATCCGCCAAAGCCTGGCGCGCGGCGGCCATGCCAGCCGCCCGCGCATCGCCCATCCCACCCTGGCGGCCGTCTTCGTCGATCCGGCGCTGAAATATCTCGAAGCCAAGGGTGCAACGGTGCATCTGGGTACCCGCCTGCGCGGCTTCGGCATCGCGGGCCGCGCAGCGCGGGCGTTGGAATTTCACGATGGCAGCATCACCACCGGCATGAAGGATGCCATCATCCTGGCGGTGAACGCGCCGGTGGCGCAGGGCCTGCTGCCCGGCACCACCGCGCCCGATGAATTTCGCGCCATCGTCAATGCCCATTTCAAGACCGCGCCGCCCGCCGGGACGCCCGCCATGCTGGGGGTGATCGGCGGCACGGCGGAATGGATTTTCAGTTTTACGGATCGCATCTCTACCACCACCTCCGCCGCCGACGCGCTGGTGGACGAGGACCGCGAGGCGCTAGCGGCCCGCATCTGGGCCAATGTCGCCAAGGCGCTGCGGCTGGAAGGCCCGATGCCGCCCTGGCAGATCGTGAAGGAAAAGCGCGCCACCTTCGCAGCCACCCCGGCGCAGGACGCCAAGCGGCCGGGCCCGCGCGGCCCGATCCGCAACATCATCCTGGCCGGCGACTGGACCCGGACCGGCCTGCCCGCCACCATCGAAGGGGCGATCCGCTCCGGCGAGACCGCCGCCCGCTTGGCGGCCAAGCATCTGCGCTTATAGTCGCCCCATGAACGCGCCCGTCGATACCTCGGAACTGGAACGCGCCATCAAGGCCGCGACCGACGGCCTGTTGCGCGAACAGCGGCCCGAAGGACATTGGGTCTATGAGCTGGAAGCCGACGCCACCATTCCGGCGGAATATGTGCTGCTGGTGCACTACCTGGCCGAGACGCCCAGCCTGGAGCTGGAGCGCAAGATCGGCAATTACCTGCGCCGCATCCAGGGCGATCATGGCGGCTGGCCGCTGTATCATGCCGGCGCCTTCGACATCTCGGCGACGGTGAAAGCCTATTTCGCGCTGAAGATGATCGGCGATGACATCAACGCGCCGCACATGGCGCGGGCCCGTGAGGCCATCCATCAGCGCGGCGGCGCCATCAAGGCCAATGTCTTCACCCGCATCCTGCTGGCGCTGTACGGCGAATGTTCCTGGAACGATGTGCCGACCGTGCCGCCGGAACTGATCCTGCTGCCGCGCTGGTTTCCGGTGCATCTGTCGAAGATGAGCTATTGGGCCCGCACGGTGATCGTGCCGTTGCTGGTGCTGTGCGCGATGAAGCCGCTGGCGCGCAATCCGCGCGGCGTGCATGTGGCCGAACTGTTTGTGCCCGGCGTGCCCGCCGCCAATCCGCGCGCGCCGCACCAGAACAAATACTGGTCGGCTTTCTTCACGGGTTTGGACAGGATTCTGAAGAAGGTGCAGTGGCCGGAAGGCTCGCGCAATCGCGCCATCGAGAAGTGCCGCGCCTGGACCACCGAGCGCCTCAATGGCGAAGACGGGTTGGGCGCGATCTATCCCGCCATGGCCAACAGCGTGATGATGTATGACTTGCTGGGCTATCCGAAGGATCACCCGGACTACGCCATCGCCCGCAAGTCGGTGGAAAATCTGCTCGTCATCAAGGATGACGAAGCCTATTGCCAGCCTTGCGTCTCGCCAGTGTGGGACACAGCCTTGGTGGCGCATGCTTTGCTGGAAGCCAAGACGCCTGCAGCCGACGCCGCCGTGGCGCGCGGGCTGGCATGGCTGAAGCCCTTGCAGGTGCTGAATGTGAAGGGCGACTGGGCGGAAGAACGGCCCTATGTCCGTCCCGGCGGCTGGGCTTTTCAGTACCGCAACGATCATTATCCCGATCTCGACGATACCGCCGTGGTGGTGATGGCGATGGACCGGGCCCAGAAGGCGGGCATCGCCACCGGCTATGATGACGCCATCGCGCGCGGCGATGAATGGGTGCAGGGGCTGCAGAGCAAGGGTGGCGGCTGGGGCGCCTTCGACGCCGACAATTCCCATTATTATCTCAACAACATTCCCTTCGCCGATCATGGCGCGCTTCTCGATCCGCCGACCGAGGATGTCTCCGGCCGCTGTGTCGGCATGCTGGCGCAACTGGGCCAGGACGGGGCGCGGCTGGACGAAGGCGTGGAGTACTTACGCAAGACTCAGCGCGCGGACGGAAGCTGGTGGGGCCGCTGGGGCGTCAATTACGTCTATGGCACCTGGTCGGCGCTGGCGGGGCTGAACGGCGCGGGCGTGCCGCCGACCGATGATGTGATGCAGCGCGGAGCCGACTGGCTGATCGCCATCCAGAATTCGGATGGCGGCTGGGGCGAGGACTGCAACAGCTACAAGCTGGATTACAAGGCATACGAACCCGCGCCTTCCACCGCCTCGCAGACCGCCTGGGCGCTGCTGGGCCTGATGGCGGCGGGGCAGGTGGATCATCCGGCGCTGTTGCGCGGTGTGAAATGGCTGACCGAACGGCAGGAGGCCGATGGTCTCTGGACCCAGGCGCATTACACCGGCGGCGGCTTCCCGCGCGTCTTCTATCTCAACTATCACGGCTATCCACGCTTCTTCCCGCCCTGGGCGCTGGCGCGCTACCGCAACCTCAAGGCCAGCAACACGCGCCGCGTCGAGTACGGGCTTTGAACCTGAGGCAATCAAAAATTGCGTGTCGTATATCCGGAGGCGTTCTTCTTCCGTTGGCGCTTATTGTTCTAATTAATGATCTCGGTGATTTACTCTGGTTCTGGCCCTATGACCGTCAAGCTAGAGGAGCTGTGATCCTCTTCGGTCTCGCATTTTTTGTATTTTTTGCTCCCGCGCTGAGCGAAGTCTCCAGAATGGCGCGCCACCAGGACAGGAAAGCGGAAATTGAACTGCTGCGAAGCGACAAGCAGGATCGAAAGGCGTGACCATCCTCGCCGTTTGCGGCCTGACCCGTGAAGCCGAGATCGCTGGTACCGACGGCGTGGTGGCGGTGGCGGGCGGCGGTGATGCCGTCGCTCTTCAGAAGAAACTCGATGCCCTGCATGGCGACCTAACCGGCGTCATTTCCATCGGCTTGGGCGGGGCGCTGTCGCCAAACCTCAAGGTCGGCGATGTGGTGATCGGCGAAAGCGTCGTCGCCGGACACGATATCTTTGCCTGTGATTCCAAATGGCGGGTGTTGCTGGCGGCGCGCACCGGCACGCCGCATCAGGGCGGGATCACCGGCAGCGACACCGTGATCGACAGCGCTGCCGCCAAGGCCGCACTTTTCCACGCCTCCGGAGGCGCACTGGTGGTGGATATGGAAAGCCAGGTCGCGGCCCGCTTTGCCGCGAAACGCGGCCTGAAGCTGGCGGTGCTGCGGGTGATCTCCGACGATGCCAGCCACGCCCTACCGCCTGCCGCACTGGTGGCGATGCAGCCCGATGGCAGCATCTCCACTCGCCGGGTGCTGTGGTCGCTGGTCAAGAATCCGCTGCAGCTGCCGGCGTTGATCCGCACCGGCAGGCATTCGGGCAAGGCGTTTGAGAAATTACTCCGCTGCCTTGGCCGTCTCGGACCCGGCCTGGGTGGCCCGGGCTTTGGCTGCGTGGATCTCTGACATCTTCTTCTGCACGTGCTGGGAGAAATTATACTCCGCAGGACGCTGATTTGAGAGGTCGATATCCGGCGCCATCGGGCCTTCGGTCTTGATGCCGCGCAGCATGATCGGCAGGGCCTTGAGTGGGTTCTTGATCATGTCCTTGGCTGCAGTGCCTTCGAAGCCGCAATGAACCATGCAGTCGGCGCACTTCTCATACTTGCCGACGCCATACTTCTCCCACTCCGTGCCTTCCATCAGCTCGGTGAAGGTCTTGGCGTAGCCTTCGCCCAGCAGGTAGCAGGGCTTCTGCCAGCCGAACACCGTGTAGAGCGGCATCGACCAGGGCGTGCATTCATAGGTCTGGTTGCCCGCCAGGAAGTCCATGAAGAGGCCGGAATTGGTGAAGTCCCAGTTCCTGCCGCCGCGGCCGCGCTTCAGGATTTCGCGGAACATCGTCTTGGTGCGCTCACGGTTCAGGAAATGCTCCTGGTCGGGCGCGCGCTCATAGGCATAGCCGGGCGAGACAGTGATGCCGTCCACGCCCATCTTCATCATCTCGTCGAAGAAGGCGGCGGTGCGTTCCGGATCGGCGCCGTCGAACAGCGTGCAGTTGATCTGGGTGCGGAAGCCCCGCTCCTTGCTCATCTTGATAGCGGCCACGGCCTTGTCATAGGTGCCGTCCAGGCACACCGACTTGTCGTGCATCACCTTGTCGCCGTCCAGGTGGATCGACCAGGTGAAGTTCGGGTGCGGCTTGTACTGGTCGATCTTCTTGGCCAGCAGCAGCGCGTTGGTGCACAGGATCACGAACTTGTCGCGCTTCAGATAGCCTTCGACCATCTTGGGCATGTCGCGATGGAGCAGGGGCTCGCCGCCGGCGATGGAAACAGCTGGCGCGCCGCATTCGTCGATCGCGTCCATGCATTGCTGCACGCTCAGGCGCTGATTCAGGATGTCGTCCGGATAATCGATCTTGCCGCAGCCGGAACAGGCCAGGTTGCAGCGGAACAGCGGCTCCAGCATCAGCACCAGCGGATACTTGGTCTGGCCGGTGATGTGCTTCTTCATCACATAGGCGCCGATCTTGGCGGCCTGCATCAGCGGTAAGGAAGCCATTCTTAAGCCCTTAGCTCGGCCGGCAGGCGGAACTC
>CANFDA010000090.1 GCA_947445215.1 Alphaproteobacteria bacterium | reverse complement strand
GTTCCAGCAGGAAATCGCCGATGCGCTGATTTCGCAATCGGCGCCGCTGCGGGCGGGTTCGACCACGCTGTTCACCTATGTCCTGAATGTGGACCGGGTGCGGACGCGCGGTGTCGAACTGGTGGCCAGCCGCCGCAATGTCCTGATCGACGGGTTGGAGCTGCAAGGCAGCCTCACCTATGCCGATGGCCGCGTGCTGGAAAACCCCGTCTTCCTCGCCAGCGTAAACAAGGTGCTGCCACAGATCCCGAAATGGCGGGCCAACGCGCTGGCGATATACCGGCTGGACGAGCGCCTGTCCTTCACCTTGGGCGCCCGCTAAAGCGACCGCAGCTTCGGCAGCATCGACAATAGCGACAGCGTCTCCAACACCTTCCAGGATTTCGCGGGCTATTTTGTCGCCGATGTCCGCGCCCAGTTCCGGCTGGACGAGAACTGGACGCTTTCCGCCGGCATCGACAACCTCAACAACAACAAGTACTTTCTCTTTCACCCCTTCCCGCAGCGCACCTTCCTGATGGAGATCTATTATGCGCAATAGCCTCGCGGCCCTGTGCCTATGCCTCTCGGCCCTACCGGCGCTGGCGCA
Organism: Alphaproteobacteria bacterium; assembly: GCA_947445215.1. Classification (GTDB taxonomy): domain Bacteria; phylum Pseudomonadota; class Alphaproteobacteria; order Micropepsales; family Micropepsaceae; genus Rhizomicrobium. The sequence continues at coordinate 8,023 of CANFDA010000090.1, read as the reverse complement.
TGTCACCATCGCGCCAGCCGCTGCGCCGCCTGGCACGCGCATCAACGCCACCTTCCGCATCGGCCATGGCTGCAGCGCCGCTGCACCCGTCTCCACCGCGTTGCAGGTGGAATTGCCGCTTAACCTCACCGCCGTGCAGACCATCGCGCCACCTGGCTGGGAAGTGACGCTGGTGCGCGCGGACGACCGCGTCAGCGCCGTCACCTGGAAAGGCGGCGAAGTGAAGGAGGGCCAGGTGATGCTGTTCCCGATTTCCTTCGTGCTGCCGAAGAATGAAAGCCAGCTGGCGTTTCCGGCGGTGCAGTTCTGCGGCGCGGAGAAGGCGGAATGGACCGACCTGCCGCGCGGCACCGAGAAGCCGGCCAAGCCCGCGCCGCTGCTGACATTGTCATCGACCAGCACCCTGCCCGCATCCGCCGCGCTGATCCTACATGACGGCTGGTTCCGCGCCCTGCCCGGCAACATTCCGGCGGGCGGCTATTTCATTATCAGCAATGGCGGCAAGGACGCGATGGTTCTGACCGGGGCCGAAAGCCCCGGCTGCGGCATGTTGATCATGCACCGCTCCAGCGCCACGGGCGGCCTGGCCTCGATGCAGCATGTGCCAAGCCGCGACGTACCGGCGGGCGGCAGCATCAGCTTTTCCCCCAGCGGCTATCACCTGATGTGCATGGAGCCAAAAGCGGTGATGAGGCCGGGCAACACCGTGCCGGTGACGCTGACCTTCCAGGGCGGCGGCAAGATGACGGCCACCTTCGCCGTGCGCAACGCGGCGGGGCGCTGAGCATGGCGGCGTTCCTCACCATGTTCGTCTCGGTCTTCATCGCTGAGGTTGGCGACAAGACCCAGCTCGCCACCATGCTGTTCGCCTCGGAGCGGAAGCTGTCGCCGCTGATGATCTTCCTGGCCTGCGGCGGCGCGCTGCTGGTTCGGCCGCCATCGCCACCTTCCTGGGGACGGTGACGAGCAAGTATTTGGCGGGCATGCCGTTGAAGCTGATCGCGGGGATCGGGTTTATCTTGATCGGCGCCTTGACGGTGGCGCAGCACTATCGCGGCGCTTAGGGCACGAAGCGGGAGTCCAGCCGTCCGAGGATTTCCTCGGGCGTGAAGCCCAAGGCGCTCAAACGCCCGGAGCGCGAGAACATCGCCAGGCCGGACAGCGCTGCCGCCATCAGCACGATATCGCACTGGCTCTGGCGACTGTCGGAGGGAAGGCCGCTGGCGTCGGACAGCGCCTTCAACGCCGCGATCAAACGTCCATTGAAGAGGCGTTCGGGTTCGCTGTTGCCGCCTTCGGTCAGCGCCCCGGAAGCGGCGGCAATGGTTTCGGTGCCCTTGAGCAGCGCCAGGGCGGCGGCGGTGGCGCCGGAAAAGCCCCCCGCTTCCTTCATCACTTTGGCCAAGCGGCCCAGATCGTCGGCGGCCAGGGCCAGCAGCAACTCGTCCTTGCCGCGGAAATAGCCATAGAGCGCCGCAGGCGCAAAACCCGCTTCGGCGGCGACGCCGCGCAGCGACATCTTCCGCGCCCCGTCGCGCGCCGCCACCCGGCGGGCGGCGTCGAGGATGACGGTGCGTGACGCGGCATTGGCCGCGGCGCGGCCGCCCGTCTGCTTCTTCGGGATTGCCGCCTCCGCCATAAGCGGAATCCTAGGTGATTCGTGGGAACAACTGAATCCGCCCCAAAGAATAAAGGCGGCCCAGAAGAGCCGCCTTTTTCCATACTCGTGTCGCCGGCCCTATTTCGGCTTGTTCTTGAAGGCGGCGATGTTGGTGTTGATGTTATTGGCGGCCTTGTCCTTGGCGGCCTGGTTGGCGGCGACCTTGGCCAGGGCAATCTGCTGCAACTGGTTGTCAAACGGGGTGTTCGCAGCGGTGGCGGCCTTCTTTTTGGCGTCCAGGTCGCTGGCGATGCAGGTCTGGTAGATATCGGACTTTGAGATGAATTCCTTCACCTGAGCGATGGCGGCGACCAGCTCCGGCTGGGCGACGGTGGCGCCATCGACCATGGCCGGGACCACGGGCTCGACGCAGGTCGCGCTCTGCGCGAAAGCGGGGCTGGCTCCGGCGATCAGACACACCGCGATGGCGGCAAGTTTCTTGGACATGTTGATTTTCCTCACTAAACCCCAAAAGTAGCGGGACTGAAGCACAGAAGATCGGGGCAAACCAGCCGGGCGGCGGGCCGCAAAACCCCTAAAGGGCTGCGTTTCCGCGGGGCCCCGGCGCGAAGAATCTGTCGGCAAAACGAGCCAGTAGCCCCCCTTCAAGATTACGCTCAGTTCATAAGGGGGGTCGTGGCGGTGCGGGCCGGTGATATGGGCCAGGCCGATCAGGGCGAAGCAGAGCCAGAAATAGATCGCGGAAATGCCCAGCATCGTGCGGCAGGAGCTTTCGCCCACCCTGTCGCAAAGGCGGCGGTTGACGGCGGACGCCATCACCAGCGCGACGCCGCCATTGAAGAGGATGAAGAAGGTCGTCCCGGCGGTGACGCCCCGGTTTTCCAGCCCATCCGGCACCGCGAAGAGACCGGGCAGCAGGATGAAGGCGATGTGCAGGCCCATGGCGGCGCAGAAGCCCTGCAGCAGCGGGCGGCTCTTGTCGGCGAACCAGGTCAGGGGCGTCAGGCGTCCTAGCGGCCCCGCGATCAGCGCGGCGAAGAAGACCAGCATCTCGAAGCTCCAGACCTGCTGCGCGCCAAAGCGCCAGGCCTGGATGTCGAAGCCACGCAGGGCGAAACCGACCATCCCGATGGTAAAGGGCGGCCAGCGCGATCAGCAGCGCGGCTGTCAGGCGCGGCTGGAACGTGGCGCGGCTCTCGCGCGGGGCCAGAGGCGTGTTGTCGAGAAAGACCATGTGGGGGAACCGAAAAAGAAACGCACCGGAACAACGCGCGTCTGCCCGTAAAGTGCCGCAATCGGGCTGCGTCATTTCATCAACGCCACGGCGAAACCTTCCACCGGCTGATTGTTCTCCCGGCGCGGCGCCGCTTCCAGCAATCCCGCAACCGACAGACCGGCGCTTTGGGCGGTGTCGCGCAAATAGGTTTCGCTATGCCGCCAGCGGCGCTTGGGCCCCAGCGCGAAGCCGTCTTGCGCCTTTTCCACAGTGAATAGGAAGAAACCATCCGGGGCCAGCCGCCGCGCCGCCGCCTGAAACACCGCTGCCAGATCGCCCAGATAGACCAGCGTATCGGCGGCCAGGATCAGGTCGTATGTCGGCCCTTCCTGCGCCAGCGCGGTTTCGAGATCGGCCACCGCCAGATAGTCGTAAAGGCCCCGCGCCTTGGCCCTGGCGATCATGGCGGGCGACAGGTCGATGCCGTCCAGCCGCGCCGCCAGCGGTTTGAAGACTTCCCCCGCCAGGCCGGTACCGCATCCCAGATCGAGAATGCTCAGGTCTTCACGCCCCGGCATCACCATCGCTGCTAGCCCCAGCAGGATTTCCGGCGCGGCGTAATGCAGATGCTCGCGCATGCGCTGGTCATAGTCGGTGGAGAACTGGTCGAAGAGGTGCCGGACATAACCGGGATCGGAGCGTTGCGCCGCCAGAATCGCCTCCGCATGCGCCACCAGCGCCGCATCATCTGTGCCGGTCTCCAGCGCCTTGCCGGCCTCGCCTGCCGCGAGCCAGGCTTGCGCCAGCAGATGCCGCGCGCAGGCGTCATCGGGATCGAGCCGCAGCGCCCGCTGCAATTCGGCGATGGCGGTGGGAAGCTGCTCCGCCGCCAGCAGCGCCGCACCGAGCATCGTCACCACCGGGGCAAGGTTGGCGTGCAGCGAAGCCGCCTCGCGCGCCTCAAGAAGCGCGCCGGGCACGTCACCCGCCGCCATCAGCGCCTTGACCAGCGTGATCTGCGCCAGGGCGCCGCCGCGACCGGCAGCCAGGCGAATCCGCAACGCCTGCGCCGCTTCAGCGGCGCGGCCCGACGCGATCAGCGCCTCGGCAGCTTCGATGGGATCGCCGTCCAGCAGGGTCATCTACCCCCCACCTTGACGGGGTGAAATCCAGAGTTTTCGCGGGCGAATATGTACCATTTTTTCGACCCCTCCCCTGTTATCCACCGGCGTTCCAACAGCCTTGCTCCATGTGCCACGGCACACCTTAGCATTGCAGGATGGTGGATAGGCGGGAACTCACGCCAACAGGCAAAGACCGTTGTTGAGAACAACGGTGCCGGGCCGTTCCTTCACGCTGGCGCGGAAGGATATGGTGTTGCCATCGGCCCAGATTTCCACCGCCAGCGTCTCGCCGGGAAACACCGGCTTGGAGAAGCGGACATCGAACTGTGTGATGCGTTCGGGCGCATACTGCGCCACGGTGGAAAGAATGGCGCGGCAAGCGGTGCCGTAGGAACAGAGGCCGTGCAGGATGGGGCGGGGAAAGCCCACCATCTGCGCCATGGCCGGATCGCGGTGCAGCGGATTGCGATCACCCGACAGCGCGTACAGCAGCGCCTGGTCGGGGCGGGTGTCGCAGTCCTTCACCAGATCTGGCGCGCGTTCGGGAATCGCGTGCAACGCAGGCCCGCCCTGCGGCTTGCCGCCGAAACCGCCATCGCCTCGCGCGAAGATCGAGCTGACGATGGTGAAGAGCTTGTCGCCACTGGCGGCTTCGCGCACCACCCGCTCCTGGATCAGCACCGCGCCCGTAGCGGAGCCCTTGTCGAGAATGTCGAGATAGCGTTCATCGGCCAGCACCGCGGCGCGCGGCGGCAATGGCTTGTGAATGGTGATGCGGCGCTCGCCATCCACCACCATCATGAAATTGATCTGCGATTTCTGCGGCATGCGCTGGCGTTCCGCTGGGGCCTCGCCGCGCGAAATCACGGATGCGAAGGTTGGCACCACCTTCGGGGCCAGATTCTCATAGACGAAGGGCAGCTCATTGGCGTCCATGGGATCGCGGCCAAAGCCCACGCCCAGGGCATAGAGTATCACGTCGCGTTCGTCATAGGACGCGGCGAGGCCGGTGGCCCCAGACTGCATCATGTCGTCATAATCAATCGCCATGCGGCCACTTTATCTTGGCACTGGGCGGGGCGCCATGCTCTCCTGCGCGCATGAGTGACACACGCGTTGTCTATGTCGAACGCCCCCGAAACAGGGGCTGCCTGTGGGGCTGCCTGATTGTCGTCCTGATCGTGGCGGCGCCGCTACTGTTCGCCTGGGGTTACAGCGCCTGGTACCTTTATACCGGCTTCCGCGAGAGCCCGATGATGCGCACTATCGTCGAGATGACCCAGCGCGACGGCCTGGCGCAGCGCGTGCTGGGCGCGCCCATCACGGTGACGGGCCTGCAAGGCAACGCCTTCAGCTATGCGCCGGGCATGGGCATGCGCGATCAGTATGTGCTGGGGGTGCAGGGTTCGCGCGGCTTCGGCAAGCTGGAGGTGCGGTCCCGCACCACGGGCGGCAAGCCGGTGATCGACAGCATGATCCTGACCGGCCCGGATGCGCGGCGCTATGACCTGCTGAAGGATGCGCCGCTGCCGGGCAATTCCGCCACGCCGCCTTTGGGCGACACGATCTGAAAGAGCCTTGCCGATGAAGCGCGCCCTGTTATTTCTGCTGCTGACCGTCGCGCCCGCGCTGGCGCAAGGCTCCAATATCGCTCTGGGCCAATATCCCGCGCCCAGCTGCACTAAGTCGCATGCCGTGGACGAGACGCAGAAGCCAAGGCCGCCCAGCGAGAATGCCAGCAACGATATGGTGGAAGCCTACAACCGGCGCGCGGACGTCTAAAACTTCGGCATGCGCGGCTACAACGCGCAGCTGATAACCTATAATGGCTACATGCAGGCCTATATCGCCAACGGCAATGCCGATCTGCAGCGCATCCAGGGTGCGCTGAATGCGGCGGCGGCGGCAGCCAACGCGAAATAATCAGGTCTGTTTCAGCCGCCGCGCTTCGGCTTCGGCCTGGGTCAGCGGCACCGGGTTCTTTTCCAGGCAGGCGCGCGTGGCGTCATAACCTTCCTGAATCGCCTGATCGAACTTCTTCCAGTCGCCCAGCCCGATGGTAGGCAGCGGCGGCTCGATCAGATAATCGCATTGTTCGCGCACAACGCGGCGCTGCGCTTCCGAACCCACCGTGCCCGAACGCATCAGGATGGAGATTATGGACGGGTTGCCGCGCATGCCCTGCCACAACAGCCGCCACCAGGGCCGCTCGCCATAGCGTTCGTCTCGGGCTTGCAGATCGATCTCGCCGGTGATGTCGCAGGCGATAATGGGCCCGGCCGCTGGGGCGTGTTCGCGCATCACATCCACCGGCAGATTGTTCATCACCCCGCCATCGACCAGCAGATGACCCTGGTGCGTCACCGGCGGCAGGATGCCGGGCAAAGCCACCGAGGCACGCAGCGCCCGCCACAGCTTGCCGTCGCGATGGACATGGATGCGGCCGATGGTGAGATCGGACGAGACGGCGAAAAAGGGCCGGGGCAATTCCTCGATCCGGATGTTGCCGAAATGCTCGCGCAGCTTGGCCGAGACCTTGCGGCCCTTCACCAGCGCGATCAGCGGCAGCGTAAAGTCGGACAGGGGATTGTCGCTGACAAAGACGGCGCGCATGCGCTCGGTCAGTTCCTGCACATCCCATTCATGCGCCATGCCCGCGGCGATGATCGCGCCCATCGAGGTGCCACCCAGCCGGTCGAACGGCATGCCCGCTTCAGCCAGCGCCTTGATCGAACCGATATGGGCGAAGCCGCGCGCGCCGCCGCCCGCCAGCACCAGGCCGACGGCGCGGCCCGAGATGAAGCGCGCGACACGGGCGATGTCCTTGGCATGGCCTTCGCGGACATGGTGATGACCTTCGAACAGGCTGGTGCGGTTGGAGAAATGCTGCGGCAAGCGCAGCGCGCCGGTGTCAGGCTGCAACAGAAGCAGTTCGGGCAAGCCCGACGCGCGCGCCTTAAAGGCGGGCAGGTCCAGCGGCTCGGGCGGCAGCGGACGGTCGCCGCGCGCCAGAAGGAAGATGCGGTCGGCCTGGCGCAGGCACATCTGCGTCCAGGCGCTGTCGGGCGCGTCGCCACTATAGAAGATGACATCGTGCATCTGCTCGAAGGTGTTGAACCATTCGGCGTCCTGGTCGGCGGAACCGCTGTCCAGCACGGCGGCGCGGATACCCATCTCGCGCAGCGCCCCGGCCAGGCGATGCGCCACCGGCGTTTCCGTCAGGCCATTCTGCAACGGCACGATGGCGAAGGTCTTGGGCCGCGCGCCGTCGCGGCGGCTGTTGGCGTTCTGCAAACGGCGCACCAGGAAGCGGGTGATGTTGAGCATGACGCGCGGATGGCGCGCCACCAGCGCTTCGAACGCCGGCGGACTGATGCGCAGCAATTCGGTGTCGCGCAGCGCGACGATCTGGGCCGAATGGCCGGACGATCCGGCGATCAGGCTCATCTCGCCCACCGTCTCGCCGGCGGGGACATGCGTCACCAGACGGCGGCCGCCCTTGCCGTCCTCGACAAAGACGCCAAGGCTGCCGGTGACGACGAGAAATAGGGCGGAGTCATTCTCGCCTTCGCGGTCGAGCGTGGTGCCGCCGGGCAGCGCGAACCAGTTGGCTTCGGACAGCAAGGCGCGAAAGGCGCTCTCGCCCACATTCTCCAGCAGCGGAAAGGCATGGAGCCGCGCCCGCAGCTCTTCGGGAAAACTGATTTCAGCCCCGGCGCGGAAAGAAGAGAGGAACGCCATCTGCTGCTAGTGTCCCGATTTCCAAATTCGCATAATCCCGATATCAATTCCGAAGCGAATTTCGGAATCAAAGGACAGTAGCAAATTATTGAATCCGCTGTCGCCATGGTTTCGAAGTTCGCTCATGGCTTGATATCGGGCGGATGGCGAACTTCGAAACCGCGACACCGGTAGCTCATCAGGCGCTCCAGCCGCCATCCACCGCGAGGGTTGTGCCTGTAACATAAGTGCTGCACGTCGCGGCCAGGAACAGCAACGGTCCGCCGATCTCTTCCGCCTTGCCCAGCCGCCCCAGCATGGTCTTGCCCGCCAGGCGTTCGC
>CANFDA010000089.1 GCA_947445215.1 Alphaproteobacteria bacterium | reverse complement strand
GCCCTGCCGCCCAAGCCCGGCAAGGCTCCGGCGGAAGCTCCGGCCGCGACCGCAGCCCATTAATTTAAGAGAAGACGTGTGGGAGAGCCCCGGTGCAAACCCCGGCCCTCTTGCCTTCTGGTTGAAAAGTCGCTCCCATGTGACAGGATAACGCATATGGGGGATTTTCATGAAGCGAGTTGCTTCCGCCGTTCTTCTTTTTGCCGTGCTGGGGGTCGCTGCGGCCTCAGCCCAGGACATCAATGCCGACCGCGCCGCCGTGATGCGGGCGAATGGCGCGGGCGTGGCCGCTCTGCGCGCGCTGACCACCAATTTCGATGCGGCAGCCGTCAAGGTTCAGGCCGCAATCCTCGCCGGTAACGGCGCCAAGATCGCCGCTCTGTTCGCACCGGGTACCGATCAGACCAACCCGCAGGCCAGCCCGGCGATCTGGACAGACGCCGCCGGCTTCAAGGTCGCCGCTGACAAGTTCACCGCCGACGCTAATGCCCTGATGACCGTCAGCGATGGCGCGGGCCTCACCGCCGCGCTGGCGACGCTGCAGTCCAACTGCGCTGGCTGCCACAAGGCCTATCGCGTTGCGGCGCCGCCGCGTCCCGCCCCGTAAGCATCGCACACCTGAAAAAAAGAGACGGCCAGCGCCCTGCGCTGGCCGCTTTTATTTCGCATCTGCGAAGCAAGATATGTGGCGAAAAACCGGCGGCAGGGTTTGACCGGAAGCGGTTCGGCTGTTTATCTGCGGATGGATTACGGAAACCAAAAAGCGGCACAACCGCGGGCCGTAACAAAAAATTTGTCTCAGGGGAGAAAACCACATGAAGAAGATTTCTTGGCTGCTGCTGTCGGCCGCGATGTGCGCGGGCGCTGCCGGTGTCGCTTTGGCGCAGAACGCCGATCCTTATGCCAACAATGCCGCCGCTGGCACGACGCAATTCCCGTTCGCCGCGCGCGCGGGTCAGGATAGCGGCGCGATGAAGACTTCGCCGGCCGGGGCGGTCAATGCCGGCGCCATCAACGCGGCCACCTGGAAGTACGGTCCGCAGAATGCGCCGCCTGCTGGTGGTTCGCCGATCTGGAATCCCGCCATGGTCAAGATGAAGGCCGGCGGCAAGGTGACGGGCGGAACGGTGTTCTCCACCACCTCGCCCGAGACCTACTGTGCAATGGCCAACTCCGGTTACGACTTCATGTGGACCGAGATGCAGCACAATTCGCGCAGCTGGAACGAAGCGGCGCGCATGTGGGCGGCCTGCCCCTGGACCAGCGCCGTGCCGGGCGCCCGTATCGCCTACGCTGATGAAGCCGAAGAAGAGAAGGCGCTGACCGCTGGTGCGCTGGTGCTGGTGGTCCCGACCGTCCGCGACCAGGCTGAAGCGATCAAGGCCGTCGACTTCGCGATGTTTCCCCCGCAGGGCAAGCGATCTTCGGGTGGCGGTCAGGCCTTCGGCGCCAACTTCTGGGGTGGCGTCCCCGGCGGCTATCGCGCCACCATCAATGACAACCTGGTGCTGATCCTGATGATCGAGACCATCTCTGGCATCATGGACGCCGACCGCATCGCCGCCGTGCCGGGCGTCACCGCCGTGTTCGCGGCGTCGGGCGACCTGGGCAACCACACCGGCTTCACGCAGGGCAACCCGGACTATGAGCGCGTGATCAACGTCGTCCATGACGCCGCGATCAAGGCCAAGGTCCGTCTCTGCGGTCCTTTCGCCTGGCGCGACCGTCCGGACTTCACCTGCTTCCAGAATGGTAGCGAGACCGCGCTGATCGCGGCTGGTGCCCGTGCGGAACTGGGCGCCCTGCTCAACACCCAGGGCCGTCCCACCGCGGGCCCGTTCGCCCCCGGCGGCAGCGCGTACATCGCCCCGACCCCTCCTGGTGGCCGTGGCGGTCAGTAAGCCGTCAACCTAACTACGAGAAAAGAAGCGCCGCGGGTTCTCCCCGCGGCGCTTTTTCTTTGACCGCAGGGTAGGGTTAGCGGCTTCGTTCCGCCAATGAGAACAAAACTGAACTTCAGAAGAACAACATCTAGTATTTTGCTGATATATCATTGCTCTAGTCAGTATCTTGCTAAAGAGAACAAAGCGTGTACTTTCCAGTCATTCGCAGAACACCGGATTCGCTTGGGGATCGGTGGGTGCTGTGGAATAACGAGGAAAACATGGCGATGGAAAAGGCGGCTCTGCGAGTGGTGGGCAATGAGATGGACAAGGATCGCAAGCGCGCTCTGGAAGCCGCGCTGAGCCAGATCGACCGCGCCTTCGGCAAGGGCTCGGTGATGAAGCTGGGCTCTAGGGACCTGGGCGTGGCCACGGACGCCGTTTCCACCGGCTCGCTGGGCCTGGACATTGCCCTGGGCATTGGCGGCCTGCCACGCGGCCGTGTCATCGAGGTCTATGGCCCGGAATCCTCGGGCAAGACCACCCTGGCCCTGCATGTCATCGCCGAGATCCAGAAGAAGGGCGGCATCGCCGCCTTCGTCGACGCCGAACATGCGCTGGACCCGGTCTATGCGGGCAAGCTGGGTGTGGACATTAACGAACTGCTGGTTTCCCAGCCCGACACGGGCGAGCAGGCGCTGGAAATCACCGATACGCTGGTGCGCTCCGGCGGCGTCGACATCGTGGTGATCGACTCGGTTGCCGCCCTGACACCCAAGGCCGAACTGGAAGGCGAGATGGGCGACAGCCTGCCCGGCCTGCAAGCCCGCCTGATGAGCCAGGCGCTGCGCAAGCTCACCGGCTCCATCTCCAAGTCCAACACCATCGTCCTCTTCATCAACCAGATCCGAATGAAGATCGGCGTCATGTTCGGCAATCCGGAAACCACCACCGGCGGCAACGCCCTGAAATTCTATGCCTCGGTGCGCCTCGACATCCGCCGCATCGGCGCCATCAAGGACCGCGACGAGGTGGTGGGCAACCAGACCCGCGTCAAGGTCGTCAAGAACAAGGTCGCGCCGCCCTTCAAGCAGGTGGAATTCGACATCATGTACGGCCACGGTATTTCCAAGGTGGGCGAACTGGTCGATCTGGGCGTCAAGGCCTCCATCGTGGAGAAGTCGGGCTCCTGGTACTCGTATGACGGCAGCCGCATCGGCCAGGGCCGCGAATCCGCCAAGACTTTCCTCACCGCCAATCCGGATGTGGCCGACAAAATCGAAAAGGCCATCCGCGCCGCCACCGGCCAGATCGGCCAGAACCTGGTGCTGGACGCCTCCGAAAAGGCGGAAGACGACGAATAGGGAGTAAGCGGCCCTGTAAAGCTGCATTTCTTGCCATGAGATGCAGCCCTCTAGGCGAAGGGCGCTTCCGAAAGGGAGCGCCCTTCGTTTCTGGCCCTGGCGCTGCGCGCAAGGGAGGGGGGAGCCCTGAGTTTTCCTAAGCGTGACAAGGCTTTTTCAGGCCGGTACAAACCATTCCATGAAAAGCCTCAGCGACGTCCGCGCAGGATTCCTCGATTTCTACGCCAACCGTGGTCACGCCATCGTGCCGTCTTCGCCGCTGGTGCCCCGCAACGACCCCACCCTGCTGTTCACCAATGCGGGCATGGTCCAGTTCAAGAACCTCTTCACCGGCCAGGAAAAGCGCGACTACACCCGTGCCACCAGCGTGCAGAAATGCGTTCGCGCCGGCGGCAAGCACAATGATCTCGACAATGTCGGCTACACGGCCCGGCACCACACCTTCTTCGAGATGCTGGGCAACTTTTCCTTTGGCGACTATTTCAAGGAAGAGGCGATCCTCTTCGCCTGGGAGTTTGTTTCCAAGAATGTCGGCCTGCCCAAGGACCGGCTGCTGGTTACGGTCTATCCCACGGACCAGCAGGCGCGTGACCTGTGGAAGAAGATCGCCGGCTTTTCCGACGACCGTATCATCGGCCATACCGACAATCTCTGGGCCATGGGCCCGACTGGCCCCTGCGGCTTCTGCTCGGAGATTTTCTACGACCAGGGTCCCGGCGTGGCCGGCGGCCCGCCCGGCAGCCCAGACGAGGATGGCGACCGCTATCTCGAATTCTGGAATCTGGTCTTCATGCAATTTGAGCAGATCGACGAAAAGACCCGGATCGATCTGCCAAAGCCGTCCATCGACACCGGCATGGGGCTGGAGCGTATTGCCGCGATCCTGCAAGGTCAGACTAACAATTACGATGTCGACCTGTTCCGCCACCTGATCGCGGCTTCCGAAGACGTGAGCGGCGTGAAGAGCGAGGGGGAGGCCAAGTTCAGCCACCGCGTCATCACCGATCATCTGCGCGCCACTTCGTTCCTCATCTCTGATGGTGTTTTGCCCAGCAATGAAGGCCGCGGCTATGTCCTGCGCCGCATCATGCGCCGCGCCATGCGCCACGCGCACCTGATTGGCACCAAGGACCCGCTGATGCACCGGCTGGTGCCGTCGCTGGTCGCGGAGATGGGGACGGCCTATCCCGAACTGAAGCGAGCAGAAGCGCTGATCACCGAAACCCTGAAGCTGGAAGAAATCCGCTTCCGCGAAACCCTGGCGCGTGGCCTCAAGCTGCTGGACGAAGCGACAGGTACATTGAAGTCGGGCGGCCGCCTTCAAGGCGATGTCGCCTTCAAGCTCTATGACACCTATGGCTTCCCGCTCGACCTGACGCAGGAATCCTTGCGCGCCCGCAATATCGCGGTCGATACCGATGGCTTCACCGCCGCGATGCAGAAGCAGAAGAACGAGGCGCGCGCCTCCTGGCAGGGTTCAGGCGAAGCCGCCAGCGAAGCGCAATGGTTCGCGGTGCTGGATGAAGTCGGCCGCACCGAATTCCTGGGCTATGATTCCGATGAAGCCGAAGGCATCATCCTGGCCATGTTCAAGGATGGCGGCCGCGTCATGGCGGCCAATGCGGGCGAGACGGTGGAAATCCTCACCAACCAGACGCCCTTCTATGCCGAATCCGGCGGCCAGGCCGGTGACTTCGGTCACGTCCATTCAGCAAAGGCCAAGGGCCAGGTGGCCAACACCCAGAAGAAGCTGGGCGCGCTGCATGTCCATGTCGTGAAGATCACCGAAGGCAGTTTCGCGCCCGGCGATGCGGTGGATCTGAAGATCGACGCCGAACGCCGCCGCGCCACCCGCGCCAATCACAGCGCCACGCATCTGCTGCATGCGGCACTCAAGCGCGTGCTGGGCGGCCATGTCAGCCAGAAGGGCTCTCTGGTCAATGCCGAGCGGCTGCGTTTCGACTTCTCGCATCCCAAGCCGGTGTCAGCTGATGAGCTGGAAACCATCGAGTCCCAGGTCAACGCCATCATTCGCCAGAACTCCGACACCACCACCCGCCTGATGCCGACCGATCAGGCCGTGGCGGCGGGCGCTGAAGCCCTGTTCGGCGAGAAGTATGGCGACGAGGTGCGCGTGCTCACCATGGGCAGCGATCTAGAAAACCCGAAGGCCTACTCAGTCGAACTGTGCGGCGGCACCCATGTCCATCGCCTGGGCGATATCGGCCTTTTCACCATCCTGGCGGAAAGCGCTGTGGCCGCGGGCGTGCGCCGCATCGAAGCGCTGACCTCCGAGCATGCGCGCCGCTATCTGGCCGGGCAGGCGGGTATCGCGCGCGACGCGGCATCGGCGATCAAGACGCCCATCAGCGAATTGTCGGCCCGCGTGACGCAGCTTTCGGAAGAACGCCGCAAACTGGAACGCGAATTGGCAGAAGCCAAGAAGCAGCTGGCGCTGGCCGGTCCGTCCAAGGGCGGCGGCGAGGACGGCGAAACCATCGCCGGCATCAAGACGGTGCTGAAGCTGGTGGAAGGCGTCTCGCCGAAGGACCTCAAGAGCCTGGCCGATGGCGCCAAGCAGCAGATCGGTTCCGGTGTCGTCGCCTTCATCGCGGTGGCGGACGGCAAGGCTTCCATCGTGGCCGGCGTCACCGACGATCTCACCGCGCGCATCAGCGCGGTCGATCTGGTCAAGGTCGCGGCGGAAGCGCTGGGTGGCAAGGGCGGCGGCGGTCGTCCCGACATGGCCCAGGCCGGTGGCCCGGCGGGCGACAGCGACGCGGCGCTAGCGGCGATCAAAGCGAAACTTGGCGAACTCGCGCCGGTCTAGAATCTCATCCCTTAGCGCGAGCCCGGCAGCGTAGCCGCCGGGCGACCCGCAACATCCGCCAGCTTCCTTCCCCCGCGAACGAAGTGACGAGCGGGGGGAAGGTATCGCAACGAAGTGTCGGCGGAGCCGACCTGAGTTGCGACAGATGGGGGCAAAACTAAGCGATAATATCCGGCAGCAAATTGTTGTTGATCTCGGCGATCTCGTCCTGCAGCTGAAGCTTTCGCTTCTTCAGCCGTGAAAACGCCAACTGGTCGCCGCTGCCATTTAGCGCCAGAGCATCGATGGCGGCGTCGAGGTCGCGATGCTCCTGCATCAACTGCGCCAGCTTGGCGCGGGCAATGACTTCATCTGGTGCGGTCAGGCCCATCAGCGCGCGCCCTTCGGCTTGCGCTTACTCTTGGCGATGTTCTCGCCCCAGCGCTTCACATCAGGCCAGTCATAGCCGAACAGGTCCAGCGAGCGGCCCACGGTCTGGTCCACAATGTCTTCGAGCGTGCGCGGCGCGGCATAGAAGGCGGGCACCGGCGGCAGGATAACCGCGCCCATCTCGGCCAGCGCGGTCAGATTGCGCAAATGGCCCAGATGCAGCGGCGTCTCGCGCACCATCAACACCAGGGTGCGGCGTTCCTTCAGGCAGACATCGGCGGCGCGAGTCAAAAGCGTGGTGGTGACGCCCGTGGCGATCTCGCTCATCGCCTTGACCGAGCAGGGCGCCACGATCATGCCCATGGTCTTGAAGCCGCCGCTGGAAATCGGCGCGGCGATGTCGTCTACGCCGTAAGTGTAGTCGGCCTTGGCGGCGACAGCCTTGGGGTTCAGCGATGTTTCATAGCCGATGGTCATTTCGGCGGGCCCGGTCATCACCAGATGCGATTCTATCCCCAGCTCACGGCAGGCTTCCAGCAGGCGGATGCCATAGGCCGCGCCGGACGCGCCCGACATGCCGATAACCAGCCGTTTTGTCAACGGTTTTTTGTCCGGGGAGCCTGCCATGGTCCTTGGTTAGCATCCTGCGTGGCGATTGCGAAGAGGAAGTTCCGGCGCCCAGCGTTAATCGAAATTGAGGGTGACAGGGGCCAGGTCCGGTACTTTACTTTTTGGGCCTGGAGCGGCGAGATCGCATCTCCCCATGCGGACCCGCCGGAACGAACCGAAGAGGTGAACGAATGGCCTTACAGGGACAAATCGACCACCTGTTCAATCAGCACAAGAAAATCGACTACATCATCTCCGCCGAGATGGCCAATCCCGACTGGGATGAGATGCGGGTGGTGGCGTTGAAGAAGCAGAAACTCCGTATCAAGGACGAACTGGAACGCCTGCGTAAGAGCGTTCACTAGTTACGTTATAGGCTAGACCGTCTTCGCCTTGCGCGCCATGGCCGCGGCGAAGACCCCCAATGCACCCAGTTCGCAGATCGGGGCCGCCAGGAATGGCCCACCGGGGAAATAGACCGGCGCCTGCGCCGCCGTGAAGGTGGCGAACACGCCTGTCATGATCAGCGGCGCCGCGATGGCTGTCACGCTGCCGACGCTGGCGATGGCGCCCTGGAAATCGCCCTGCTCATTGTTCGGCACTATGTGCGAGAGGATGGCGTTGAACGTCGCGCCGGCCACGCCACCGAAGCAGAACATCACCATCACCGCGTAAAGCACCGCCGGGTTGGGCGCGATGGCGTAACCAGAATAGCCCAGCGCGCCGGCCAGCAGGCCCAGCACGAAACATTTGTTTTCTCTCAGCCAGGGCGTCAGTAATCGCGGCAGCACCGCATATGAAATGGTGGACAGCACACCCACCGCCACCAGCGACAATCCCACTTCGCCCGTCGTCCAGCTGAATTTCAGCATGGTGTAATAGCTCCAGGTCGCGGGCAGGGAATTATGCGCCAGCCGCATCAGCGCCAGATAGCGCTTCAGTACTTTCAGCTCCCCCAGAGGGTTGGCGCGCCGCAAGTCAAAGGCGCGGCGGCGCTCCAGCGGCAGCGATTCCGTCGGCACGAAATAGCCGAACAGCGCGTTGGCCGCCGCCAGTCCGCCCCCGACGAAGAACGGCACGCGCATGCCGAAATATTCGCCCAGCAATCCGCCCGGGGCTGGGCCCAAGATGAAGCCCAATCCGAAGGACGCGCCGACAATGCCGAAATTGGCTGCGCGTTTTACAGGCGGCGAGACGTCGGCGATATAAGCGTTGGCCGTGGTGTAGGAAGCGCCGCCATGCCCGACAGAGTGCGGCCGATGAAAAGCCAGACGATTTTGGGCGATAGCCCGGTCAGGACATAGTCGAAGGCCAGCATCAGCAGCGACAGGATCGGTACCGGTCGAAGGCCGAAATGGTCCGACATATTGCCGATCACGGGTGCGCAAAGGAACTGCATCAGGGCATAGACGAAGAACAGCCAGCCGCCCCAGATCGCTGCGCCGCTGAGGTCGGTATGCGTCAGCTCCGCGATCAGCCCGGCGCCACGGGAATGATCAGCCCTAGGCCAATCGTGTCGATCAGCATGGTGAGAAAAATGAAGGTGAGCGCGTTTTG
>CANFDA010000088.1 GCA_947445215.1 Alphaproteobacteria bacterium | reverse complement strand
TTTGACGGTCATGGCATTGCCGTGGCGGTCCACGGTCTTGCCAACGGCGAGCCGTACCCAGCCTTCGCTAACGCAATATTCTTCGACATTGTTCTTGTCGGCGCCATTGAAGCGGACGCCGACGCCGCGTTCGAGCAATTCGGCGTTGTAGAACGGGCTCTTGGGGTTGACCGAAAGCCGGTTGGGCATCGTGTTTTCGTCGCTCATGGCGGCTGAATAGAGAATAGAATCGCCGCGCTCAAGCCCCTGCCCGCGTCAGGGGCTTAAAATTGTTGAAGCCGGCGGGTGTTTGAGGTTGGAGTACACCTCCAAAAGAGAAAGGGCTGTCATGGCTTTCACTATTTACGATGCTTCCGTCCCGCCGCTGGCCTTCATGCTGGAAAATCTCGCCCATGTGCTCAAAGTGGGCGAAGCCCATGCCAGCGAGGGCAAGGTCCCCGCTAAGGATTATCTGGACGCGCGGCTGGCGCCCGACATGTATTCCCTGGTGAAGCAGGTGCAGGTCGCTACCGACATGTCCAAGGGTTGCGGTGGCCGCCTGGCAGGCGCCGAAATTCCGAAATATGAGGACAACGAGACCAGCTTCGCCGATCTGCAGGCGCGCATCGCCAAAACGGTGGCGTTCCTCAGGGGCCTGGACGCCGCCGCCTTCGCCGGCTCGGAGACCAAGGCCGTGACGCTGAAATTCCCCAACGCCGAATTCAATTTCAACGGCAAGGACTACGTCAACAATTTTGCCCTGCCGAACGTCTATTTCCACATCACCATGGCCTACGCGATCCTGCGTCATCGGGGTGTGCCGCTGGGCAAGCCCGACTTCATGGGCCGTCGCGGCTAGAGAAAAGGCCTGGTGCAAACCAGGCCTTCTTCTTTTATGCGCTTCTGGAAAAAGCCGGGAACCTTCCCTAGTTTATAGGCGTTCCAACTTATTTATATTTCCAGCTGGTTTGAGGATTCCCATGGTCAAGCCTAGCAAACCCGCAAAATCGAACACCCGCCTGGACACCCCCACCGATCTGTCCGGCAACGCCACCCCCGAAATCGCCGCGGCGCTGAATGGCTGCCTGGCAGATGCCTTCGCGCTCTACATGAAGACCAAGAATTTCCATTGGCACGTGTCCGGGCCGCATTTCCGCTCCTACCACCTGCTGTTCGACGAGCAAGCGGCGGAAATCTACGCCACCACGGACGAACTGGCCGAGCGCGTGCGCAAGATTGGCGGCAAGACGATCCATTCGATCAGCGAGATCGCCAAGCTGCAAACCATCAAGGACAACAACAAGGAATTCGTCAGCGCCCAGGAAATGCTGATCGAGCTGATGCCCGACACCAAGCTCACGATCAAGGCCATGCGCGCCGCCCATGAAGTAGTGGACAAGCATGACGACATCGCCACAGCCTCGATCCTGGAGAATTTCATCGACGCCGCCGAGAAGCGTCACTGGTTCCTGTTCGAAATGAGCCGTTCCGGCGACGGCTCCGGTCATTAGGGAGCGACGGCCCTGCGAAGTGCAAAGTGGTTCGCGTCAGGACGCGTGACTATAAAAGAAGGGCCGGTTCGAAAGAACCGGCCCTTCTTCATTTCTGTATTCAGCTCTAGCGCGACGCGGACTTAATCGGCGTGTCGAACTTGCCCAGGCGGCAGATTTCACCGGTCACCAAAACGCGCAGTGTCTGGCTGATTTCACAGATTTCGCCGCCCGGCGCGGTCCGCCAAGCGAAGCCGCCAAACCTGAGAGCATCGCATTTCTGCATCAGGCGGTTCACCACCGTGCGCCCGTCCCGCAATTTGAAGGTGAGGGTTTCACCGCCATCGCGGGAACTGGTGTCGCTGATATTCTTGACGTCTAGGCAACGCAGCCTGGTGGACTGGGCAGAGGCCGGAAGCGCAGTCAGAACGGCGGCGGTCGCCAGGGCCGTGATGAAAATCTTGCTGGTTTTCATGTGGGAACATCCATGTGCGGAACCCCTTCCTCACACGGCCAATATATGCCTCCGAAAGCTTCAAAACAAGCCCATGACGCAGCAACGCTTGACGGGGAACAGTGGCTGCGCCAAAGGTCCGGCCCTGTTTTTCCCTGGAGTTGCCAGTGTCTGCGCCCACCGCCTCCGTGACCGTGACCGTGACCTTGCCCGACGGCAAGGCCCTAACGTTCCCGCACGGCGTGACCGGCAGCGACATCGCCGCCGCCATCGGGCCCGGCCTGGCCAAGGCCGCCCTGATTCTGGAGGTCGATGGCAAGGAGTGGGACCTGTTCCGCCCGCTCGAAGGCGACGCCCATATCCGTATCATCACCAGGAAGGACGAGAAGTCGCTGGAGCTGATCCGCCACGACGCCGCGCACCTGCTGGCGATGGCTGTGCAGGATCTCTATCCTGGCACCCAGGTCACCATCGGCCCGGCGATCGATGACGGCTTCTATTACGACTTCGCCCGCGCCGAGCCCTTCACGCCCGATGATCTGCCGAAGATCGAGGCGCGCATGCACGAGATCGTCAAGGAAGCACGCCCGACCCGCCGTGAAGTCTGGCCGCGCGACAAGGCGGTGCAGCACTTCAAGGATATCGGCGAAAGCTTCAAGGCCGAGTTGATCGCCTCGATTCCGTCGAACGAAGATGTCTTTATCTATTGGCATGGCGACTGGCATGATCTCTGTCGTGGGCCGCATTTTCGCACCACCGCCGAGATCGGCGACGCCTTCAAGCTGACAAAGATTGCGGGCGCCTATTGGCGCGGTGACGCCAAGAATGCGCAGCTCCAGCGCATCTACGGCACCGCCTGGCGCGACAAGAAGGAACTGGACGCCTATCTCACCCGCCTAGAGGAGGCCGAGAAGCGCGACCACCGCAAGCTAGGCCGCGAGATGGACCTGTTCCACATGCAGGAAGAAGCGGTGGGCCAAGTCTTCTGGCATCCCAACGGCCATACGCTTTGGCGCACGCTGGAAAACTACATCCGCCGCCGCGTCGGCGAGGCCGGCTACAACGAGATCAAGACGCCGCTGCTGTTCGACCGCAAGCTGTGGGAACAGTCGGGTCACTGGGACACGTTCCACCAGAACATGTTCATCGCCGAAGTCGAGGATGAGAACCGCACCCTGGCAGTGAAGCCGATGAACTGCCCCGGTCACATCCAGATCTTCAAGCAGGGCACCAAGTCCTACCGCGAACTGCCGCTGCGGCTGGCCGAGTTCGGCTCCTGCCACCGTTATGAGCCGTCGGGCGCGCTCCACGGCATCATGCGGGTGCGCGGTTTCGTGCAGGACGACGCCCACATCTTCTGCACCAACGACCAGATCACAGACGAGACCAAAAGCTTCTGCGAATTGCTGCTGCGCGCCTATCGCGACCTGGGCTTCGAGTCGGTCAAGGTGAAGCTCTCCACCCGGCCGGAAAAGCGCATCGGCTCGGACGCGGTGTGGGACCTGGCGGAAGGCTCGCTGGAAAAAGCCACCCGCGCCGCCGGGCTGGACTTCACCTTCAACCCTGGCGAAGGCGCCTTCTACGGCCCCAAGATCGAGTTCACGCTTACCGACGCTATCGGACGCGAATGGCAGTGCGGCACACTGCAGGTGGACTTCAACATGCCCGAACGGCTGGGCGCGAACTATATCGGCGAAGACGGCAACAAG
Source organism: Alphaproteobacteria bacterium (assembly GCA_947445215.1). Lineage (GTDB taxonomy): Bacteria > Pseudomonadota > Alphaproteobacteria > Micropepsales > Micropepsaceae > Rhizomicrobium. The sequence goes on along the minus strand of CANFDA010000088.1, from coordinate 5,207 downwards.
CATGCGCCGGTGATGCTCCACCGCGCCATTGTCGGCTCGATGGAGCGCTTCATCGGCGTGCTGATCGAGCACTATGCCGGCAAGTTCCCGCTCTGGCTGGCGCCGGTGCAAGCGGCGGTGGCGACAGTGGTGTCGGATGCCGACCCGTATGCCCGCGAGGTCGTGGCGGCGCTGAAAGCGGCGGGAATCCGCACCGTGCTGGATACCGGCAACCAGACCGTCAACTACAAGGTGCGTCAGCACTCCCTGGCCAAGACGCCCTATCTGCTCGTTTTGGGCCGCCGGGAGGCCGAGAATCGTACCGTAACGGTGCGGAAACTGGGGGTTGAGAAGCAGGAAAGCCTTGCGCTGGACGCGGCAATTTCTATGCTCTCGACCGAAGCCGTCCCGCCCGACCTGCGTTGAGCGGTAGCCCGAGGACCCACCCACTGCATGACCGGACAAACCGTTTCGTGAGGCTGGCTGGAAACACCCCCTCGCGAGACCGTTCAGGCGTGCGCGTACGTTACCAAACCAGGAGAGAGTCATAGTCCCCAGGCGTTTTCAGCAGGACCAAAAGGCCCCCATCAAGGGTGGTCCGCGCATCAATGACGAGATCATCGCAAAGACGATTTTTCTGATCGGTGATGACGGCGAGAAATATGGCGAGCTGGGCCTCGACGAGGCGCTCGCGCTGGGCGAGGAAAAGGGCTTCGACGTGGTCGAAGTCTCGCCCGACAACAAGCCGCCCGTCTGCAAGCTGATGGACTATGGCAAGTTCAAGTACGAGCAGCAGAAAAAGGCCAACGAGGCCCGCAAGAAGCAGAAGGTCATCGAGATCAAGGAGATCAAGATGCGCCCGACCATCGACGTTCACGATTACGACGTGAAGATGCGCGCGATGAAGCGCTTCTTCGATGAAGGCGACAAGGTCAAGGTCACACTGCGCTTCCGCGGACGCGAGATGGCGCACCAGCATCTAGGCATGGAATTGCTGACCCGGGTCCAGAAGGACACCGAAGTTTTCGCCAAGCTGGAGCAGTATCCTAAGATGGAAGGCCGTCAGATGATGATGGTTTTGGCCCCGCGATAGCGAGCCCAGGCTATCCATCTTGCAAGTATGTTGATCTCATTTTAATCGGCCGCGACAGCGGGCGATGCGGGGCCAAAAGCCCGACACATTGTGTCGCTCCGGAAGGCAACAAACTCAAAGGGCCCTTACGGGCCCTTTTTTCTTTTAGTTTCCCGTCATCGCCTTATAAGCGATACGGCCATCATGGATCAGAAACACGACCTCGACTTCGGCCCGCGGTCCGGAGGCCTCGACGGCATTGACGAAGCCGAAGGTGGCGTGCTGCTCGCTGCCGGTGGCGCGCGCCAAACGGATGATAAAGGCGCTGCAGTCATCCGGAGTGTTCAGGCATTTTTGCGCCGCCGGATCCATCTGGTCGAAGCCGCTGCTGTCCCTGGGCGCGAAATACTCCATCAGCCAGAGATAGATCAGGCGGCGAACACCGCCATTGGCGGTGTCGAAGCCCAGCCCCGCCAGGTCGGGCGCGGCAGTCTCACCCGGCTGCACGCGCGCATAGGCCGCCCGGAGCGCGTCGAGGGAAACATCCTCGGCCGACGCGCCGCCAGAGCGGAAATAGAGATTGGTCGCCATCAGCAACAGGAGGGCAAGCGTGCCCAGGCACCACACGCCCAACCGCTTTCCAAAGCCCCTGTCAACCCGAAGGTTGCGCCGTCTGTCTCTCATCACCGTCAACTGCCTTATGGAACGGGCACGCTAGCGGTGTCCCAATCCGAGACGAAGCGGAGTTCGCGTTTACGGTAAATCGCAACAGAGATTAACGCGCCCAGCTGCGCACTTCGCGCCGCTTTACCGCGCGGTCTGGCCGACGCGGTAGATCGTCACCAGCACCTTGCGGCCGCGCGAATAGTTGAAGCCTTCCACGGTCGCCAGCGCCGCGGCGTCCGCCTGCAACTCCGCCAACCGGGCAAGGAAAGGCCCGCGCTCCTGCGCCTCGATCAGCGCCAGTCCGCCATTGCGCGCCGCGATCACCGCCGCGCCCTTGCCGTCGGAAAGCCCGAGGTCCGCGCCCAGCGCGAACAGCATGCTGGGCTCGTCATAGCCCGCCAGCACCGGCGGCGGGTCACCTGCCGCCACATGGCGCTGGGTTTCGGCCGCCAGCCGCCGTGTCATCCACAGCTGGTCTAGATGGGGACCAGCGCCTGCGGTGATGGCGGGATAGAACGCAAGCGCTGCCGCCAGCATCGCTGCCAGCGCCCAGCCCCATTTGCCCAGGGTGTGCAGGCCTAGCGCGGTCAGAGCCAGGATAATGCCCAAGGCAGCTACGCCCCACAGCCAAGGGATATCGCCGCCGCCATACAGGCGCGGCAACAGCACCAGCGCGCCGGCGAGTGCGCCCGCGCCCACCACAAACTGCACACACGCCACCCAGCCAGCGATCTTTCCCCACAGGTTCGCCAGCGCCGGGCTACTCAGCCAGGCCGCCACCAGTATCGCGAAGGCGGGATAGGCAGTGATGATGTAGTGCGGCAGCTTGGTGGGCACGATCTCCACCAACAGCCACCAGCCCGCGGCCCAGCACAGCAGGAAACGGATCACCGGCTCGCGATGGCGCAGCACTGCGGCGGCGATGGCCGGGAAGAGAAACAGGATCGCGGGCCAGAAGGTGGCGGCGGAAAGCAACAGGAAATACCCCGGCGGCGCGCCATGGCTCTCCTGCCCGCCCGCCAGCTTGGCGGCAAAATCGTCGCCCAGCGACTGTTCGAAGAAGGCGCCGTTGCTGGCCAGTGCAATCGCGATCAGCCAGGGCACCACGATCGCCAGCACCACCGGCAGACCCAGCAATGGCCGGAAACGCACCAGCCAACGATATTGCCTGTCCCAGAGGCAAAGCGGGATCAGCGTCACCGCCGCCAGCACTGGCGTCACCGGACCCTTGACCAGAATGCCCAGCCCCAGCGTCACCCAGCCCAGCAGCAGCAGACTGTTGGACGGCGATGGCGCATCCGCCTCGCGAGATGCCTTGTAAACACGCAGAGCCACGCCTTGCATCGCCACGCAGCAAGCCAGCAGCACCGCGTCGGTGGTGGCGATGCTGGCTTCCGCCGTCAGCAACAACGTGCCCGCCATCACCGCGCCCGCCACGAAGGTTCCCAGTGGCGGCAGCACGGCGCGGGCGCTCCACACCGTCAGCCACACCGCCAGCAGCGCGCCCATCAGCGAGGCCAGTCGATAGGTCCAGATCGTCTGCGTACCCACAAAAGGCGCGGTGGCGGCGGTGGTGGCCGATTGCAGCCAGTAGATACCCACCGGCTTCTTGTAGCGTGGCACCTGCCCCAGCCGGATATCGACATAGTTGCCCGACTCGATCATCTGCCGCGACGCCTGGGCGAAGCGGCTCTCGTCGCGGTCCAGGGCGGGGAGACTGAATATACCGGGCAGCCAGAGCAGCAGACAGAGCAGCGACAGAATCGGCACCGGATGGCGGCCCAGGAAGCCCGGAATGCCCTTCGGGCCCGTTGCCGCCGCCTCTTCTGCCGCCAAATCGCCGTCTGCCATGCGTTTCCCAGTGACCCGGCCCTGTTTGCGAGGGGTCTTGTGCCTGTATAAGGCCGGTCCCAGCCAGTGTCCCGTAGGAATTCGCAATGAGCGTGGTGTTATCGGTGGTGGTGCCGGTCAAGGACGAAGCGGCCAATGTCGGCCCGCTGGCGCGCGAGATCGCTGCGGCGATGGCGCCTGAGGCCTCGCACGAGATCATCTTCATCGATGACGGTTCGTCTGACGGCACAGCGGAGGCGTTGAGCGCGCTCAAGTCGGAAATTCCGGCCCTTCGGGTGCTGCGCCACGACCGCAACCTGGGCCAGAGCCGGGGCATTCACAGCGGCGTGATCGCGGCGCGGGGCGCCATCATAATCACCCTGGACGGCGACGGCCAGAACGACCCCGCCGACATTCCTAAGCTGCTGCGCCTGCTAGAAGCCGACCCCGACGTGGGTCTGGTTTCCGGCTTGCGCACCAAGCGCAAGGACACCACCAGCCGCCGCCTGGCATCCAAGGCGGGCAACGCCTTCCGCAACTGGATGTTGAAGGACGGCGCCACAGACACCGGCTGCGGCCTGAAAGCCTTCCGCCGCGACCTGTTCCTGGCGATGCCGTATTTCGATCACATCCACCGCTACCTGATCGCGCTGACGCTGCGCGAGGGCTGGCAGGTGCGCTTCGTGCCGGTGAATCACCGCCACCGCACCGCCGGCCAATCGAAATACACCAATTTCGGCCGCTTGCTGGTGAGCGGCGCCGACCTGCTGGGCGTGCTCTGGCTGCTGCGCCGACACCGCGGCCGCGCCGGGGCCGAAGAACTCTAGCCCGCGGATCCGTGAAGTCTGCCACCCGCAAACCGGGGCTTCACGACATGGGCGCTTTTCCACTGATGCCTTTCGCGCTGGGATTCTACAATCTGCTCGCCTTTGGCGGCGGAATGGCGGGCCAGGACGCCGCCACGCTGCTGGCCTAGCCCTTTCCCATCACCATGCCATCCGGCGATGTCTGGAGCCTGACCGGCACGGATGTATTTGTGACCGCGACCTTCTGCCTGCTCTTTGTGGAGATCGTGAAGGCGACCCGCACCGGGCGCGGCGAGATTCTCAACCACGCCTTCTCGACCCTCACCTTTGTGGCGGCGCTGGTGGAATTCCTGCTGCTGAAGGGCTTCACCACCAGCGCCTTCTTCCTCTTGGTGGCGATGTGCCTGTTCGACGTGTTGGCGGGCTACACCATCTCCATCGTCTCGGCCCGGCGTGACTTTGCCATACCGGGGGCGGACTAAAGCTTCCAGACGCCATTTCCGGGATTTTCCGCAGTATTTTCAAGGGACTTGCGAGGGCGGGCAGGACAGTTTATCTCCCCAACTCTCTGATGCGGACAGGTGGCCGAGTGGTTGAAGGCGCACGCCTGGAAAGTGTGTAACGGTGAAAGCCGTTCGAGGGTTCGAATCCCTCCCTGTCCGCCAGAATTCAATATAACTATTTGATATAACTAGCATTTACAGACGCTGGTTATTACATCCCACAAATCATCCTACTGTCCGCCGTCAGGGCCTATGAGACAGAAAAGGGGTTTTAGCTAAGGGAGGAATTTGGTCTCATCGCCTTGAGAAAGGACTACCGATGAGAACGAAATCCCCAAGCCCTAAGGCGCC
>CANFDA010000087.1 GCA_947445215.1 Alphaproteobacteria bacterium | reverse complement strand
TTTGCCGCCTCGTCGCTGCCATTGAACAGCGGCTTGGCGAATTCGAGATACCAGTCGCAGAACACGTCATAGACGAAGTGATAGGCTGCGCTCGCACCTTCGTTGAATTTGAAGTTCGCCAGCGATGCGGTGATTTCCGACGCAGCCTTCGCCGTCTCGGCCACGATCCAATTGTTGACGGTCTGGTGCAAGCCCGCCGGGTCGAAGCCCGGCACGGCGACGCAAGCGTTCATCTCGCAGAAGCGGGCCGCGTTCCAAAGTTTGGTGGCGAAGTTGCGGCTGGTCTCGACGCGGCTGGGGCCGATGCGCATGTCGCGGCTCTGGCCCGCCGCCAGGGCGAGCGTGAAGCGCAGCGCGTCGGCGCCGAACTCGTCCACCAGCACCAGGGGATCGACCACATTGCCCTTGGTCTTGGACATCTTGGCGCCATGCTCATCCAGCACGCGGTTGTGGATTACCACGTTATGGAACGGGATCTCGCCCATGACATGGATGCCGAACATCATCATGCGGGCGACCCAGAAGAAGATGATGTCGAAGCCCGTCACCAGCACGCTGGTGGGATAGAACTTCTTCAGTTCCGGCGTGTTGTCCGGCCACCCCATGGTCGAGAAGGGCCACAGGCCCGATGAAAACCAGGTGTCGAGCACGTCGGCGTCGCGCTTCAGCGGCTTGCCACCGGCCAGCGCTTGCGCCTCATACTCTGTTTCGGCGCAATAGATGTCGCCATCGGGTCCGTACCAGACCGGAATCTGGTGACCCCACCAGAGCTGGCGCGAGATGCACCAGGGGCGGATGTTGCGCAGCCAGGTGAAATAGGTCTCGGCCCATTTCTCCGGTACGAACTTGGTCTTGCCCTGCTCCACCGCCGCGATGGCCTTGTCTGCCAGCGGCTGCACATTCAGGTACCATTGCTCCGTCAGGAAAGGCTCCAGCATTACCGTCTTGGTCTTTTCGTCATGCGGTACGGCATGGGTTATGGGCTCGATCTTTTCCAGAAGCTCCATCGCTTCCAGATCTGCCACGATCTTCTTGCGTGCAGCAGCAGTTGTAAGACCACGATACGGCGCGGGCACCTCGCCGTTCAGCGTGCCGTCCTTGTTCAGGATATTGATCAGCAGCAGCTTGTGGCGCTTGCCGAGCTCGAAATCGTTGAAGTCGTGGCCGGGCGTGATCTTGACCGCGCCTGAACCCTTTTCCAGATTGGCATAGTCGTCAGCAATGATGGGGATCAGCCGCCCTGTCAGCGGCAGCACCGCCATCCTGCCCACCAGTGCCTTGTAACGCTCGTCATCGGGATGCACCGCCACGGCGGTATCGCCCAGCAGCGTTTCAGGCCGCGTCGTCGCCACGGTGATAAACTGTTCGCTATCCTCGATCGGATATTTTATGTGCCAGAGGTATCCCTTGAGTTCGATGCTTTCGACTTCGAGATCGGAGACCGCCGTCTGCATGCGCGGATCCCAGTTCACAAGGCGCTTGTCTTTGTAGATCAGGCCATCGCGATAGAGCTGGACGAACACCTTGGTGACGGCCTTGCTCAGGCCCTCGTCCATGGTGAAGCGTTCGCGCGACCAGTCGGCGGATGCGCCCAGGCGGCGCAGCTGCTCCAGGATGGCGCCGCCGCTTTCGGCTTTCCATTTCCAGATCTCGGCCAGGAAGGCCTCGCGGCCCATCTGCTGTCGCGACATCTGGCGCTCGGCCAACTGGCGCTCGACAACAAGCTGGGTGGCAATACCTGCATGATCGGTGCCGGGCTGCCACAACACATCCTTGCCCCGCATACGCTCGAAGCGCGCCAGAACATCCTGCAGCGTGTTGTTCAGGGCGTGGCCGATATGAAGACGGCCGGTGACGTTGGGCGGTGGGATGACGATGCAGAACGGCTCCGCATCCGGGCGGCGGCCGGGCTTGAAGGCGCCGCTGGCCTCCCACTGGGCGTAAATGCGCCCTTCCACGTCATTCGGGCTGAAGGTCTTGTCGAGCATGGCAGGGCAAATGCGAAAGATTTGCGGCGGGGTCAACCCCCACCCCCTGCCGGACTTTAAACCTCGGAAACGGCGGTAATAAGGTGGCCGGATGCCGCTTGTCGAAAGATTGTCACAAAGATTTAGTACATGGTTGTACGTTTCAGATCAGGATTCCCGCATGCTTTCCCGCCGCCAATTCGGTTTCGCTGCGCTCACCACAGCCGCCTTTGCGGGCATGTCGCGCTGGGCGCACGCCGCCTATCAGGACGTCCCTTACCGCAACGAAATCCCCGGCTATGGTGACCTGCGTGCTGATCCTGCCGGGCTGCTCGACCTTCCGGAAGGCTTCAGCTACCAGGTTGTGTCGCGCGCTGGCGACCGGATGGATGACGGCTTCCATGCCCCCGGCAATTTCGACGGCATGGGCTGCTTCGCCGCCGGGCTCGGCAAGGTGGCGCTGGTGCGAAACCATGAACTGACCCTCAACGAGGCGGGATGGGCCCGCAACGCCGCGCTAGGAACGACGGAGCTGCAATCCCGCTTGGCCGCGTTACCACATTTCGGACGCTCTGCCGCCGATGGCCGCGTCTTTCCCGGTGGCACTTCGACCCTGATCGTGGATGTCGCCACCGGTCGCCGCGTATCCGAATTTCTCTCTCTCACCGGCACCAGCACAAACTGCGCCGGCGGCATCACGCCCTGGGGCAGTTGGCTGACCTGCGAGGAAGCGGTCAACACGGCGCCCGACAGCACTGAGAGTCACGGTTGGGTGTTCGAGATTCCCTCCGCCCACAAGGGATTGGTCGCGCCGCAACCGCTGAAGGACATGGGCCGCTACCGCCATGAGGCCGCTGCCGTAGATCCGGCGACCGGCATCGTCTATCTGACCGAGGATCGTGACGATAGCCTGTTCTATCGATTTCTGCCTAACCAGGCCGGCGAACTAGGCAAGGGCGGACGGCTACAGGCGCTGGCGTGGGCCAATGCCAATGCCGAGACAGACAGCCGCAACTGGTATGGCAAGGATTTCGCGCCGCGTTCCACCCGCGCCGTGCGCTGGCTCGACATGCGTGGCGTGGACAGCCCCCTGGACGATTTGCGCTTGCGTGGACGCGCCCGAGGTGCGGTGCAGTTCGCCCGGGGCGAGGGACTGCACTTGGCGTTGAAGCCCAATGGCGCGCGGGAATTCTATTTCACCTGCACGTCGGGCGGGCCGCTGCAACTGGGCCAGATCATGCGCTATGTCCCCAGCCCGTATGAAGGGCGCAAGGAAGAAGCCGATCATCCCGGCCAGCTTCAGCTCTTTGTCGAATCCACCGATCCGCGCGTCTTTGAATATGGCGACAACCTCACCGTGTCGCCGCAGGGACATCTGATCGTGTGTGAGGACAAAACCGGCGACAAGATGAATTACCTGCGCGGCATCGCACCGTCAGGACAGGTCTATGCGCTGGGGCGGTTGACCATGGACACGGAACTGGCGGGGGCCTGCTTCTCGCCGGATGGACAGGTGATGTTCGTCAATGCCTATCATCCCGGCATCACCCTTGCCATTCGCGGTCCGTGGACGCAATTTAAGGTCTAAAGAAAAACGGCACGCCGAAGCGAGCCGTTTCCTTGGTTCTGAGATGGCGTAATTAGCGATTCGTGCCGCGCGACCTGACAACGCGCTCGATTTCGGCGCGCACGGCGCCTTCCAGCAGCGGCGGGAAATGCTCGTCCATCCATTCGCGGATCAGCGGCATCATGCGCTCGACCACGGCGGCGGAATTGTCGTCAAGATACTTGTTCAGCACCGGCTCGAAGCTCTCACGCACGGCGCGCTCGAAGACATTCTCGACCGTCGAGCCATCCACTGGCGCGAACGGAGCGGCCGCACGCGGCTGGACCGGTGCCGGGGCCGGCTCATCGTCAGGAAGAGAGCCGAAGGCATCGTCCAGCGCCTTGCGGGTGCTGTCGGAGAAGATGTCACTGGCGGCGGCAGCCATCGGTGCGGCCGGCGCCACGATCTCGTACATCAGATCATGGATCGGCTCGGGTTCGGGCGCATCCTCGGAAATGATCTTGCGGATGGAGGCGAGAATATCCTCCATCGTCTGTTCGTGCTGCGCGTCAGACATGGCGGCTCCAGGTAAGTCCCGAAACCCTAAGACAGTGCCGTGCCGATGGCAAAGATATGGTTAATACGCGAAGGGGTCCAGACGGGCTCAGAAAACGAAGCCCATGGCCTTCTTGAACCCGGCCAGCAGCGGGGCTGAGGCGTCGAAAACGGCGCGGTGGCCGATGCCGCCATTATCCTTTTTAAACAGGGTGGCGCGGCCCTGCGCGCCTTCCTGCATCACTGCCACCAGACGGCCGCCTTCGGCGAGCTGCGACAGCAGCGTGTCGGGCGTCTGTTCGATTCCGCCTTCGACGATGATGACGTCGAACGGGCCTTCCATCTTCGCCCCTTCGATCAAGCCACCCTGCACCAGCGTAATGTTGGCCGTGAGGGACAGCGCGTCGCTGGCGATGCGCAGCAGGTCGGCATCCTGTTCCAGCGCCACCACCCGGCCCGCCAGGCGCGCCAGCACGGCGCTGGAATAGCCGGTGGCGCAGCCAACATCGAGAACGCGGTCTTCGGCGCAAATCTGGGCCATCTGCAGCAGCTTGGCGAAGCAGCGCGGCTCCAGCAGGAAACGGCCCGGCACGACTTCCACCGGTACATCGGCATAGGCGATGGCGCGGGCGCCACGCGGCACAAAATTCTCGCGCGCCACGGTATAGAAGGCGGCCAGAAGGCGCGCGTCGGTGACATCGCTGGGCCGGATCTGGCTGTCTATCATGTGAAGCCGGGCGGCAGCGGACATGGCGGGAAGACCGATAAGAAATCCCTTCGCTTATAGGACCCCTGTCCCGGCCCGACAACGCGCCCCTTTGCCGCCGCCGTTCAGGTCGCTTGTGAGGACGCGGGCGGGTCTGTTATAGCGCGGTCCCGCCTGGCGGGGCCTCGTGGCGGAGTGGTGACGCAGCGGATTGCAAATCCGTGAACCCCGGTTCAATTCCGGGCGAGGCCTCCAGCCCTTTTCGGGCCATCCCACCCCTTGATTGGGCACCCCTTTACTTCGGTGCAGGGAACTTTTGCGGGATAATTAAGCCCGTAATTAACCATGGTTAGGCTATGCACCAGGCGTGCTCCTTGAAGACACCCCACCAATACCCAACGCCTTGGAGCCGGGCTAACACCCGGCCTCATTTTTCTTTGAGGCGGGCCCGTGTTCGGGGGGCCTTGCGCTCACTGCGCTTGCCCCACCAGACCTCGACCTTGCGGCGCAGGCGGCGGGCGATGGGCAGGTCGATGGACAGCACCACCACCCCCACTGGCACCATCCAGAAGCCCAATATCGGCAGGAAGCCCACGAAACCGCAGAGAATCAGCAAAACACCCATGGCGATGCGCAGGGCTGCCGATCTGGGCAGCGGAACGGACCATTTGCCGAGGCGGATATGGTGTATGCCGTTCATGCCCTTGGCCGCGCTCGCAAAAAATCTTCACTTTTGGTTAGTTTGATATAGTCATCGTGACCGCGAGGCGCTAGATAGCGCCCCGTTACTGTTCCTCGGTAGCTCAGTGGTAGAGCAATCGGCTGTTAACCGGTTGGCCGCAAGTTCGAATCTTGCCCGGGGAGCCATTTTAATAAAATAAATATAATATTTTCAGTTGTTTAACAGGCGACTTCGAAAAATCGTTCCCACATTAGAACCCACAATATAGCGCCGCTGGTATGGGTTTACCCTCGTCCACTTGGCACCACGCATTGGTACAGGTCACGCCCTGCCCTGGCCGCTGGCTGGCAGCCCGCATATGGCACCGCGGAAACCACTTAGTCCCTCGTGGCAAGCCCCCTAGGCCCTCCATAATTCCCCTTGGGCAGACCCCACTACCCAGGCACCCAAAATTTTCCGTTGATGGTACCTACGCTCCACCCTGCATACGGTCTTGCTCGGTCGATACGGTGAGCTGGGGACGGGGTGTGTGGCTGGGAATTGTCAGGTTGCTAACGCCGCCGCAGAGCGCCTAACCAACCAGGGCCTTCCAGATCAGTTGGCCGCCCACCGCGATCATCAGCAGGTAGATCGCGGTGTAAAAGCCTTCCGCTGGCACACGGCGCACCAGCGCGACGCCTGCGAAGGTCGAGGCGATGGCCACCGGCATCAGCGTCAGGGCGGCAAACAGGTTCTCGCGCGTGAACTGGCCCAGCGCGGCATAGGCGGGCACTTTCACCCAGTTGATGATGGCGAAGAACAGCGCCGCGGTGCCGATATAGGTCGCGGGCGCCAGCTTTTTGCGCAGCACCCACATCTGGAAAGGCGGCAGGCCGGCATGGGCGATCTGCGAGGTGAAGCCGGATGCTATCCCCAAGGCAAATCCCATCGGCGTGGACGAGCGTGGTGGCGAGGCCAGGGCGCTGGCGGCACGGCGGCCCCATAGCTGGTAGAGCGCGAACAGGATCGAGATCACCCCCAGCGTTCCCAGAACGGCGGAAACCGAAACCTTGGCGGCTAGCAGATAGCCCGCAACAATTCCCACCGCTGCGCCCGGCACCATGACTTTGAGAATATACGCGTCCCAGTTGTGCCGGAACGCCCAGACGCCCACGGCATCCTGCACCAGCAGGATCGGCAGCAGAATGGCGGCGGCCTGCACCGGCGACACGACAATGGCGAGCAGGGGAACCGAAATCTGGCCGACGCCCGAAAAGCCGCCTTTTGCGAGCCCCATCAAAATCACGGCAGGGATGGCGACGGCGTAAAAGGCGAGGTCCAGGTGCAACGGATTGCTCGTAAAGTGGGAAAGTTCCGCCCGCTTATAGTGTGGCCGATCGCTAGGATAGCTCCTGGATCACTTGGATGGGGGCAGATCAGGAGGACCTTTTCAGAGGGGCGGGACACCGGTCACTCAGATGGTATACAGGCGCCTCTATTATAGAGAAAGTCGAAATCCTATCGCCCGGTTAGGACTAGCGCGTGTCATTCCAACAGTAGTGTAGATCGTTACACCCAATCCACCAGCTACATACCAGGTCAGATACGGATTAAACGAGACTTGGTCCGGAGCGCCTGTCCAGCTACTTTGCTGAAAATCGAGTATTGCGCCCCCGCCGAAACTACCGAACTTGAATAGAGCTCCGCCTGCGGCATGTGCACCACTGTGTAGTTTTATGCTGTTGGTTTCGCCTACCCACAGATAGCCAAGTGATCCGTATGCGCTGAGCCAAGGTGTTAGGGTGCGGTGCAAACTTAGTTGGGCACCAAAATCGCTCTTGCCTGTGCCAAACCCGTTACCGGCAGTCGGTAGTTTAGTTACACCAGCGATTTCGATACCGGGAAATAAGCTGTTTTCACGTGAGATAAGCCATGCCCCGCCAATACTAATGTCTCCTAGACCGGACCTGTGCTTCGGGTCTGCAGTGGAAGGCGCGACGATAACTGGGATACCAAAGTTACCAGAAAGTCTACCTGGACCTTGGATATGGTGAAAGGGAACGGTTGCTTCTAGGCGCAGCCTGCCAACCTGTAGCATTCCAGTCATGGGAATAGATATCAGGGTGGTGCCGGTGGTGGCACAGGTGATCGCAGTTATGTTTACGCCACATTTGGCACCATATTTACCTGAGGAAATGTCGAACCCACCCGAAAAACCCCAATCTAAGCTGGCATTGGAAGTCCGCGGAATGCTCAGCATAGGTGATGGCAGTTGTTGAGCTGCAGCCGAAATAACCTCGAAACTCGCAACAACACAGTTTATAATACTGTATGCCATGATCTTTCGAAGTCTAATAAACGTTGGATTTCTGGACATTTTTGACCGAAAAATACGAATCAGTTTCTTATTTAATAATACTTTAATTCTAATTTCTGTCCGCCGTCAGTGCCTATGAGACAGGAATGGGGGTTTTAGCTAAGTGAGGAATTTGGTTTCATCCCCTTGAGAAAGGACAGCCGATGAGAACGAAAGCGCCAAGCCTTAAATCGCCAGCCGAGAGCGTTTAGAATGATATCCGCCGCACCACCCGTAAGCATTACTCTGCCGAGGATAAGATCCGGATTGTGATGGATGGCCTGCGCTGTGAGGACAGCATAGCCGAGCTATGCCATCGGCAGGGCATTTGCCCATTCTTTTTACTACGTCTGGTCCAAGGAGTTCCTGGAAGCTGGTAAACGCTGATTGGCGGACGACACGGCTAGGGCTGATAACTTGGAAATGCAGATCGCAGCGTTCATCGATCACTATAACTATCAGCGTTACCATTAGAGCCTGGATAATCTGACGCCTGCTGACGTTTACTTCGGCAGGGGCCAGGCCATCCGCTGGAAAGCTCACACATCAAAAGAAAAAGCATCGCTCAAAGACGATTGCTTCAACAAAATAAAATACAATTATGATCAACCAACCAGATGAGGCCAGTTCTAACTTAATCTACGCCATCAACTGACTCAATTGTTCTGACGACGCACACCACTGGTGGTGTCACACGACCGTAGTCTCGGACGACCCGGCCATCCACAAGGCCGATCTGTCGGGTGCAGCGGCTCGCCACGTGCGCATCATGGGTGGATATGAGAAAGCTGGTGCCGGTGTCGCGGTTGATGCTTTCCAGAAGTTCCATCACATGGTCGGCGGATTCGCGGTCGAGATTGCCGGTGGGTTCGTCCGCCAGCACTAGCGCAGGTTGGTTGATGAGGGCGCGGGCCACGGCAACGCGCTGGCGCTGGCCGCCGGACATGGCGGCGGGACGATAGGTGCGGCGGTCAGACAACCCTACCGCATCGAGTAGTTCGCGAGCGCGTTTGCGAATAGTTGCGGTTTCGAGGCCCAATGCAGAAGCGGCGGGCATCATCACATTTTCCTCCGCCGTAAGGTCTGGCAGCAGATGATGAAACTGGAAGACGAAGCCAATATTATGGTTGCGAAAACGCGTCAGATCGGCATCTCTGGCATTGGTGAGAT
>CANFDA010000086.1 GCA_947445215.1 Alphaproteobacteria bacterium | reverse complement strand
GGCGGTGGGATAGGTGTCGTTGGACGACTGGCTCATATTGACGTGATCGTTGGGATGGACCGGCTTCTTGCTGCCCATCGTGCCGCCCAGCATCTCGATGGCGCGGTTGGAGATCACTTCATTGGCGTTCATGTTCGACTGGGTGCCCGAACCGGTCTGCCATACCGAGAGCGGGAAATGGTCGTTCAGCTTGCCGTCGATCACCTCCTGCGCGGCGGCGATGATGGTTTCGCCGATCTTCGCATCCAGCCCCGACAGCTTCATGTTGGTTTGCGCCGCGGCCTGCTTGATGATGCCAAGGGCGCGGATGATCGAGGCGGGCTGCTTCTCCCAGCCGATCTTGAAATTGCCCAGCGAACGCTGCGCCTGCGCGCCCCAATAGCGGGAGTTGTCAACTTCGATGGGGCCGAACGTATCGGTCTCGGTGCGGGTTTTGGTCATGGACAGCCCCGGAAAGCGGCGTTAGGCGTGAGCCGGACCGCCGCAAATTAAGCGGCGTTAGGCGTGAGCCAGGCCGCCGCAAATGAAATGTCCGTCCGGGTACTATTTCTTGCGGAAAGAGTCGAGGCTGACGACTTCGCCTGCCGGGGCGGCCTTGTCCGGGGCCACCACTGGATCGGGCGCATCGTCCGCAGAGGTTTCCGGGCTTTCGGCCATGGGTGCAGGCACCACCACGGGGGAAGGCTGGGCGGCCTTGGCCGCATCGGCCTCGCTGCGGAACTGAAGCCCGAACTGCACGCCCGGATCGAAGAAAGCGGTCAGGGCCGAGAAGGGAATGTGCAAGGGCGCGGGCAGCTTCTTGAAGGTCAGCGTCACCTCGAAATAATCATCCTTCACCTTCAGCGCCCAATATTGGTGCTGGATGATGATGGTCATCTCGTCCGGATACTGCTCCTTGAGAAAGTCCGGAATGTCCACGCCATCGGCGTGGGTCTTGAAGGTGAGATAGAAGTGGTGCGCCCCGATCAGGCCAGACTTTTCGATACCGCGCAAAGATTCGCGCACGACGCCGCGCAGCGCCGCGTCGGTCAAAGCCTGGTATCCGATGAAATCCTTTGCCATGGGGGGTCAAGACTAAGCGCCGCGAGGCCCAAGTCAATCGCCCGTTATGCGCGGCGAAAAGCCCTGATTTGTCATAATTCCAAGGAGGCTTTGCGGGGGAAAGTGGTGGGTGTTTCTGTTGCCCGGTGCACCCACCGAAACCGCGCTTGGCTAACCGTAGTTAGGCAGCGAGGGCCATTTCATTATCGTTGGCACCTAAACAATAGCCCGATGACGGCGGAACCATACCGGGAGAAAGGACAGCCTTTACACGTTCGTCGATCCTGTTTCGCCCCCACAAATACCCACTTCAAAAGTGGGCATATGGTGGAGGCGCCGGGTACCGCCCCCGGGTCCGAGCCGCTTATTACGAAGCCGTTTATCGCCATAGACGTCCGGGCGAACCCGGATGACCTTCACAATATAGGTGCTGGCGGTTAAGAAATGAAGGGCGCGCAGAATCGCGCTGGAACCCCTGCAAAATGCGCCAATATCTCGATCTGCTGCGCCTCGCCCTGGAAACGGGAGCGGAAAAGCATGACCGCACTGGCACCGGCACGCGTTCCATTTTCGGCCACCAGATGCGCTTCGACCTGTCGGCGGGTTTTCCTATGGTCACCACCAAGAAGCTGCACCTGAAATCCATCATCTATGAACTACTCTGGTTCCTGCGCGGCGAAACTAATGTCCGCTGGCTGCAGGAACGCGGCGTCACCATCTGGAACGAATGGGCCAATGCGGCGGGCGACCTGGGCCCGATTTATGGCTCGCAATGGCGGTCATGGCCTTCCCCATCTAAGGAAAATGGGGGCGACGGCACCATCGACCAGATCAGCAACCTGATCGCCGACATCAAGCGCAATCCGGATTCGCGCCGCCTGATCGTCACCGCCTGGAACCCGGCGGATATTCCCAAGATGGCGCTGCCGCCCTGTCACTGCCTGTTCCAGTTCTATGTCGCAGACGGCAAGCTGAGCTGCCAGCTCTACCAGCGCAGCGCCGATATTTTCCTTGGCGTGCCGTTCAACATCGCCTCCTATGCGCTGCTGACGCTGATGGTGGCGCAGGTGACGGGGTTGAAGCCGGGCGACTTCGTTCACAGCCTGGGCGACGCGCATCTCTACCTGAACCATATCGAGCAGTCGAAGGAGCAGCTCTCGCGCGCACCGCTGCCGCTGCCTGCAATGCGCCTGAACCCGGCGGTGAAGAATATCTTCGATTTCAAGCTCGAGGACTTCACGCTGGAAAACTACCAGGCGCATCCGTCCATAAAAGCGGCTATCGCAGTCTAGCCGCGCGCTGCCTTGAAGGCTTCCACCGTCGCCTTGGCGCGCCTGGCGATCTCGGCATCGTCGTAAGACGGCTTGAACAGGTCGCTGCCCAGGCCGAAGCCCACCGCACCGGCCTTCAACCATTCCGCCATGTTGCCCGGATTGACCCCGCCCACGGCATAGAGTCTGGCGTCTGGCGGCAGGATCACCTTGATGGCGCTGAGATGGCCTGCGCCCAGGCTGGTGGCGGGAAACAGCTTGAGATCGCGCGCGCCTGCCTTCAGCGCGACATAGCATTCGCTGGGCGTCATCACGCCGGGCATGGGGTGCAGGCCCTTCTTCACCGCATGGGCGATTACGGCGGCGTCGGTGTGCGGCGACACCGCCAGCTTGCCGCCGGCATTGGCGACGCGGTCGACTTCATCCGGGCTGGTGACGGTGCCCGCGCCGGTCATGGCCTCGGTGAATTTTGTCGCCAGGATTTCGATGCTCTTGTACGGATCGGGCGAGTTCAGCGGCACTTCGATGGCGCGGATGCCGGCCTCGAAGATCGCGCCCGCGACTTTTTCAATGCGATCCGGTGTGACGCCGCGCAGGATGGCGACTAGCGGAAATTCGGCAAGGATATCGGTCATGCTGCACCCAATAAGGCTTGATGGACAAAGGCGATGCCGGACAGCGCCGCGTCATCGCCGGCAATATTATCGCTGCCGATAGTGTGCTCCGCCAGCGCCTGCGCATACAGCGCGGCCAGATCCGGCGCGCCGATCAGCGTCACCGGGCCGTGGGGTGCGAGCAGGCGCAGGCTGGCCGCCACATCTGTGCCGATCACCAGGCCGGAGAGATAGGATGCGGCGTCTTCCTGCTCGATTTCGCCCGCCAGCTGGCGGCTGCGGGTGCTGAACAGCAAGTGCAGCAGCCCCGGCTGGGCTTCCCCGCCCGCCACACGCAGCCCTTCGGCAAAGGTGTGATGCGCGCCATTCACCGCGCCCGCGCCGCGCGCGAGCACGCTGTGCGCCGACAGCAGGGCGAAGAGTTCGCCCGACAGCGCGGTGTGGAAGCGCAGCACCTGGCCGTCTTCCACCACCGCCCATTTGGTATGCGTGCCGGGCAGGCAGAAGAGATGACGGCCTTGCGCCAGATCGGGCCGCAGCCGCAGCGCGCCCAGCAATTGCGTTTCCTCGCCTCGCATTACATCGAACAGTCCCACATCATTGCGGCACGACAGGCCCGGCACGATTGCGACCGACCGTCCGTCATGCGTGAAGCGCAGCGCGCCTTGCGCGATGGCATCCGCCGCGACAGGGCACGAAAGATAGGCTGCTTCCCGCCAGCCGATGGTCGAACCCACCATGCCGCACAGGATGGCGGGCAGGGATTTGTCCCAGTCCGCCGTCAAGCCGGAGAATATCGCGCCAGAACGTGCATCCGCTTCGGCTGCGCCGGGACCTTCGGCCCGCGCAAGTACCGCGCCGTGGCCGTCGCACAAGAAAAGCCTGAGCCGGGTGGTGCCCCAGTCGCCACCGATGAAGGCGGCCTCTGTCATGTCAGATGGCTCACGCCTGCTGCGCCTTCAGCTTGCCCGCCATGGCCGCGAAGACCGATGCCCAGTCGCCGGGCGCGTCCTGGCGGAACAGCGACATGCCCGGATACCAGGGCGTGGTTTTTTCGTGCAGCGTCCAGCGCCATTCGGGCAGGTGCTTCAAGGCGGTCCAGCAGGGCCGTCCCAGCGCGCCCGCCAGATGCGCCACCGAGGTGTCGCAGCTGATGACGAGATCGAGGCTTTGTATCGCGGCGGCGGTGTCCACAAAGGCGTCCGGTCCGGAATCGAAATCATCGCCCAGCGTTTCCACCGTCATGCCCGGCGGCAGCTTCGGCAACTGATCCAGGCCATCGACCTGTTGCAGGGAAATCAAACGCACGCCGGGAATGGCGGCGAGCGGCGCCAGCGCCTTCAAGGGGAAGGAACGGTCGATGCCCATGTCGGCGTTGTTGCTGCCTCTCCAGCAGATGCCGATCTTGAAACCGTCTGCGCCGATGCGCTGCCGCCACTTTTCCACCAGCGCCGGTTCGGCATGCAGATAAGGCGTCGCGGCGGGCACGCTGTCGGGCCGGGTGCCGAAGGCCAGCGGCATGCTCATCAGCGGCGTGTGATAATCGAATTGCGGCGGCGGGATCATGTTGGGCAGGATTTCCAGCGCGGGATCGAGGCTCTGCATCAGTCGCACCAGCTTGTCCTGCGGCGAGAAGACGACCTTGGCGCCGCGCGCCGCCAGCAGCGGCAGATAGCGCGAGAAATGGATGATGTCGCCCAGGCCCTGCTCGCCATAGACATAGATCGTCTTGCCCTTCACCGCGTCGCCGCCCAGCCATTCCGGCTGCGGATAGCGTGGCATCGCGAGGGGGTTTTCCTTAGTGCGGCGGGCTTCGTACAGCTTCCAGCCTTCTTCCCAGTCGCCGCGTTGCAGCAACAGGGAGGCGCTGCTGAATTCCGCCTCGCTCTTGAAGGCCGGATTCTTGGTCAGATCGCGGTTATAGGCTAGCGCCTCGTCGATGCGGCCCGCCGCCACCAGCGCGCCGGTGCGGCCGATATGGGCGGCCAGCAGGTCCGGCGCCAGCGCGATGGCGCGGTCGAAGAAGGCAAGGGCTTCGGTTGCGCGTCCCAGCCGCGCCAGCACCAGGCCGCGATTGACCTGCGCATCGGCCAACCCGGGCTTTAGCGCCACCGCCCTATCGAGAACGGCCAGCGCTTCGTCCAGACGGTCCAGCGCCATCAGCGGGCCGGCCAGATTGTAGTGCAGCTCGCCATTGTCGGGCGCCAGCGCGACGGCGGCTTCCAGATGGGGCAGCGCATCGGCGTGACGGCCCAGGCGGACCAGCGCGGCGCCGCAATTGCTGTGCGCCATGGGATTGTCGCGGGCCAGTTCCAGTGCGCGCGAAAAGCTCTCGAACGCTTCGTCGAAGCGGCCCAGGTGCGTCAGCACGATGGCGCGGTAATTGTCCGCCGGGGCGGAGTCCGGTTGCAGCGCGATGGCGCGGCCCAGCGCCGTCAGGGCGGCTTCAGGATCGGGCTCCATCAGGGCGATGCCGCGCTGAAAATGCGCCGGGAAAAAAGCGTCATCGAGCGTCAGGGCCTGATCGAAGCTGCGCAGCGCATCCGCCGGATGGCCAGCCTGCGCATAGCTCGTGCCCAGAGAGACATGGAAGGCCGGATTGGCGGGCTGTAGCGTCACCACATGTTCGAGGATCGGCACGGCGGCCTGCGGCAGGCCCGCATCCAGCGCCAGCGTACCCAGCAGATGGCCGACCTCGGCGTTGCTGGGATCGCGCGCCAGGATGGCGCGATAGGCCTTTTCGGCTTCGGGCAGGCGGCCTTGACGGTGCAGGGCGAGGGCTTGTTCGAGCATGACTTTTTCTGGTTTCCGGAAAGTGGCGGGATACTAGGCGATCCCCCCGGCCCAAGGAAAGCGTTGGAAAACGCGGCTCTTTCGCCCGGAAACGCAAATGGCCCCGCCGGTTTCCCGGCGGGGCCATGCGATGAACTGCAAAGCTATTCGACGACGCCGGTTTCCGTAACCGTCGTCTTCTGGATGACCGTCTTTTCCCTTTTTGGGCGCGCTTCGGGGGTCACCACAATCACTTCGGCTGGCTTCGGCTTCCGTGACGATGATGGTGTCGCCCATGGAAATCTCCTGTGGGGTCGCGTTAGCGGTTCGGCTGGGTCACGACGACCGCCTTGGGGCGCCGCCGCTCTTGTAATTGTCCCACATGAAGAAGTCGACTACGCCCACTGCCAGCAGGACCGCGCCGAGAATGACACCCAGAAACGTGAAACCACCGGCGCCGCTGCTGCCGCCGGCCTTGTTGATAATCCCCGCCATGGAGATCTCCCGTTTGTGCTCACAGACCCAACGGGTTCCTCGCCACTAGGTTTCCTGGGGATTGGCAGCGCGGCGGGCGGCGGGTTATTTGACCCGGCGGACCTTGTAGCGGTCGGCTTCGGCGTCGAAGCCGAGATTGAAGGTGTTCATCGCGCCTTTCCAGATCGTGGCGGTGTGCCCCGGGGGCCCGTTGCGCCAGCGGATGAACCGGGGCTGGCCGTCTATCTGTATCCATTCCTGACCGTTTGCCAGAACGACGTGGAAGCTCCCGCCGCCCGTATAGGATTTGATCGCAACCTTCGACACCAGCGCATCGCCGCCGGTCAGAAATTCCATTGTCCGGCCGACATAGCCGGGGGCCGCAGGGCGCGCGGCGGCAGGCTGTGCCGGGCGCATGGCGAGGACGGGAGCCCCGGGGACGAGTGCAGGGACCAGGGCCGTCTGGGCGGCGGGCGCAGGCGGCAGTTGCAACTGGCCGCGCATGGGCTGGGCGGCGCCGTAATAGCAATCCAGCCAGGTGCGATCGTCCGTGATGGCCGCACAGCGCAGGCTGGCCGAATAGACGTCGTCGCGCGGGGCCGCCATCGCGGGCGCCGCCGCCACCAAGGCGAGCGGGAATAAAGCGTACCGGACCATCTGCGTTCCCCCATTATTCGATGGGTCGCGCGGCCTGACGCAAAGCCTATCAACTTCAGGGGGCCGACGCTCCTTATTTGACTTCAAGATTGCCGCTTATCGCGCGCGGGCGTCAAGACGATGCGCACATGCGGGCTGGGCGAAAGCCCAGGCCTTGTGGTATCAGTCCCGGCAGGCGGGCGTAGCTCAATGGTAGAGCTGTAGCTTCCCAAGCTACTGACGAGGGTTCGATTCCCTTCGCCCGCTCCAACACCCCAAAATCTCAGATCATTTCTGGCTGGGGCTGGCGATTTCCCTCGATCGTGTGGAGGCGCGTGGCGGCACCATCGCGCTGAAGCGCTCTGAGTTTGGCGGTCTCCAGGTGAAGATGATCTGGCCGCAGGGCTGATCCGGCGCTAAGAAGCGGCATGACCATGAACGATGCCGAATTGCGGGCCGCCAGCGAATTGCTTTATCGCCACTGGCAGGACAAAACGTTGATCGACGCGCTGCCGGAAAATCTGCGTCCGCGCACCAGAGCCGAAGGCTACCGCGTCCAGGCCTGCATCGAAGAACACACCTCCGCGCCCTTGTTCGGCTGGAAGATCGCCGCCACCAGCGTGGCGGGCCAGAATCATATCAATGTCGATGGTCCCATCGCCGGGCGGCTGCTGGCGGAGCGTGTCATCGAAAATGGCGGCGTCTTCGTCATCGGTGGCAGCCATATGCGTCTGGCGGAGATGGAGTTCGCCTTCCGCATGGGGCGCGATCTGCCGCCGCGCGCTACGCCATACATGCAGGATGAAGTGATGGCCGCTATCGCCACGCTGCATCCCGCCATCGAGCTGCCGGATACGCGCTACACCGACGTCACCCAGGCGGGCGTGGCGCAGTTGGTGGCCGACAATGCCTGTGCCCACAAATTCGTGCTGGGCCCGGCGACAGACGCCGACTGGCGTGCCCTCGATCTCGCCGCCCATCCGGTGCAGTCCCTCATTCACGACAGGATTGCGGGCGAAGGCGTCGGCGCCAACGTGCTGGGCGATCCGCGCATCGCGCTCACCTGGCTGGTGAATGAATTGTCCCACCATAGCCTCACCCTGATGGCCGGCGAAGTGGTGACGACGGGAACCTGCCTCAAACCTGTGGTAATCGCCCCGGGCGACCGGCTGCGCGGCGATTTCGGGCCTCTGGGCCAGGTTTCTATAGCGATTTCATGAGCTTGTGAGAAAATGTCAGACATTTTCCTCCGCTCTTTGTCATGCTATGAAGCTGGCAAATGAATAACGGGTGCGCCGCGCGCGGACCAGATGGGGGCCGTGCTTGACCGTGCTGATCAGGACCCTGGCGCTGACCGCAATGGCGGTGTCTTCCGTGGCGGCGTTCCACGCCATCGCGGCCGAACCTGCCGCGCCCGCGCCGCTGCCGCAATTGCAGATCGCGCAAGCGGCGCCGGTTGCGGCCGCTGCTCCCGCCGCCGCGCCCGCCAACAACACCAATGTCGTCGTCCTCACCAAATATTGCGGCGGCTGCCATGGCGGCAGCGCGCCGCGCGGCGATGTCAGCCTGCGCTTCAAGGACGATGCCGAAGCCATCGCCAGCGCGTCCAAGGACGAGATGTGGACCGCCGTGGCGCGCGAAGTCAGCGGCAAGCACATGCCGCCCGCCAATGTCGCCAACAAGCCCAGCGACGCGGAACGCATGCTACTAGTGGATTTCGTCAACAGCCGCGTGCTGCCCAGCATCAAGCCCGATCCGGGCCCGTTCATCGTGCGCCGCCTGAACAACCGCGAATACGCCAATTCGCTGCGCGACCTGCTCTATTTGCCCGCGACCTGGAACGCTTCGGCCGATTTCCCCGCCGACGAGCGCGGAGAAAGCTTCGACAACAACGCCGATACGCTGACCCTGTCTCCGCTGCTGATAGAGCGCTATCTCGAAGCCGCCCAGAAGGCCAGTGTCGAGGCGATGAAGCCGCGCACGGATGTGACGCGCGAAAAGCCTGCCCAGGCCAGCCTTGCTGGTAGCACTTCGCGGCTCAACGATCCCAGCAAGGATTTCAAGACCGACTACGCCAACCCGATGGAGAAGGTGCGCATCAACCTTCTCACCTTTGCGCCGCGCGCCTTCCGCCGTCCCGTCAGCGATGCCGAGATCGCCGGCCTGATGAAGTTCGTCAACATGGCCTTCACCCAGGAAGGTCTGTCGGACGAATCCATCGACCGCGCCATGGCGCTGTCGATTCGCGCCGCGCTGATGTCGCCGGAATTCCTCTTCCGCATGGAGCGCAACGCCCAGGCCGATGGCAAGGGCGCGATCTTCGCGCTCAACGATTACCAGCTCGCCAGCCGCCTTTCCTATTTCCTCTGGAGT
>CANFDA010000085.1 GCA_947445215.1 Alphaproteobacteria bacterium | reverse complement strand
TCAGCGCGGTGAGCCGCGACAGATAGGGCTCCTTCTTCCAGGCCGCGGGCTGGGAGACATCGACATAGACCATGGTGCGCTTCTTCCCCTCTTCGGAGACCAGAACCAGCTTGCACTTTTCCGGCTTCCACTCCGGGCCCAGGGCTTCGTCCATCAGCCAGGTGCAGGCGAAGGTGCGGCATTCGTGCGGGCGCGTCTCATAGATGGCGCAGCCGCCCCGGCCCGGCATGGCGTGATCGCACCACTGGCCGCGCGGCTTTTCCAGGGCATGAATGCCCATGACCTTGCAGCACAAGGTGCATGTGCCGCATTCGCGCGTCATGCGCCACCAAATCTGGCTTTGAGTTCTTCCACCTGCTCGTCGGTGATCTTGGTCACCAGCACCTCGGGCGGCGCGATGGTTTGGCCGGGCGTCAGATCGTCCAGTTCCTGCGCCATCGATTCATGTGGCCAGGGAATGATGAGTTCGCCATTGACGCCCGGATAGCCGCCGATGGGCTGGATGGCGCGGTGAATGGTCTTGGCCAGTTCCGGCATCACCGGCCAGATCAGATGCGTGAACAGATGCACCAGGTTCAGGCCCATGCGCACGCCCACCGCCGCTTTGGCGCGATCGGTCTTGATGGCGGCCCAGGGCGCGGCGCGGGTGAGATATTCGTTGCCCACCACCCAGATGGCGCGCAATTCGCCCATCGCCTTGCGGAATTCGGCGTTCTCGAGATAATCCGCGTACGTCTTAACACGATGGTCGAGATCGGCGATCAGCGCCTTTTCCTCGTCACCATACTCACCCTCGCCTGGCAGCTTGCCGTCGAAGCGGGCGGCGCAGAACTTGGTGACGCGCAGGACGAAATTGCCCAGCACGTCGGCCAGATCCTTGTTCACCACGCCGGCGAAATGTTCCCAGGTGAAGTTGCTGTCGGCGCTCTCCGGCGCATTGGCGATCAGGTAATAGCGCCAGACATCAGCGGGCGCGATGTCCAGCGCCTTGTCCATGAAGATACCGCGCTTGCCGGAGGTGGAGAACTTGCCGCCGTCATAGTTGAGCCAGTTGAAGCCCTTCAGCCGGTCCACCAGCTTCCAGGGCTCGCCCGAGCCCATGATGGTGACGGGGAAGCCCACAGTGTGGAAGGGCACATTGTCCTTGCCCATGAATTCCCAATACGTGACATCCTTGCCCTGCCACCAGTCGAGGTAATCGGTGCCGTTGCGGTCGGCCCATTCCTTGGTCGCGGCGATGTATTCGATCGGCGCATCGAACCAGACATAGAAGACCTTGCCCTTCAGCGCGCCGTCCGCGATGTCGTCGGGCACGGGGATGCCCCATTCCAGATCGCGGGTGATGCCGCGGTCGCGCAGGCCTTCGTCCAACCACTTGAAGGCAATCGACGTCACCACCGGCGACCAATCATGTTTGTGGCTTTCGATCCAACTGCGCAGCTTGCCAGCGAATTGCGACTGCTTGAGGAAGAGATGCGTGGAATCTCGGATCTCGACATCCTGCGCGCCTGACACGGCGGAGCGTGGATTGATAAGATCCACGGGATCTAGCACGCGGGTACAATTCTCGCACTGGTCACCGCGGGCGCGGTCATAGCCGCAGTGGGGACAAGTGCCGATCACATAGCGGTCGGGCAGGAAGCGCGCATCTGTCACCGAATAAGCCTGCTTGGTGATGCGCAGTTCTAGGAAACCGTTCTTCCAGAGCTGGCGCGCGAAGTGCAGCGTCAGTTCATGGTTGGCGGGCGAAGATGAGCGGCCGAAATTATCCCAGTTGAGCCCGAAATCATCGCCCAGCTTCTTCTGTACCGCATGCCACTTGTCGGCGTATGCGCGCGGACCGATGCCTTCTTCCAGCGCAGCCAGTTCGATCGGCGCGCCATGCTCATCGGTGGCGCAGATCGCCAGCGTCTCGTGCCCGCGCGCCCGGCAGAAGCGGGCGAAAATGTCGGCGGGCAGCATCGAGCCCACCAGATTGCCCAGATGCTTGACCCCCGCCACGTAAGGCAGTGCCGAGGTGATGAGGATACGTTTTTTTACGGTCATGACGGGCTTGAGCCGGAGAAAATGCCTGTCAGTCCTAGCGAAGGCGGAAGCCTGAAACAACCGCCGCGCGGGGGACAGGCGCCTAAACCCCTATCCGGCAGCGCCATGGGGCGATTTGCCGGTTTTCCACGGGCATTAGAGGGACAAAATTTCATCCCTACCCCCTTATCCGCAGGCGGATAGTTCCAGACGCGGCCGCAATTATAGCGAAAATTTTCGTGCGGCGCGAGACGTTCGCCGCGTGGGTTGCCTCCCGGAGCGAACCTCAGTATCTGATGAAAGATTGCGTGGCCGGCATAGCTCAGCGGTAGAGCAGCGGTTTTGTAAACCGAAGGTCGGGAGTTCAATCCTCTCTGCCGGCACCATTGGTTTCCGTTTGCAAGCAAACGGAAACCAATGCCAAGTGCGCCCGCCCGGCAGGGGCTTCGAGGGCGCGCGCGGCAGGCTACTTGCGGCTCAACCCTTGCCCGGATGCCAGTCTTCAGACCGCCTTGCGCATGCCCCGGATGCGGGAAGCCATCGCCTTCATGATGTAATAGGCGAAGTTCGGAACCTCATCGACCATGAAGCGGAACTTGCGCTCGTCGATCACGGACAGCTCCGCTGCTTCGCGCACCCGCGCAGTGGCGGTATGGCGCCCGCCATCGATCACCGTCATGAAGCCTAGCGCGTCGTTGGCGCCACAGGTGTCGGACACTTTTTCATCGTTCATAATTTCTATGGTGCCGGACTGGACGACATAGATGCAGTTGCCTTCGTCGCCCTCTTTGAAAATGATACTTCCGGCCGGGTAGGTCATGGTCGTTCCCGCATTGCGGGCGAACAACTGCATGTTCAGGTCGCGCTTGCTGTCGGCCATGCAAAATTCTCCATTCGTCCTTGAATTTACATCACAAAAATATTGTTCGACATGCGGTTCTTGTCAAGACCGTTGGCGGGAAAATGCTTCGCCATGGCGTCGCCGCACATGCCGATGGCGCGGATGAAGCCTTCGGCGGGCTGGCCCGCCTTGATGCCATCCGTCACCGTCGCCACCGCCGCATCCCACAGCCCCTGCCCCACCGCCGCATGGATGGCGGGATTGGCCACCAGCTCGACGCGGTGATCCGCGAAGCAGGCAAAGATCAGAATATGCGGCGCATCTTTTTCCAGCCTTGTGCCAACGGCGGCGTAATGGTGCCGCGCCACCTGGCCGACGCGATAGCGCTTTAGCAGGCCCGGCGTCAGCAACCGGCGCAGCGGGGGCCAGTTCACCAGCAGCGCCACGATGACGAAGAGCGCCGCCTGCGCCATGGCATAGTAAGACAGCGCGCGCAGCACCAGCCCGTCCTCGGTGTCGCCATCGCTCCAGCCGCCATGCAGCAGCGGTTCATGCAGCCCCGCCAGCACCAGCAACGGCGGCAGGCAGAGCGATACCATCGCCGCCCAGGCCAGCGGCACTTCGCGATAATTGGAAACATGCTGCGCCAACACGCAGGTGATCTCGCCCGTGGTGCCCAGCTCTGCATCAGTGACGGCATCGGCGATGCGCTTGTGGTCCTGTTCGCTCAGCATCACCAGCCCCCCGATGCGCCGCCGCCGCCGCCGGAACCACCGCCGCCGCCGAACCCACCACCACCGCCGCCGCCCCAGCCACCACGTCCGCCGCCGCCATAATAGCCGCCGCCGCGCCCGCTGCTCGCCACCAGAAACAGCAGCGGCCACAGGCTGGTCTTGCGCCCAAACAAGAAGAAGAGCACGAACAGGATCATCACCACGGCGGCAAAACCGTTGGCGTCGTCCCTCTCGCCGCCCTGGCGCATTCGCTGCGCCGCCCCCGCCGCGCGCTTTTCTGCTTCCGATGTCTCCAGCGCCATCTGTTCGACCAGCGCATCAACGCCCTGCGTCACGCCACCGTCAAAATCCTTCTGCTTGAAGCGCGGCGTGATCCGCGTGTTGATGAGGACAGACGAGAAAGCGTCGGTCAGGATCGGCTCCAGCCCGTAGCCGACTTCGACCCGCACCCGCCGCTCGTTAGGCGCGACGATCAGAATTGCGCCGTTGTTGATCTGCTTTTGCCCGATCCCCCAGTGACGCAGAAGCTGGTAGCCGTAATCGGAAATCTCATAGCCGCCCAGCGACGGCAGCGTGACCACGACCAGCTGGCGTGAATTGCTTTTTTCCAGACCGGCTAGCTTGGCGTCCAGCGCTTGCAAGGTGGCGGGCGACAGGATGTTCGCCCCGTCCACCACCCGGCCCGTGAGCGCAGGAAAATCCGGCGCCGCCTTTGCAGGAAGCGCCAAGATCATCAGTGCAAAAAAGCCGGCGAAGAACACCTTCATCGCGTCAGGGATTCGCCTGCGGCTGCGGCGCCATCGTTCCCTGGGGCAGGTTGCCTTGCGGCGCGGGCGCCATGGTGCCCTGCGGCGCCATCGTTCCCTGCGGGGCCGCGCCCGGCTGCGGCGCCATCATCATGCTGTTGTTGAAGTTGACCGAGGGCGCTTCCTGCGCCGCCGCCGAGGCGTTGAAGGGCTGCGCCTGCTTGTAGCCACTGTGCAGCGTCGCCGCCCAGATCGAACCGGGGATCGTCACCAGCGTCGTATTATACGCCTGCACCGCCGCATTGTAATCGCGGCGCGAAATCTCGATGCGGTTCTCGGTACCTTCCAGTTGCGACTGCAACGCCAGGAAGTTGGTGTTCGACTTCAGGTCGGGATAGGCCTCGCTGATCGCCAGCAGGCGGCCCAGCACACCCGACAACTGGTTCTGCGCCTGCTGGTAGCGGGCGAAGGCTTCCGGATCGGTGATCGTGGAGGCATCTACCTTGACCTGCGTCGCGCTGGCGCGCGCCTGGGTGACGGCGATCAGCACTGTCTGCTCCTGCTTGGCGTAGGCGGCGACGGTGTTCACCAGGTTGGGAATCAGGTCGGCGCGGCGCTGATAGGCAGCCTGCACATTGGCCCAGGAAGCCTTCACGGCCTGATCCTGGGTGGGAATGGTGTTGTAGCCGCAACCGGCCAGAACAACGGACAGGCCCAGCGCCGCCGCCAAGCCAATAAGCTTGCGTGTCAATTTCATCGTTTGACCCTTCTTGCAAATGCTACCAGGTAAAGATGGGGGTTTAGGCCCCCCGCGCAAGTTCCCCGATCCAAAATATTTGACTTGCCAAAATGGTCACTTGCGGAAAGGTGCCGCATTGCAAACGTCGGACGTCTTTACCGGCGCGCCCTTCTTCTGGGCTTCGGCTGAGCGGGGGTAGTGGCGAAATTTATTTCAGAATGATTCGCGTCCCACAACGGGAAAATACTCTACCCAGGAACAGTTCAGGGACGAACGCGCCGCACCGCAGCGAGCCAGCCTGCATACAGCCTGTCGCGTTCTGCTGGCTTCATACTGGGCGTGAAGCGCCGGTCCAGCGACCAGTGGCGTGCGATCTCACCGGTATTGCGGAATATCCCCGCTCCCAACCCCGCCAGCAACGCCGCACCCAGCGCCGTGGTTTCTGTGACGCGCGGGCGCGCCACGGCCAGGCCGGTGAGATCGGCCAGCCGCTGGCAGAAGATGTCATTGGCGACCATGCCACCATCGACCTTCAATTCGCGCAACCGTATCTTGGCGCGCTTCATGTCCGCCGTCATCGCTTCTAGCAGATCGCGGGTCTGGTAGCAGACCGCGTCCAGCGCCGCGCGTGCGACCTCAGCCGCACCCGCATCGCGCGTCAGGCCCAGAATGGCGCCACGCGCCTGCGCATCCCAGTAAGGTGCGCCCAGGCCAGTGAAGGCGGGCACGAAATAGAGACCCGGCAAGTCCTTCGCCTTCGCCGCCAGTTTTTCGATATCGGCGGAAGACCTGATCACCCCCAGCTCATCGCGCAGCCACTGCACCACCGCACCGGCAATAAAGATGCTGCCTTCGATCGCATAGTTCTGCTCTGCCAAAGCCGTCGTCAGCAGCCGATTGTGTGAACGGGTGATGGTATTGCCGGTGTTGACCAAAGCAAAGCAGCCGGTGCCGAACGTCGCCTTGACGTCACCCGGCTTGAAACAGGCCTGCCCGAAGCTGGCGGCCTGCTGGTCGCCCGCCACGCCCAGGATGGGAATAGGCGCACCGAACAATTTCGTCACGCCGTAATCGCCGACACTGTCCCGCACCTGGGGCAGCATGGCGCGCGGTACACCGAACAGTTTGAGCAGGCCGTCGTCCCAGTCGCGGGTGCGGATATTGAACAGCATGGTGCGCGAGGCGTTGGTGACATCGGTGGCGTGCACCTGCCCGCCGGTCAGCTTCCAGATCAGCCAGGTGTCGATGGTGCCGAACAGAACCTCGCCACGCTTGGCGCGTGCCTTCGCGCCCTTCACCGTCTTAAGCAGCCATTCCAGCTTGGTGGCGGAGAAATAGGGATCGAGCAGCAGCCCCGTCTTCTGCGCGATCTTCGCCCCCCAGCCCCGCGCCTTCAGCGCGGCGCAGCGCGCGGCCCCACGCCGGTCCTGCCAGACAATGGCGTTGGCCAAGGGTTCGCCCGTCCGGGCATCCCAGATCAGGCTAGTCTCGCGCTGGTTGGTGATGCCCAGCGCCACCGGCTCGGACGGCGCATCCTTCAGCACTGCCCGCACGCAGCGGACGACACCGCGCCAGATTTCCGCCGGGTCATGCTCGACCCAACCGCTGGCCGGATAGATCTGCTTCAGCGGCGCGCCATGGCTGGCGACAGGCCGCATCCGGGCATCGAACAGTATGGCGCGGCTGGAGGTCGTGCCCTGATCGATGGCGAGAAGCATTTTCATCATACGAGCGGACACGATTGCCTGCCCTCAGGCAAGTGACTTAACGCGCTGTTAAGGGCCCTCTTGATAGAAAATATGATCAAGCAGGCATGGGGAACATTGTGGGTCTGATCGCGCACGACATGAGCGACATGAGCCTTCTGGCTCAGCTCGCCATCAATCCGCATAGTTGCGCAAGCCACGAGGAAATTTATCTCGCCGTCGCCTCGCTCTATCGCATTTAGGGCGCCTGGCTGAACCAGCGCGAGCGCGAACTGATGCGCGACATCTTGCGCCGCCTCACCCGCGTGGTGGAAATGGCCACCCGCGTCGCCCTGGCGCAGAGACTGTCCGAAGACACCACTGCGCCGCACGATCTCATCCTGCTGCTGGTGGACGACACCATCGAAGTGGCGCGCCCGCTGATCCTGCACAGCCCGCTGCTGACCGAAACCGATGTCCTCATGCTCATCGCCAAAGCCGGTGTCGCCCATCAGAAAGTTGTGGCTGGCCGCCCCCATATCGGCGAGCCGGTGACCACCGCGCTGGCCGGTTCCGAACATGAATGGGTACTGCTGGCTTTGGCACGCAACGTCACCGCCAAGATTTCAGAGACCAGCTATTAAGTGCTGGTGGAGAAATCCCGCGCCATCACCGGCCTGGCCGAACCGCTGGTGTGCCGTCCCGACCTGCCGCCGCAGCTCGCTACCGCGATGTGCGACTGGGTTTCGTACGCGCTGAAGACTTATATCAAGACCAATTACGCCATCGCGCCGCGCACCGTGGACTCGGCCATGGCCGACGCCAATATGGTCCTGAAGAGCGAACCGGCCGGTCCCAAGGACCCGCCGCCGGACAGCGCCCAGAAGCTGATCGAGAAGCTGTCGGCCTCCGGCCAGCTCAAGGCCGGATTCCTGATGCGCGTACTCAGCCAGGGTCAGGTCGACCTGTTCGACCTCGTTTTCGCGCGCCTGCTGGGTGTCGAACTAAATAAGTTCCGCAGCTTTTTCTATCGAGACGGTTCGCGCCTGGTGGCGCTTTCCTGCCGCGCCGCGGGCATCAAGAAGTCGGTTTTCTCCACCGTCTTCAACCTGTCGCGCCAGGCCCGCAGCGGCCAGACCGTCCTCAACCCGGCTGATCTGGCAGAGGTCGAAACGATCTTCGCCCTGCCGCGCCCGGCGGCCCTGGAACAGATAAAGCACGAGGGCTAATTTCGCAGGCCCTTCCGGGCGTGCTATAAACCGCTCCATGAAACTGCATTTCACCGCTACGACCGACGCCGCCGAAGCGCTCGCCGCGATGCGCCAGCGCCACACCGACGCCGGACCCGAAAACGCCGATGTGATCGTGGCGCTGGGCGGCGACGGCTTCATGCTGCAGACGCTTCACGCCTTCGTGAAAACGGGCAAGCCGATCTACGGCATGAATCTGGGCTCGGTCGGCTTCCTGATGAACGAATATCGCGCCGACGATGTAGCCGAGCGGCTGGCTGCCGCCGAGCAGGCCGTGGTGCATCCGCTGCGGATGACGGCGCATGCGCGGGGCGAGACAATCGACGCGCTGGCATTCAACGAAGTCTCGCTGCTGCGCGAGACGCGGCAGGCCGCAAAGATTCGCATCATGGTGGACGAGCGGCCCCGCATCGAAGAGCTGATCTGCGACGGCGTACTGGTCTCCACCCCTGCCGGCTCTACCGCCTACAATCTCTCCGCGCACGGACCCATCCTGCCGATCGAGGCGGCGCTGCTGGCGCTCACCCCGATTTCGGCTTTCCGGCCCCGTCGCTGGCGCGGGGCGCTGCTGCCGCAGCGCGCCCGGGTGCGCTTCGAGATTCTCGAGAGCGCCAAGCGCCCGGTCAGCGCCGTGGCTGACGGTCTGGAAGTACGCGACGTCTCTGCTGTGGATGTGGCGGAGGACCGTTCCATCGCCATGACCATGCTCTATGACAAGGGTCATAACCTCGACGAGCGCATCCTGTCCGAACAGTTCAACGATTAGGAACGCTCCGGCTTTCTTCCCCCAAGCGCGAAGCGCCTAATGCGGGGGAAGATGTCGGCTAGCGGGCTTGCCCGCGTGGCCGACAGATGGGGGAAAATGGAAGTTTCCCGCGCCGTGACGGCCCGTCGCTTAAGCTCCGGGCGTTCACCGCTCGAAACGGTCCACCGGACCGTTTCGTTCATTTTTGGTGAACCACTCCTCACCTTCATTCACCGTTAACGCCCGTTAAGGCAATATACACGCTTGCGGCGTGTTCGGGAGCCCAAGGTTGTTTGGGTCATGACGGGCTATCGTTTCGTACGGCTGAAATTGCTGGTGGTGGACGACAACTCCCACATGCGCAAGCTCGTCACCACCATCCTGCAGGCCTTCGGCGTCATCCAGATTCATGAATCCAGCAGCGGCGAGAACGCCTGGTAATCCTTCAGCGAACACACTCCCGACATCATCAT
>CANFDA010000084.1 GCA_947445215.1 Alphaproteobacteria bacterium | reverse complement strand
GAACCAGGCGCGAGCGGCGGTTTTGCTGTTTTCGTCCATCGCGGCGGACACTGGCGGAAGGCTTTCCGGGGGTCAACGCGGTAAAAAAACTGAAAACGACCATTTCCACCTGAACGGCGGATAAATTTCGCGTCCAGGTTGGGTTCAGCCGTCGGGGCGTGTGCAGCGGCTGCTGTCCGAACAGCAGGCATTCGCGTTCGCCGAAGGCGGTCAATATCCCGGTCATGGCCGCGATCCTGCCATGCATGGCCTTAACGCCCTATTCAGCCTTTGGCGGCGGCTTGCGCTAAATTGAGACGGCCCGCTTGGCGGTGACCGCTGCTTTCGGGCATAAGCGGGGGCATGTACCGCATGAACGACCCCCGCATCGTCAATATTTCCGACCTGCGCGAAGCGGCGCGCCAGCGCCTGCCCAAGGCGGTGTTCGATTATCTCGATGGCACCGCTGATGATGGCGTCACCGGCCGCGACAACATCGCCGCCTTCAGCGAGATCACCTTAAAGCCGCGCCAGGCGGTGATGACCAATCCCGATCTTTCCACCACCGTGCTGGGAACGAGGCTGGGCGTGCCCTTCCTACTGACGCCCATCGGCTATTGCCGCCTGCTGCATCCCGATGGCGATATCGCGGTGTCGGCGGCGGCGAAGGCCATCGATACCGGCTGTATCCTGGCCACCGGCGCGGGCCATAGCCTGGACGAGGTCGCACCGCACAATGACCGGCTGTTCTTCCAGGTCTATCAGATGGGCGGACGCGGCGCGGTCGAGCGCGCCTTGGCGCGGGCCAGCGCGCTGGGTGTGCGCGGCATCTTCGTCACGGTGGACACGCCGGTGGGCGGCAACCGCGAGCGCGATCTCCGCAACGGTATGGCGGCGCTGATAGGGCAGAAGCTGTTGCCCAAGATTCTCCATGTACCCGAAGTGCTGGCCCATCCGCGCTGGCTGGCGCGCTTTCTGCTGGATGGCGGCGTGCCGCCCATGCCCAACGTCACGGCCCAGGATGGCAGACCGCTGCCCGCGATCGATGTGGCCGTGGCGCTGTCGCGCGCCAACATCAACTGGACCGACCTGGGCTGGATTCGCAAAGTCTGGGACGGGCCGATTGTCGTGAAGGGCATCCTGCGCCCCGACGATGCGAAGCGCGCGGTGGACGAGGGCGCGGATGGTATCTCGGTCTCCAACCATGGCGGGCGCCAGCTCGATTGCGTAGCGGCGAGCATTCGCGCGTTGCCCGCCATCGCCGATGCTGTGAAGGGCAAGACCACCATCTTCATGGATGGCGGCATCCGCCGCGGCGGCGACATCGTCAAGGCGCTGTGCCTGGGCGCCGATGCCGTGCTGGTGGGCCGCGCCTATGGCTATGGCCTGGCGGCGGGCGGCGGTGCTGGCGTGCGCAAGGCGCTGGACATTCTGCGCGCCGACCTGGTGCGCACCATGAAGCTGTTGGGCGCGGACACGGTCGCGGACCTGCATCCCGGCCTGGTGCGACTGAAGCCAGATTTCCGCGTCGACTGAAGAAAAATTTCCCGCACGATCCTGGATTTTCTCCGGGCCGGCAGCTACCTTGGATAAAAGGTAGTTGGCGTTAAAGCTGCGGCGGCTGGTGAAATGGTCAGAGGACTTGGGAAACCCCCTTGTCGATGACAGGGACAATCCCCAGATGGGGGCGGACTGCTCAGGGGCTTTTTTATGTCTGACGTTGCATGGTATTGGCGTATTTTCCAGCGCCGCTGGTGGAGCAAGACCAAGATTGCGGTGGCGGCGGTTCTGCTGCTGGGCATCGGCGCTTCTGTGTTCTGGCCGCGCGGTTCCGCCGTGGAATTCGAAACCGCCAAGCTGGCGCGCGGCAATCTCACCGTCACGGTCAGCGCCACCGGCAAGCTCGCGCCGGGCAACCGGGTGGATGTCGGCACCGAAGTGTCGGGCAAAGTGGACCAGATCCTGGTCGACTCCAACGACCGGGTGACAAAGGGCCAACTGATGGCCGTCATCAACACCGATACGGTGCAATCGCAGCTCGACCAGTTCCGCGCCGCGCTGGCGCAGGCGCGCGCCTCGCTCGCCACCGCGCGGGCCACGGTGCAGCAAAACGAAGCCAAGCGCGCCCGCTATCGCATCCTGTCGGCCACCGGTGCGGCCTCGACCCAGGATTTGCAGACAGCGGAAGCCGATTACGCCCGCGCCATCGCCTCCGTCGCGGAGGCGCAAGGCAAGATCCAGAGCGCTGAGGCCCAGGTCGCCAACAGCCAGACCCAGATGGGCAAGGCGCAGGTGACGGCACCTATCGACGGCGTGGTGCTGTCGCGCGCTGTGTCGGTGGGCCAGACCGTGCAGGCGTCGTTCAGCGCCCCTGTGCTGTTCACCCTGGCCAGCGACCTGGCGGTGATGCAATTGTCGGTGGATATCGATGAAGCAGATATCGGCACGGTGAAAGAAGGGCAGAAGGCTACCTTCACGGTCGATGCCTTTCCCAGCCGCAAGTTCAAAGCCCAGCTGGTGACGCTTTACAATTCGCCCACCACCACCAACGGGGTCGTGACGTTTCCCGGCTCGCTGCTGGTGGACAACCGCTCGCTGCTGCTGCGCCCCGGCCTTACCGCCACCGCCGAAATCCTGGTGGCGGAAGTGAAGAATGTGCTGCAGGTGCCCAATGCGGCGCTTCGCTTCACGCCGCCGCCCGCCGCGCTGGACAACAAGCCGCCGCCACCCGCGCCCAAGTCGCAGGACGGCAAGGCCCAGGGCCTTGTCTGGATTCAGCCCGACCCCAAGAAACCGCCGGAACCGCGCGACCTGGTGCTGGGCAAGAGCGACGGCATCTCGACACAGGTGCTGTCGGGAAAGCTGGCTGTGGGCGACACGGTGCTGACCGACATCAAGTCGCAAATCGTGCGGCCCACCAACCAGTGACCCATCCGCTGATCCGCTTCGATCAAGTGCGAAAGACCTATGGTACGGGCGAGGGGATGGTGCATGCCTTGGCGGGCGTCGACCTTGCCATCCGCACGGGCGAATTTGTCGCCGTACTGGGCCCTTCGGGCTCGGGAAAATCCACCTGCATGAACATAATGGGGGCGCTGGATACGCCCACCGCGGGCCGCTATTTTTTCAATGGCGTCGATGTCGGCACCCTCACCCGCGACCAGCGCGCCATCTTCCGCCGGGACAATATCGGCTTCGTGTTTCAGGGCTTCAACCTGCTCAAGCGCACCACGGCGGTAGAAAATCTCGAACTGCCGCTGATCTATCGCGGCATCCCCCATGCGGAGCGCCGCCGCATGGCGGTGGAAACCCTGGCCCGGGTCGGCCTGGCGGATCGCGGCCACCACACCGCCTCAGAACTCTCCGGCGGCCAGCAGCAGCGCGTCGCCATCGCCCGCGCCCTGGTGACCAATCCCAACGTGATCTTCGCCGACGAGCCCACAGGCAATCTGGATTCGCACCGCACCCACGAGATCATGGCCTTCTTCATCGAACTCAACCGCAAGAACGGCCTCACCATCGTGATGGTGACGCATGAGGAGGAAGTGGCGGCCTATGCCGGGCGCCAGATCCGCTTCCGCGACGGGCATATCGAATCTGACGTGATCAATGCTAAGCGGGCGGGGGTGCCCGCATGATCTGGGACGCGGTTCTGCTCGCCATCCGCGAACTGCGCCGCAACCTGATGCGAGCGCTGCTCACCACGCTGGGCATCGTGATCGGCGTTTCCGCCGTCATCGCCCTGGTCACCCTGGGCAACGGCGCCACTGCCAGCATTTCCAACCAGATCGCCTCGCTGGGGCGCAATGCGCTGATCCTGTCTCCCAACGCGCCTCAGGGCCGCGGCGGCCCCCCGGTGATGGCCCGGGCTTTTATTCAGGGTGACGTCACGGCCCTTCGCCGTGACATTTCGCATTTGCGCGCCATTTCGCCCGAAGCAACTGCAAGCGCCAACGTCGTGGTCGCCAATCGCAACCACACAACGCAGGTGACCGGCGGGGACGAAGGCTATTTCATCGTACACGATACCGTTATGGTGATGGGGCGGCCATTCACCGAGCCGGAAATCCGTTCCGGTCGCGCCGTCTGCATCCTGGGAGAAACCGTGCGCAAGAATCTGTTCGGCGCCGGCGATCCCATGGGCGAGCAGGTCCGCGTCAAAAATATTTCCTGTCAGGTTGTCGGCCTTCTGGAAGCCAAGGGTGCCAACACCTTTGGGCAGGATCAGGACAATGTGATTCTCATGCCCCTCAAGGCGGTACAACGTCGGCTCAACGGCAACAATGATATCGGTTCGATCTGGCTGGCAGTGGATACCGCCGAAAACGTGTCGCAGGTAGTCAAGGATGCGCAGCTGCTGATGCGCGAACGCCGCCGGATTGCCGGAGGTGAGAAGGATGATTTCCAGGTCAACGATCTGGCCCAGATCACCCAGACAATCAGCCAGGTGACCGGCGTGATGACGCTTTTCCTGGCCGCCGTGGCCGGTGTCAGCCTGATGGTGGGCGGCATCGGCATCATGAACATCATGCTGGTGTCGGTTACCGAGCGCACGCGCGAGATCGGCATCCGCCTGGCCATCGGCGCGCGCGAGCGCGACGTGCTATACCAGTTCCTGGTCGAGGCGGTGATGAT
Source organism: Alphaproteobacteria bacterium (assembly GCA_947445215.1). Lineage (GTDB taxonomy): Bacteria > Pseudomonadota > Alphaproteobacteria > Micropepsales > Micropepsaceae > Rhizomicrobium. Next base: position 4,786 of record CANFDA010000084.1, on the reverse strand, counting down.
GTCGGCGCTGGGCGGCGCGATCGGCATCCTGCTGGGACTGTGCCTCTCCTATGCCGGGACCAGGCTGCTGAACTTTCCGTTCATTCCGTCGCTGACGACCATCGTCATCGCCTTTTTGTTCTCCGCTGTCATCGGCATCGGCTTCGGATTTTTCCCCGCCCGCAAGGCGGCGCGGCTCGATCCCATCGAGGCGCTGCGGCACGAATAGGCTGTGCGGGGCGGCGTCTGATCGAACTTTCCCTGATTTGCCCGCCACCACTTCTGGCTTTATGGAAGGTCAGGAGTTTTTCAGCGCGCCTGTCATGCTCGACGCCATCTTGAAGCATGTTCCCGGCATGGCGGCGGCGCCCCTGGTTTCCATGCTGGACGCGGCCGGACTGAGCGAAGCCGAATTCCGCAACACCTATGTCACCCACAGCCACCCCCGCGTCATCAAGGGTGCCGTCAATCACTGGACCGCGACGGCGAATTGGGCGATCCCGCCTATCTGAAAAGCGTCTGCGATCACGCGGTCACTATTGACCGCATGAGCGGCATATCTCACAGCAAAGACTGGCCCCCGGCTAGCGCACGCTTCCCTTTGCGGAGGCGGTCGATCTTTTGCAGGCCGCGGACGTCTCCGCCTCTCACATCTTGCCGCCGCCGGAGTTGGCTGCGGACCTGGCGGAATTTTTCTTCCTCACCCAGCCGGAGCCGCCATTCTTCTACTTGTCAGACCGCATCATCTTTTTCCGCCGCGCGGGCACGTCGTGGCATTACCATCCCTGGGACGAAACCCTGATGTGCCAGGTCAAAGGCCCCGTGACGGTCGGGCTGCTGGATGTGCGCAATCCGCTGCACCCGCACATCCGCCATGTCTTTTTCAAGGAAGATTATTACGACCAGCCCTTCGCCTTTAACGCGCTGCCGGCGGAAGGCCTGCCATGGTTTCAGGCCAATCTGGAAACGGGTGACGCACTCTATATTCCGCCGCTGTGGTGGCACGGCATCGTCGCCACCCGCGAAGAAGCTGGCGTGACAGCGCCGGTCAGCTGGAAATCGCCATCGCATGTCATCGCCGAGACTATCCACAAGATGGCCACAGTCGAGATCGACATCATTGGCGTGATCCCCGCCGGCCATATCCAGAGCCTTGTCGATTTTTCCTGGGGCGCGGGCGTGGGGCAGGCCACTGCGGGACGAACTGCTCAACGACGAGATCTTCTAAACTCTCAAGGAGGCGAAGACCGTTATCGAAGCTTGGCGTAGTCACTACAACACTGCCAGACCACACTCATCGCTTGTATATCGGCCACCAGCGCCACAGGCCTTTAGCCCAGCTGCCCCACCTCTGTACCAGGTGGGTGCCTTGCAATAGTCTCTCTATGCCGATGGTACAAAATATCCGTCAGGTCACATCAGGTCGGACAACTTCAAAGTGGGCAGGCCATGGTCTATCAATTCGCTTGGTACAAAAAGACCCGATCAGGTCACCTGGTGAAGCCCGCACAAGGTCCTGAGCTATTTCGGCGTCAGCTTGAGCAGGCTGCTGCTGGCGGCGCTAGCCACGGTCATGGACGATGTGCCGCCATCGGTCAGGACATAGACCGCGCCGTCCGGCCCGACCCCGACATCGCGAATGCGGGTCTTCAGGTCCATCAGCATCGGCTCTTCCGCAACCACCTTGCCATTCCGAAGCGTCAAGCGATCGAGAAAACGGCCCTCTAGCATGGAAACGAACAGGCTGCCGCGCCATTGCGGGAAGAGATTGCCGCGATAGAAGGTGATGCCGGAGGGATTGCGCGACGGGTCCCAGTAATAAACCGGCGGCACCATCCCGTCCTTGTGGGTGAGGTCGCTGATCCGTGTGCCGGGATAATCGATGCCGTTCACCAACACCGGCCAGCCGTAATTCTTGCCGAGGGTGAGGACGTTGAGCTCGTCGCCGCCGCGCGGGCCCAGTTCGGACTGCCATAGCTTGCCGGTGCCCGGCTCATACGCCAGACCCTGTGGGCTCCGATGGCCGATGGTGAAGATTTCCGGGCGGGCGCCCGGCGTTTTCAGATAGGGATTTCCCGGTGCCGGCAGCCCATCCGGCGTGATACGGATGGTCTTGCCCAGATCATTGTCGAGCATCTGCGGCGACAGCCAGGGGGGCGTGGTCTGACTGGGGTTGTCGTCGCGGTCGCCGATGATGACGATGAGGTTCCCGCGTCGATCGAAGACGATGCGACCGCCGGTCTTGGCGCCCAGCCGTTGCGACGGCCAGGCCGGAATGGAGCGGAAAATCACTTGGATGTCGCGCACCGCATTGTCCGCCTGATCCAGGGTGGCGCGGGCCACAAAAGTGTTGCTGTTGGTGAGGCCGCCATTGGTGTTGGCCCCGACCTCGAAGAAGGTGAAGAAGATGCGCCGGTTGCGGCGGAAATCCGGGTCGAGGACGACATCGAGCATGCCGAATTGCGCCGTGCGCGAGACCGGGGCAAGGCCGCTGAGCGGCGACGTCATGGTGCCAGTATTAGAATCGAGGATGCGCAGAGAGCCCGGCAGCCTTTCGGTCACCAGCACCTTGCCATCGGGCAGGAAATCCATCCCCCACGGCACGCGCAACTGGTTGTTGAGGGTGGTGACGGTGAAGCGGACGCTGGCGCGATAAGGCGCGCGGGTCTGGTGCGGGAACAGCGGCTTGTTGTTGGGCAATTCTGTCGACCAGGTCTCGATGCTCTGGCCTTCGACCAGTACCGGCGCCGGCGTCGGACCGCGCGGCTTCTGCACCACATTGGCGGGCGGGCGCGGCGTCTGCGCCGCCAGCGGCGAGAAGAGAAGCAAGCAGATGGCAGCTACGGCGATGCGTTTCATGAGCTTTTCTCTCAGACGGGCGGGGCGGGACGCTTGGCCGGATCGAAGCCGTAGGCCCGCTCAGGATTCTCGACCAGGATGCGGTGGCGCAGATTGGCGTCGGGCACCCATTTGCCTAGAAGATCGAGCATCAGCACTGGATCGGGCTTGGGATTGTCGGAGGGAAAGGACCAGTTGGAACCCCAGAGGCAGCGCTCGGGCGCGGCCGCTATCAGGGCGCGGGCGATAGCGCTGCGGTCAGCATAGGCCGGGGGTCCGCTCTGTGAAAGCGTGTTAGGGGCCGAGACCTTCACATAGCCGCGGCGGGCATCGAGAATGCGGCGCACGGTCGTGTAAGCAAGTGACTTGACGCCCTCCTGTCCCAGGATATTCGCCATGTGATCCACGATCAACGTTACTGGCAAGCCCAGCAGCACTTTTTCCTGGGCCGTATATTCGGCGGGCGACAGGTTGAGTTGGATGTGCCAGCCCAGCGGCGCGATACGCTTGGCCAGCGGCACGAGCGCCGCAACAGTGTGGGGATTGCCGGCGGCCGTCTGGACTCGGACGCCGCGGAAGCCGGCGGCGTGGAGCCGGCGCAGCTCTGATTCAGCGACGTCGAGTGGCACTACCGCGACGCCGCGGGAACGATCGCCCATGCGCTTGAGAGAGTCTTCCGTGGGCATGTTGTTGAAGCGATAGCTGGATGGGGTGACGATGATGCTGCGGCTGGTGCCCAGCTTTTTCTGATAGGCGCGATAATCTGCTACCGTGGCCGGTGGCGGCCGCAGCACGGACTCCTTGGCATAGGTCCAGCGCGCGTCATATATATGATGGTGGCAGTCGCAGGCGCCGTTGGGCACAGCGAAGCTGGGTTTGGCCAGTTGGGCAAAGGCCGCCTGAGCAAAAGGAAGTGTGGCTAGGCCACCAAGAACCGCACGCCGTTTCAACATCATGCTGGACCCCCTGTCTCTCTTACCCGACGATAGGGCGGAGATAAATTATTATCAGAGGCGCAAGCATGGGGCGTGGCTTACCCCCTTGGCAAGGGTTGATCTGCTAGCCGTCGGCGGATTTCAGGGAAGGCGCTTCAGATTTGTCCTGCGGAATTCGAAACTACCCATCAGGTGGAAACCGTTGTCGTTGGGATAGGCGCCCAGAGTCCCAGAATAGCCAAGGATTATCTTGGTGTCGCCGGAGTGCGCCAACGCGGCGCCAACGTCGATCACGGCCCTGTCGGCATCCAGCGGCGTGCCCAGAACTTTAAACGCTTGGCTTATTCTGATGAATGACAGCGTACGATTTAGCAAATTGTTGCTGAAGGCATGCCACCAGCCGGCGCCCTGACTGGCGGTCAGGGCGCCACCCCTATCGCCCTTCGATGGGGTGGGTGCCTCATAGCTATGGCATGGCCGTACAAATGGGCTGACATTTTGACTAGTTGCGGAACCGGCAAGTCAGGACGCGTGGGTCCGACCAAGCTTAGCGATCTCAGGCGAAGGCGAGGCAGAGCCAGTCGAGTTGATTGTGCGCTGAGCGGTATCGTGATGAAAATTATGGTGTAGGAACGCCTGATATTACAGCCCCGCAACGACTGGCGACCTTACCAACACAGTATAAGCTGCTTTGAACAGTGATGCACCAGATGTCACATGCTCAGCCCAGAGGTCTAAAACAACTGCGCAACGGCCACCCGCCCCAAGCCCGTGATTGAATAGTAGGAATTTCTACTCACATCTAAATTGACTTGTACAAGGCAGTTTTTGATAAGGTTTAGGAGAGCTGATATTGTGCCTGCTCATAACTCTCTATAGCTGTTCTTGATGTTGTTGCGACCGAAACGCCGGTCTGCGAGGGTATCCTCAATAATGAGGTCCAGATGAAGTACCCTAAGATGTTCGCGATACGAGCAGGCGACATCTTTTTTACCTATGCAGGTTTCTCATGTACCCTGCCAATACTCTTGTTC
>CANFDA010000083.1 GCA_947445215.1 Alphaproteobacteria bacterium | reverse complement strand
TCCAGGTCGGCGCCTTCGGTAACATCACCAATGCCCGTCGCCTGATGACGACGCTGGGTGGCGACCTGCAAATCTTGACGGTGCAGCGCAACGGTCAATCTCTCTATAGAGTGCGAACCGGCCCGTTCGCCTCGGTGCAGGACGCCGATGCAGCCCTGTCGCGCATCAATGTCCAGGCGGGCGGCGGTGACGCCCACATCGTTGTCGACCAGTAATTGCCTAACCCGGAGTGCCCATGCGCCGTTTCTTTCTCGCCTTGTCGCTGTTCCTCGCTTCTGCGCCCCTGGCGCATGCGGCGATCGACAGTACGGCAGAGCATGCGCTGCTGATGGACGGCGAAACCGGGCAGGTGCTGTGGCACAAGAACGGGCTGGTGCCGATGCCGCCGGCTTCGATGTCGAAGCTTATGACCACCGAGATGATCTTTCAGCGGCTGAAGGATAGCCGTCTCAAGTTGACCGACACGTTCCTGGTGTCGGAGCGCGCGTGGCGGCAGCCCGGTTCGCGCGGCTTCACCCATGTCGGTGATCGCCTGACGGTGGAAGACCTGATCCGGCGCATCGTTATCGTTTCGGGCAACGACGCGTGCATCGTGGTCGCGGAAGGCATCGGTGGCACCGTCGAGAATTTTGTCAAGATGATGAATGCGCGGGCCAAGGAGCTCGGCATGGCCCAGTCCACCTTCGTCAATCCTGATGGCCTGCCGGACCCGCCCGGACAGCTGATGAGCGCGCTCGATCTCGCCAAGCTGTCGCGCCATCTGGTGCGCGATTATCCGGTTTACTACCGCTATTTCAGCGAGAAGGAATACACGATCGTCGATCGCAAGAACAAAATCACACAGCTAAACCGCGATCTGGTGCTGGGGATGCTGCCGGGCGCCGACGGCCTGAAGACCGGCCACACCGACCTGGCCGGTTACGGCATCACCTCTTCGGCCAAGCGCGGCGAGCAGCGGCTGATCCTTGTTCTGAACGGGCTGCGCTATCCGCAATATGACAATGACTATTTCCCCAACATCCGCCGCGCCGAGGAATCCACCCGCATACTGGAACAGGCTTTCCGCGAATTCCGTCGCTATCCGGTCTATGCCGCCAATAAGGTGATCGCGTATGCGCCCGTGATCGATGGCGCTGCGTTGACCGTGCCGTTGACGGCGCGTCAAGCGCTGGGCGTGACCCTGATGGTTGAGTCCAAGCCGGGCATGAAGACCGCTCTGAAGATGGACCCAAACCTGACCGCGCCCATCGCGCAGGGGCAGCGCGTCGGGGTTCTGACGGTCAGCGCCCCGCAATTCCCGGGCTTGACGGTGCCGGTTTATGCCTCCGAAGCAGTGCCGCAAGCCAACATCGCCGTGCGCTTGTGGCGTAAGGCCAAGGGGCTGATCGGGCTGTGATGCCAGGCCGGTTCATCACGCTGGAAGGCGGGGAGGGCACGGGCAAGTCCACCCAGCTGCGCCGTCTTGTTGCCGCGCTTGAGCAGACCGGCCTCACAGTGGTGAAAACGCGCGAGCCCGGAGGTTCACCGGGCGCCGAGCAGATCCGCAAGCTGGTGGTGGAAGGCGAGGTCGGGCGCTGGAACCCGATCACCGAAACGCTGCTAGTTTATGCTGCGCGCGCCGACCATGTAACGCGCACCATCGGCCCGGCCCTGGCGCGGGGCGAGTGGGTGGTGTCTGACCGCTTCAACGATTCCACCTATGCCTATCAGGGCGCGGGACGGGGCGTAGAGCGCGAAACCATTCGCCGCATCGACGCGGCTGTGCTGGACGACTTCAAGCCAGACCTGACCGTGATCCTTGACCTTCCGGTGGAGACCGGCCTGGCCCGGGCAGACGCGCGCGGCGGCACGGAAACCCGCTTTGAGAGCTTCGACCAGGATTTCCACGAGCGCATGCGCAAGGCCTTTCTGGATATCGCCCGCCGTCAGCCCGAGCGCTGCCGGGTGATCGACGCCACGGGGGACGAGAGCCAAGTCGCCGCAGCGATTTGGGAGGCCGTGCGGGGCCGTTTCGATCTATAAGGCGACATGGCCAAGCGCAAAGTTTCCAGTGACGAGGAGTTTGAGTCCGACCGCATTGCGGGCTTTCCGCATCCGCGCGAGACCGAGACGCTGCTGGGGCAGGACAAGGCGCTGATGCTGGCCGCGCACACGTTGCGCGGTGGCCGCCCGCCGCATGCCTGGCTGATCACGGGCCCGCCCGGCATCGGCAAAGCGACGCTGGCCTATCGCATGGCGCGCTATCTGTTGCGTCATGGCGCAACGGCCGATGGCCCCGCCGATCTGTCAGTGCCGCCGGATGATACCGTGGCGCGGCAAATGTCTGCGCGGGCTCATTCCGGCCTGCTGGTGCTCAAGCGAGGCCTCAACAAGGCGGGCAAGCCGCAAACCGAATTGCCGGTGGATGAGGTGCGCCGCCTATCCGGTTTCTTCGGCATGACCTCCGGCGCGGGCGGCTGGCGCGTCGCCATCATCGATCCGGCGGACGACATGAATGACAACGCCGCCAACGCCTTGCTCAAGCAGTTGGAAGAGCCGCCGCAGAACGCAATGCTGCTGCTGCTGTCGCACCGACCGGGCCGGCTGCTACCCACCATTCGTTCGCGCTGCCGCCGTCTCGACCTCTCGCCGCTGCCGGATGCTGTGGTGGAGCGGGCGCTGGAAAAGTTCCTGCCAGACATGGCGCGCGACGAACGCGCCGCGTTAGCGTGCCTTTCCGGCGGCAGCATCGGTGCGGCTCTAACGCTGGCCGATGGCGACGGTGCCATGCTGGCGCAGGAAGCTGATCGCCTAATCGAAGCGGCGAGCGATCCGGACATGGTAGCGCTGCATGGACTGGGCGAGAAGATCGGCCGCATCCGCGATGGGCTTTCGCTCTATGGCGGCTTTCTGATAGAGGCGCTGATAACACGGGTGCGGACCAAGGCGCATGCCGGCGTCAATACCGAACGCTGGGCTATGCTGGCGATACGGCTGGAAGAATTGTTCGCCCGTTCCGATGGTCTGAATCTGGAGCCGCGCCAGACTGTGTTGAGCGCGGCGCGCCTGCTCTCGGGCACGGCGCGGCGGGCAGGCTGCATCTGATGCTGATCGACAGCCATTGCCATCTCGATTTCCCCGAACTCGCCGCCGATGCCGATGGCGTGGTGGCGCGGGCGAAAGCGGCGGGCGTAGGCGTGATGTTGACCATCGGCACCGAACTAGCGCGCTTTCCCAGTGTGCTGGCAGTAGCGGAACGCTTCGACAATGTCTGGTGCAGTGTCGGAACGCATCCACATGAATCTGGCAAGGAACTGGTGACAGACCCGGCGCCCCTCCTGGCGCATACCGATCATCCCAAGGTGGTGGGCATCGGTGAAACCGGGTTAGACTATTATTACGAGCTCAGCCCGCGCCCACCCCAGATTGAAAGTTTCCGCGCCCATATCGCGGCGGCGCGCATAGCTGGTCTGCCGGTGATTGTTCACACCCGCGACGCCGATGATGACATCATCGCCGTGCTGGAGGATGAAATGGGTAAGGGGGGCTTCACCGGCCTGATCCATTGCTTCACCGGCACGCAGCGGCTAGCCGATGCTTCGCTGGCTCTGGGCCTGTTGATCTCGGTTTCCGGCATCGCCACCTTCAAGAATTCCGGCGCGCTGCGCGACGTTATCAAATCGGTGCCGGTGGACCGGCTACTAGTAGAAACCGACGCGCCATTCCTGGCTCCGGTGCCGCACCGGGGCAAGACCAACGAGCCCGCCTTCGTGACACACACCGCCGCCATGCTGGCGGAGCTGAAAGGCGTCACGCTCGCTGAAATGGCCGCCGCCACCACCGACAATTTCTTCCGCCTATTCTCCAAGGCGAAGCATCCCGCATGACGCTGGAAGTCCGCATTCTGGGCTGCGGCTCTTCCGGCGGCGTGCCGCGCCTGGGCGGGCCGGACGGCGCGGGTTACTGGGGCGCATGTGATCCGGCCAACCTCAAGAACCGCCGCAGCCGCTGTTGCATCCTAGTGAAGCAGGGAACCTCGCAGCTGCTGGTGGACACCTCACCCGATCTGCGCGAGCAGTTGCTTGGGGCCCGGGTTACAGCGCTCGACGGCGTTCTCATCACCCACGACCATGCCGACCAACTACATGGGCTTGACGATCTGCGCGTGTTGGCGCTGCTGAACAAGCGCCGCATTGGCCTGTGGTCGGATGCGCGCGGCATGGCGGGCATTCGAGCCAAGTTCAACTATGTCTTCGAGACGCCGCCAGGCAGCGACTATCCACCCATTCTCGACGCCCATGAAATCGCCGAGCCCTTTGAGACTTTCGACATTGCGGGAATTACGGTGCGGACCTTCGGGGTCGGTCATGGCCGCATCCGGAGCCTGGGTTTCCGCTTCGGGGCTATCGCGTATTGTCCCGACGTCGACGCGTTGGACGAAGCAGCCTTTGCGGCGCTGGAGGGGGTAGAATGCTGGATCGTGGACGCGCTGCGCCACACGCCGCATCCCAGCCACGCCCATCTTGGCCGAACGCTGGAATGGATCGCACGGGTGAAGCCGAAGCGCGCCATCCTGACCAACATGCATGTCGATATGGATTACGAGTCACTTCGAAAATCGCTGCCGTCCGGCGTCGAGCCCGCCCATGACGGGATGATCGTACAAGCATGAAAAAGGGCGGATGCTCACACACCCGCCCGTTTCCCAAAGGCAATTTTTTTCTTACTGCTGCGCGTTCGCAGTCTCGTTATAATTGTGCAAGCCAGACGGACGCGGATTGATGGCAATGCGGGTGCTCATGCCCGTGCCTCCGCCGCTGGCGCGGTGATACAGGCCGATCGGGGCATAGACGACGTCGCCGACCCCGGTGCTGAAGACCGGCATGCCTTCAATCTTGTAGTCCACCCGGCCCTGCGCGATGTACCAGAACTCGTTATAGTCTGTATGCCAGTGGCCCAGATTGCTGTCGGGCGGCGTCGGCGCGCCGGGCTGGTTGATGACGTTCATGAAGTTGCCGTTCTCCGACACGAAGGCGCCGCCACGGCCGCCGCCTTGAACAATCTCCTTGTTGAAATCCAGCCAGGGACGCGTGTTGCTGAAGCTGTTAGTATTGGGGTTGGTGAAACCGCCACCGCCGCCAGCCCAGCTGATGCGAGTCATGCGAAAGCCGCGTGGATCGGCGGGCTTGTCATCTGCTGTCTGCGTGGTGGGGTGGAAGGGCAGGCGGTTCGGGCCATTGACCTCGAAGCGCACCGCCGGCAGATCGCCGACCACTTCCATGCTGTAAGTGGTTCGATACGGTACCTGCACCAGGAAGCCGGCACCGGCCACAACGGGATCATGGCCTTGAATCGAGATGCGCAGCTGGCCGGAATAGACCACCATCATAACGCGGTCGTCGGCGAAGAATTGCGGCGCGATCTTGTCGCCGGGTGCCATCTGTATCCACTTGCCGCTGTAGTTTTCGCCGTCGCGAACGATTTCCTCCGCCCAGCGCGCCTGGCCCTTGTGCCTGGCCAGAACATCGGCGACCCGATGCACCGGCTTGTTCATGCCGGTCCAGCCCACTGGCTTGATGGGCTTGGGCGCCCAGGCAAAGTTGACGACGCGCTGCGGAGGCGCGCCGCGGCCCGCGGCCGGGGCAGCGGGCGCGTTCTGGGCATGCGAGCCCACAATGGCAAAACCAAGCATCATTGCGGCGCCAGTAAGGGCCGCCACTTTCAGAATGTGCATGTCCGTCCCCATTTTTGTTGATATCCTATAAACAATATGAAAGTCAGGTCGGATACCAGAGGTTTCTCTGTCAACTTTTGTTAGAATTTGCCTGCCACTCATGTATCCGCCTCCCGGGAGCTCCACATGAACCTCAAGCAGTGTCTTACACTTGGCGCAGCCTTGACAGCTCTGGCTTACGCCAGTTCCGCCGCGCTGGCGGACGCGGTTGTGGTGGTGGGTGAGGGGCCGGAGCGCCATTGCTTCCTGGCCGCCAAAAAGGGCGACGACCTGATTACCGGGATCGGCCACTGCAACATTGCCCTGAATAACCCACTAATATTGGAAGACCGGGTCGCCACGCTGGTGAACCGCGGCGTGCTTTTTCACAAGCTTGATCGCATCAATTCCGCAATGAATGATTTCAACGCCGCGCTGCGCATCAATCCGGAGCAGGCGGACGCCTGGCTCAATCGCGGCGTCGCCAAGCTGAGCCTGGCGCAACTCACCGACGCCATGAGCGATATCCAGAAGGGCATTGCCCTGGGGCCGTCCGAACCCGCGCTGGCCTATTTCAACCGCGCCATCGCCTATGAACGGCTGGGCCAGATTCCGGAAGCCTATTACGACTATCAGCGGGCGGCAAAAGCGGCGCCCAACTTCGTCGCCGCCACCAATGCGCTGGCCCGCTTCAAGATCACGCCACGTACCTGAGGCGGCGGGCGTTTCGCGCTCCAGCGCGATCAGCAACTCGCATTCCGCCAGGAAGGCGCGCAGTAGGCCTCGACATTCCTTCCACACGGCGGTGGCGACCATGGACCTGGCGGTTACGATTGCCTGTCTGGCCGCCGCGATTGCGTTTGAGAGCCGGCCCATTCAAACAGCGATTTTTTGAACAGGAGTTCCCCCCAGCTTCGGCGGCGCAAGCCACGGCCTTGCGGGTCTTCATCTTACGGGTGGTCTGTGGTGCGCTCCTCATGCGCCGATTTTACTGCTGCGCAGCGCACGCGGATACGAGGACAGAAAGCGCGGAGAAGATGGCGGCAAGTGCCCGAAAAGCTTTGAGAATAACCCGCGGAAGCAAGGTTGGTAGAAGCCGCTATTCAGGCTTTTTGCCATCATTGGCGTCAAAAGGCGGCTCGGTACGTTCCTGCCCGGGCTGTTCCGCATAGCGCTTGTTGTATTCGGCGATCAAGTCGCGGCGATGCTTACCGCGCGAAGGGCTAATTGGGCGTTTGGGCGGCTTCTCGTAAACCGCCATCTGTTCTACCGGCCCTGGTGGCGGATGATCCGCTGCTTGGGCTGCTTGGCTCCTTTGGCGGCGGTCTTACCGGCTGCCTTGGTGTCGCCGTGGGTATTGCCTTGGGCTGCCTGCTTCTTTTTCAAAGCTTCCTCGGCCCGGCGCTTCATCTCATTGGCACTGGAATCGTCGATCATGGGTTATTCATAACATGGCCCAACGCTGTTAACACATCATATATTTCCCATAATATTACTTATACGAATATCTGATGTGAGGCGAAATGGCTGGCGCGCCGCCCGGCCCCGCGCCCTAACGTCCGCCCATGACGACTCTTACGAAAAAACTTGGGCCCACCCGCGACATCGCCACCCTGGTCGAGATCATGCGCGTGTTGCGTGCGCCTGGCGGCTGCCCCTGGGACCGCGACCAGAGCTTCGCCACCATCGCGCCTTACACCATCGAGGAAGCCTATGAAGTCGCCTCGGCGATCGAGGAACAGGATTTCGCCTCGCTGCCTGGCGAACTGGGCGACCTGCTCTTCCAGGCCGTCTTCCACGCCCAGATGGCAGCCGAGGCCGGTCTGTTCGATTTTGGCGATGTGATCGAGGCCGTCACCGCCAAGATGATCCGCCGCCATCCACATGTCTTTGGCGGCGAAGACGCCAAGCAGACTGCCGAGGACCAGAAGGCCTATTGGGAGAGACTGAAGGCCGAAGAACGCAAGGCCAAGGCCCAGACCGGGGTTCTGGATGACGTTCCCAGCGCCCTTCCCGCCTTGGTGCGGGCCGAAAAGCTTCAGAAGCGCGCCGCAAGCGTCGGGTTCGACTGGAACAATGTTGATCACGTGTTGGAGAAGCTCGCCGAGGAAGCCCGCGAGGTTGTCGAGGCGCCGACCCAGGAAGACCGCGCCGAGGAGCTGGGCGACCTGCTGTTCGTGATCGCCAACCTGGCGCGCCACCTGAAGGTCGATCCAGAGGCCGCGCTACGCTCCGCCAATGCCAAGTTTACACGCCGCTTCCGCCATATCGAGGCGACCTTGGTGGCCCGCGGTTCCAGCCCCACGGCAGCGTCGCTGGAAGAAATGGAAGCGCTCTGGCAGGACGCCAAGGCCAAGGGCATCAAGTGAGACCCGCGAGTGTGGATTTCATCATCCACATCAGGACCTGGAGGCAACATCATTTTCTAACACGATTTTCTTCGAGAACTTGTTCTCGAATCGGGCCAGGTCCTGTGGAGCGATCCGCAGCATCAGGGTGATCTTTCCGGCGTGATCCCGTCTTTCCAGCACCTGGGCATGGCGATGGGCGAAGGCCAGCGCCTCCCCCTCCTCGGCGTCCAATCTCAGCGTCGCGCCAATGTTTCCACGCGTCACGGCGGCTTCAAAAGCCGTCAAAAGCTCGGATATTCCCGCCCCGGTGAGCGCCGAGACGGCATAGGCGTCGCCCCGCCCGCTTTGGCTCTCCAAGCCACGGCGTGGGCCCGGCTCCAGCAGGTCGGTCTTGTTCAGCACTTCGAGGATGGGCCGGTCTTCCGGCACGCCCAGCTCCGCCAGGATCTCCAGCACGTCGGCCTTCTGGGCTTCGCTCTCATCATGGGCGACGTCGCGGACATGGGCGATCACGTCAGCCTCCAGCACCTCCTCCAGCGTGGCGCGGAAGGCGGCGACCAGTTCGGTGGGCAGGTCGGCGATGAAGCCGACCGTGTCGGACAGGATCACCCGCGTACCGCCCGGCAGCTTCAGGCCGCGCATGGTCGGATCAAGGGTGGCGAACAGCAGGTCCTGGGCCAGAACCTTGGAATCGGTCAGGCGGTTGAACAGCGTAGACTTGCCAGCATTGGTGTAGCCGACCAGCGCGACGACCGGATACGGAACCTTCTTGCGCGCCTGGCGGCCAAGGCCGCGGGTGCGTTTCACCTGTTCCAGTTCTTTCTTGATCTTCACGATGCGCTCGGAGATCAGGCGGCGATCGCTTTCGATCTGGCTTTCGCCGGGACCGCCCAGGAAGCCAAAACCGCCGCGCTGCCGCTCCAGATGGGTCCAGGACCGCACCAGCCGCGAACGCTGATAGTTCAGATGCGCCAGCTCGACCTGTAATGTGCCTTCGCGGGTTTGGGCGCGTTCGCCGAAGATCTCGAGGATCAGAGCGGTACGATCGAGCACCTTGGTACCCCACGCCTTCTCCAGATTGCGCTGCTGTACCGGAGAGAGCGTAGCGTTGACCATCACGATCTCAGGCTCGAGCAGCGTCGCCCGCTCGGCGATCTCCTCCACCTTGCCGGTACCGATCAGCGTGGCGGGAACGGCGCGCGCCAGGGGCGCGATGGCGGCCCAGACAACATCGAGATGGATGGCGGTGGTGAGACCGACAGCCTCTTCCAGCCGAGCCTCGGCATCACGCAGGGTGCGGGCTTTGCGTGCCTTGGGCTGGACATGCAGCACCAGCGCCTTGCGCTGGACGGACTTTGCCTTCGCCAATATCAGGCTTCCGGTTTGTCCTGGAGCTGGATCGGACC
>CANFDA010000082.1 GCA_947445215.1 Alphaproteobacteria bacterium | reverse complement strand
GGCGATACCGAAGGCAATCTGATTTATCGCAAGACCGCGCGAAACTTCAATCCGATGATGGCGACGGCGGGCAAGGTCACCGTGGCCGAAGTGGAGGAGCTGGTCGAGCCAGGGCAGCTCGATCCCGAGATGATCCACACACCCGGCATCTTCGTGCAGCGCATCTTCCAGGGCCGCGATTACGAAAAGCATATCGAGCGCGTCACCACCCGCAAGCGGGAGACGGCATAATGGCCTGGACGCGCGACGAGATGGCGGCCCGCGCCGCCCGCGAATTGCAGAGCGGATTCTATGTCAATCTTGGCATCGGCATTCCCACGCTGGTGGCGAACTGTATTCCCGCCGGCATGAACGTGACGCTGCAAAGCGAGAACGGCATGCTGGGCATGGGTCCGTTTCCCTATGAGGGCGAGGAAGACGCCGACCTGATCAACGCCGGCAAGCAGACCATCACCCAGCTTCCGACCTCGTCCTTCTTTTCGTCCTCCGACAGCTTCGGCATGATCCGCGGTGGCCATATCGACCTCACCGTGCTGGGTGCGATGGAAGTGTCGGAAGATGGCGACATCGCCAACTGGACCATTCCCGGCAAGATTGTGAAGGGCATGGGCGGCGCGATGGACCTGGTGGCGGGCGTCAAGCGCGTCATCGTGGTGATGGAGCATGCCAACAAGGCGGGCGAGCCCAAGCTGCTGAAAAAATGCGCCCTGCCGCTGACCGGCAAGGCCTGTGTCGACATGATCATAACCGATCTGGCGGTCTTCACGCTGGCGCGCGGCAAGACCGGGCTGACCCTGATCGAGCTTGCGCCCGGCGTCAGCCTGGACGAAGTTACTGCCAAGACCGAGGCGAGTTTCACCGCCACGCTCTAGCGCGCCACGCCGCCGACCGTCTCCGATCCCCTGCCGCTGCAGCCCAGCGGGCCATAGCGCAGGAATTTCTGTATGCGCTTACCCTGGTCGACCTCGGCGGTATAGACGTTGCCCTTGCTGTCCAGGCTGACCTGGTGGAGCCAGTTGAACTCGCCGGTCATGCGGCCATTGCGGCCGAAGCGGCCCAGCTCCTGCATATTGCTGCGGTTGAGGATGTAGATGGTCTGGTTGGTGTTATCGCCGACATAGAGACAGCTTTGCGCCTTGTCAGTGGAGAAGTTCATCGACACCGCCGTGCCCGGCATGGCTGGCTGGGTGTAGCTCATGGCGCTGATCATGCGTTCGGCGACATAGCCGCAGCGGCCCGCAACACCGTCCGGATTGGCGCAGGGCTTGCCCAGGTTCGGATCGTTGCCGTCAAAGACCTGGATGCGGTTGTTGCCGCGGTCACAGACATAAACCTTCCCGTCATCGGCGATCTTCACGCAATGCACGGGCGTGCGGAAGAAGGCGGGCCTGCGATTGCCCTTCATGTAATCCTCCGGCCAGGCCCCTGCCGCGCGGGCGGCAGCGTCATCCACCGGATTGCTGCCATAGGCGCCGAAATGGCCGATATACTTCCCGGTTGCAGCATCCACGATCAGAACTCGGCGATTGCCATAGCCGTCGGAGACGTAGAGCCGGTTGGTTTTGGGATCCACCACCATGTCGGCGGGCTGGTACAGATTGGGCGTACCGTTCAGGCCGCTGCTGGTATCGTTGCTGTTGGCCGCGGTGGGCGTGCCGCCGATTCGCAGCTTGAAATTGCCATCGCGGTCGAACTTCAGGATGAAGCCGTCGCCGCCCGCGCGATGCGTGGTCCAGGGCACAGGCGAGGCCGGCACGGCACCGGAACTGCCCGCGATCCAGACATTGTCCTGATGATCAACATAGATGCCGTGCTCGCCATTGGGCCAGATGCAGCCATCGGCCTCGCGGCACTTGCCGCCCAGGAAGCCCGGATCGGAAGGCCCACCCCAGGACCGCAGCAGCTTGCCAGTGCCGTCGAACGCCATCACGGCGGGCGCGGCGGCGCAGCAATCGGCCCCGAAGCCGTTCTGGCGCACCTGGCCAAGGCCGTTCACCGGGGCGCCTTGCGCATTCGTCGCGCCCGGCACGGCCTGCGTAAGCCCCGCCTCGACATTGGTCATGGTGCGGGCGCGGTTATACACCCAGACATGGTCGTGGCGGTCGACATAGAGGCCTCCTATCTGCCCGACCTGCCAGTTGTTCGGCAAGGTGGCGGGCCAGGCGGGATCTGCGACGAAGCTGGGCGTCGTGCCGGTGCGCGACCTGTTGTATACGCCGGTCTGCTGCAACAGGCGGTTGATCATGCCGCTGCTTTGCAGTGTCGCGGCGCCGGTCTGCGCATCGGCGCTGGGCATCTGGGCGGGAAGAAGGAAAATTACCGGAGCCAGAAGCGAGGCCAGCTTGACTGAGAATCGCGTCCCGTCCTCCCTTTATTTTATGGAGTTAGCTTACTGGGGCATTACAGACTGTCAATTCGGCTTGCGCGTGGGCCCGGGCTGGACAAAGTTAGCGCCCAAGAAAACGGGAGGAAGTGATGCGGAAATTTCTGGCGGCGGCGGCCATTGTGTGCACGTGCAGCAGCGCGCTGGCGCAGCCAGTGACCACCATCACCATGGCCGATCCCAACACTTTCCCGGAGAACGTCACCACCCTGAGCGACGGCACGGTGATCCTGGGTGCGATGCTGACGCATTACATCTACCGCGCCCGCCCCGGGCAGGCGACCGCCGAACGCTGGATCGACCTGACCCCGGTCGGCAGCGCCAGCTGGGGCCTGATGGCCGACAACACCCGCAACACGCTGTGGGTCTGCACCACCGCGTTCCCCCTGCCCGCCAAGATCACGCCGCCGATCAAGGAGCGCCACACCACCCTGCGCGCCTTCGACACCAACACGGGCGCGGCCAAGGGCGCATATCCGCTGCTGGGCGCAACCAACAGCTGCAACGACATGACGATCGCGGCGAACGGCACCGTCTATGTTACCGACATCGCCAACGGCAATATCCAGCGCCTGCGCCCCAGCGCGGCGGCGCTTGAACCCTGGGTTGGAACGCCGGAGCTGGCGAATGTGGACGGCATCGCCTTCATCGGTCCGACTCTCTATGCCAACAATGTCAGCACCGGAAAACTTTTCCGCATTCCGATCAATGCCGATGGCAGCGCAGGCGCGCCGGTGGAGATCAAGCTGTCCCAGCCGCTGGAAGGTCCCGACGGCATGCGGGCCCACAACGGCAAGATGTACGTCGCCGAGAACCGGGGCGGTCGCGCGTCGGAAATCACTTTCAGCGGCGATACCGGTACCGTGCGCGCGCTGAAGGAGGGTCACCCCTCCCTCACCGGGATCCAGCCGCATGGCGACGTGATATGGCTGCAACAATCCAAGCAGAATTACTGGCGCGACCCGGCGCTGGCCAATGCCAACCCCAACCCGTTTGTGATCTTCAGCATTCCCACGCAGAAATGAGACCGGAGCTTCTGCGTTGAGAGAAACGGCCTGACGCCCGCGCGATGGCGAGCGTCAGTGCAAAACAGATTAGTTGACGCGGACGCTGCCCAGCAAGCCGAAGGCCTGCAGAAGCCAGATCACCACCGCAATCACCACGACGGCGTTCAGGATGTTTTTGATTTTTCTGTCCATCGGGATGTAATTGTTGACCAGCCAGAGCAGCACGCCCACGACGATCAGCACGATAATAATATTCAGTAGCATATGGATGGTCCGGAAATAGCTTCGACACCCCCCACGTCGGGTAAACCTGAAAGTTCCACTCAGTCCGGCAGCCGCACCCGCAGGATGGAGAAAGGTCCCGTTCGCGGCAGGTTGTTGCCAAAGAAGCTCTCATTGAGCCGGGAATTCGAGATATAGAGCCAACCCTGGCTGATAGCGAAGCCATCGGCCCAGGCCAGCCTGTCGGGCTGGTTGGCGAACAGGACAGAGCGCCATTTGCCACCGGGCCCAGGCGTCATCATCATGATCGACGCATGTTCGAGATCGCCCGCGAAGAGGCGGCCCTTCGCATCTACCGCTAGGCCGCCGCCGATCACGCCATCGCCTAGATATTCCACCCGCTTCGACAAGGCGGCTTGTGACAGCGAGGCGTCGGCCAGATCGGCGCTACGGATGCGGGAGTAGCGCAGGCCGTTGATGGGCCGGAAATAGACCCATAAGCCAGAGGGCGACAGCGCGATGCCGTTGGCGTGCGAACTGTAATAGGTGCCGTCCGTTCGCAATGCCGGCTTGCCATTCAAAAGGAGGTGCCGGCTTGGGTCGGCCACTACGGACGGATCGCCCACCAGCACATGCCGTCCCCTGCCGCTATCCAGGTTCAGTACGATGAGACTACCCTTGCCGCTTTGATTGGTGATGACGGCGTGGTTGCGCGCCACATCGATCACGACGTCATTGGCGGTATCGTTAGGTCCCATCATGTCCGCCAGGCTGTAGATGCGCATAGCGCGATTGGTGGCGAGGTCCACCCGCACCAGCTTCTGCAGCATCGGCGGCAGGCCCGCATGGGGCCGCGCATTGTCCAGCAGCCAGAGCCGATCGGCGGTATCAACCGTCATGGCCTGCGCCGAACGCCAATGCGGTCCGCTAGATTTGGCGTCGTTCCACGCCGCGTCCGGATAGGGCGTCACGGCGCCGCTGCGGGGATTCACTTCCACCACGCTGACGCCGGTGGACGCCGACGGCGCGCTGGCGAAGATGCGTCCCTGCCGCGTGACCGCCAGGCCCAGCGTGCGGAAATCATCGAACGCCTTGACGACCTCCAGCACCGGGCCGGTCTTGGGTCCGGGTTGCGCCCATGACGGCGCCGCCAGCAACAGGCCCAGCAACACCGCGTTCAGCGCGTGACGCATCGTCAGGCCGGCAAGCGATAGACCACGAGCTGCGTCGGCACGCCCGGTCCCGAAAGAGGCACCGCGATATATTGCCGGCCATCCAGCGCATAGGTCATGGGAGAGCCGGTGACGCGGGTCGGCATGCGCACCGATCCCACTTCATGCCCGGTCTTCTTGTCATAAGCGCGCAGCCAGGCGCCGGTCTTGCCGTCCGGTCCCGTAGTGGCGGTGCCGTCGCCCGCGATCACCAGCGTCTTGGTCACCAGCACGCCGACCTTGCCCAGGCTGCCGGTGCGCGGAATGTTCAGTCCCTTCAGCGCGGGATGGTTTTTCACTTCGTCCGGTGTCTCGCCATGCGCCACCTGCCAGACCATCGTACCCTGGTTGAGATCGAGCGCGGTGATGCGGCCATAGGGCGGCTTAAGAATGGATAGGCCCTGCACGCGCAGGCCGCCGCCGCCACCGCCGCCACGACCGGCAGTAGGCGCCGCACCGCCCCCTGCCGTTGCTGCGGCCGCTGCGCCACGGCCCGCCGCGCCTTGCGGCTGTTCGCTGGCCGGTAGCGGCGCGCCCTGCACGCCGTTGGGGCTTTGCGTGCCCCAGACATATTGCAAGTCGGTGCGCGCCGGATCGCCGGGGATCAAGCCGCGCAGCGTGTAGGCGTGGTTGGAGAAAATGTACATGATGTTGGTTTCGGGATCGAGCGCGCCGCCCGGCCACTGACCAGCGCCGTCGGTGGACGGGCTCTGGATGGTAGCGATCTTGTTGGGATAGACGCTGACGATCGGGGGGGCGAAGAGATGGCCCCAATTGTAGTTCTGCAGCAGGCGCAGACATTCGGCGCGCAGTTCCGGCGTAAAGTCGATCAGCTGGTTGATCGGCACGCCCTGTACGTCGAACGCCGGCGGCTTGGTCGGCATCGGCTGCGTCTTGGCATAATACTCGCCCGGCACATCGCCGATCGGCACCGGCACTTCCGGGATCGGCCAGATGGGACGGCCATTGGTGCGGTCGAGCACGAAAGTGAAAGCGTGCTTGGTTGGCTGCGCCAGCGCCTTGATGGTGCGCCCGTTCATCTTCAGGTCGAAGAGGATCGGGGCGCACATCAGGTCGCGGTCCCAGATGTCGTGATGCACCGTCTGGTAATGCCAGCGCTTCTTGCCGGTCTTGGCATCCACCGCCACGATGCAGTCAGAGTAGAGGTTGTCGCCGCGCCGGAACGCGCCGTAATAGTCGTTGGTCGGCTGTTCGATGGTGAGATAGACCAGCCCTAGATCGGGATCGGCGCTGTTCTGCGCCCAGTTGCCGACATTGCCGGTCTTGTCGGCGGAGCCGTCTTCCCAGGTGTCGTAGCCGAACTCGCCCTTGCGCGGGATGGTGCGGAAGGCCCAGATCTGCTTGCCCGTGCGCACATCATAGGCGCGGACATTGCCCTTGATGTGGCCGATCTGGCTGACGGTGGCGGAATGCGCCGCGCCCACCACGATGACGTCGCCCACCACCAGCGGGGTGGAATGCAGGCCGATCTCCTGGCCCGCGCCCTCGCCGTCCGGATTGATGGTCTGGTCGTCCAGATCCTTTTTGAGATCGACCACGCCGCTGACGCCGAAGCCCGGCGCGACCTTGCCAGTCTTGGCGTCCAGCGAGATCAGCTGATAGCCGATGGTGACATAGAGGATGCGCTCCACCTTGCCGTCGGTCCAATAGGAGACGCCATGGCCGCTGCCGGGACGCGGCGCCAGCACGCCGCGGCGGCCTTCGTCATAATCGAAACGCCAGAGCTGCTTGCCGGTGCGCGCGTCCAGCGCCAGCACGGCGCGCTTCAGCCCCGCCGTGTGATAGAGGACGCCACCCACCATCAGCGGCGTGGACTGGTTGTTGGTGTCGCCGGGCTCGGCCACCGACCAGGCCTGCTGCAGCCGGCTGAAGTTGCCCGCATCGATCTGGTTCAGCGCCGAATAGCGCAGGCTCTTCTCGTCGCCGCCATAGGTGCGCCACTCGCCATTCGATGTGTCGTAGCGGATGGGGCCACGGCGGGCCGCCCGTTGCGCTGCAGCAGGCATTGCTACCGCCGCCATGGCTGCGGCGAGGCCGGCGTTCAAATCGCGCCGGGTGATCTTCTTGCTCATGGTGATGTGCCCCTGTTGCTCCCTGACGCTGGCGGCAGGCTTGGAAAAGACGATGCCGCAATTGCGAAGGCGGTCAGCACCTGTCCAGCGTTCTCGTCATACCAACCCGACGCGCTGGGAGAGATCATATTTCTGAAATGGTGTACTTCCCAATTCCTCCTGTCAATCTATTGCGATATGCTATCTCCTAAAGGAACGCAGTTTCATGCGTCCGCGACATTTCCTGGGGGGAGCCATCATGAAGAAAAGTCTTGCGCCTGCAATCCTGGCCGCGCTGCTGGCGACCATCGCGCCCGGCCTGTCGCAACAGCGCGCCACGATCAACGACACGCAGACTGTGGCGCAACTGCCCTATCAGGCGGTTCCCGGCTTCTTCAAGCTGCCGCGCGACGAGTTTCTCGGCGAAGTGCAGGGCATGGCCAGCAATTCCAAGGGCCAGTTGTTCCTCTTCGTCCGCGCGCCGCAAACGCGGCTGCTGCAGTTCGATGCGAACGGCAATTTCGTGAAGGAAATCGGCAAGGGTTTCTATGGCTTCCTCTACGCCCACTCGGTGCGCGTGGATCGCCACGACAATATCTGGACCGTGGACGAAGGCACCAACATCGTCGCCAAGTTCGATCCCACCGGCAGCAAGGTTCTGATGGTCATTGGCGTGCGCCCGCCCGTGTCCGACGGCATCGTGGCCGGCGGGCCGTCCACCGGCCCGGACGAAAACTACATCCTGTGCCGCCCCAGCGACGTCGCCTTCGACATGCAGGACAACGTCTTCATCTCCGACGGTTATTGCAACAACCGCGTCGTCAAGTATGACCGCAATGGTCGCTTCGTCGCCAAGAACGGCCAGCGCGCCGTCGGCACCGGCGTCAACCAATATAACTTGCCGCACGGCATACAGGTGGACAAGGCTGGCAATGTCTATGTCGCCGACCGCGGCAACGGCCGTCACGTGGTGCTGGACAACAATCTGGTCTGGAAGACCGCCTACACCCAGTATGGCTCGGCCTGGTCGAATTGCATCTCCACCGCGCCGGGCAAGCAGTATCTGTTCATGACCAACTCCAATCCAAACGGCAATCCGCCGGGAAGCTGGGCTATCACTGGCCAGATCTACAAGGCCGAGTTGGACGGCACGGTGATCGGCAAGTTCGGCCAGGCCGGCAAGCTGGCCCCAAACTTCCAGGTTGTTCACATGTTCGACTGCCGCAATCCCGACGTCATCTTCACGGGTGAAATCGAAAGCTGGCGGGCGCAGAAATTCACCCTGCGAACCACTGCGGCTCCGGCCGGCGCGCGTTGATTAGGCTAAGGGGAAAAAATCCAATGAAATGCTTCACAATCTGCCTTCTGGCCGCCACCACTTTCGCCGGAACCGCCGCGATGGCGCAGGGCGAGCTAAACTACACCGTCGCCGACGTCATCAAGTATCCGCGCACCATCTATGCCGGCGAAGTGGCGGGCGTGGCCACCAATGCACAGGGCCACATCTTCGTCTATCAACGTGCGGGTACTCCTTGGGTGGCGCTGGCCGCCGCCCGTATCTTCAGCCGCGGCAACGACCAGTTGCTGGAGTTCGATCAGAATGGCACTTTCGTGCGTGAGATCGGTAAGGGAAATTATGCCAACACCATGGCCACATCGGTGCGCGTGGACCGCCAGAACAATGTCTGGGCGGTGGACCGCACAGCCGGCATGGTGATCAAGTACGCTCCCAATGGCACGCTGGCGATGCTGTTGGGCCGCAAGCCCGAAGCCATCAATGTTACCATTCCTGGCGGCGGGCGCGGCGCAGCGCCTCCGGCCGATAGCGAAGGCGGCGGTGGCCGCGGCGCGGCGCCGGGTCTGGGCGTAACGCCGGCCGGTGCGGCGGCGGCAGGCCGTGGCGCGGCGGCGGCTCCGCTGGCGGCAGGCCGTGGCGGCCGTGGCGGCCCTCCCGGCACAGGCAATCAGGCGGACAATTTCACCGGACCCAGCGACGTCGCCTTTGACGCCCAAGGGAACATCTTTGTTGCCGATGGCTGGGGCGCTAACAACCGCGTCGCCAAGTTCACGCCCGATGGCGTCTTCATCAAGAGCTTCGGCCGGACCGGCAGCGACAATGAAAGCCTGAACAGCCCGCGCTCGCTGGCAGTGGACGCAGTCGGCAATGTCTATGTCGCCGACTATGGCAACAACCGCGTGCAGGTGCTGGACAACAATCTCACCTATCTCCGCAGCGTCAGCGGCGTGGGCGCGCCCTCAGCGATCTGTGTCTCGCCCGGCGCGACGCAGTATCTGTATGTTTCCAACTCCAACCCGATGGACAATCTCGATACCGCGGGCGAGATCTACAAGCTGCAGCTGAATGGCAGCGTGGTGGGCCGCTTCGGCAGGGCCGGCAAGGCGCCGCGCGAATTCGCGTCGGTGAACCAGATCGATTGCCGCCAGGCCAACACGGTCTACACCGCCGAGGCGGGCGCCTGGCGCGTGCAGAAGGTGACGCTGAAGTAGGTCAGTCCAGCCGCACAATCGACTTGAAAAAGGCGCCGGTGCCAAAACCGGCGCCTTTTTCGTCGCACATGGTCCAGACGGTG
>CANFDA010000081.1 GCA_947445215.1 Alphaproteobacteria bacterium | reverse complement strand
CGTCTTCTTCACCGGCGCAAAGACCAGCCAGATATCCGGAACCACTGACTGCGGCGCGGTGCGCACTTTCAGCCGCACGATGGCGCCCCGCTTGGTGACGGTTTCCAGTTCGGCAGCCCATTCGCCATCGCGGCCATTGAACAGACGCACACGGTCGCCCGCCTTGGCCCGCAGCACATACAATAGATAATGCGCGTGGCTCTCCGACAGCGGCAGCGCCACGCCGTCGCCCAGATCGGTGGTCACATAAAGACGGGTGCGCCCGCCTGTTTCCATCAACTCGTCAGCCATGCCACAATTGACCGTGATGTCATCGAATTCGCAACCCGCCGACGCCGTTGCCGCGCCCTGGATGGAGGCCCTGCCCCGCCGGATGCGGCCTTATCTGCAGTTGATGCGGCTGGACCGGCCCATCGGGATATGGCTGCTGTTCTGGCCCTGTGTCTTCGGGCTGGTGCTGGGCGCAACGGCCCAGGATCGCAGCTTCACCGAGTGGAGCGACGTCTATTACCTGATCCTCTTTGCCCTGGGCGCCATCGTGATGCGGGGCGCCGGCTGCACCTTCAACGACATTGTGGATCGCAAGTTCGACGCCCAGGTGGCGCGGACGCGCGGGCGGCCCATTCCGTCGGGCGCGGTCAGCGTCGCCAGTGCCGTGCGCCTGCTGGCGGGCCTCTGCCTGATCGGGCTGGCGATACTTACTCAGCTCAACATTTTCGCCATCGGACTGGGCGCGGCGTCGCTGACACTGGTGGCGGCCTATCCCTTCATGAAGCAGATCACCTGGTGGCCGCAGGCCTGGCTGGGCCTCACCTTCAACTGGGGCGCGCTGCTGGGCTATGCGGCGCAGACCGGTACGCTGGGCTGGGCGGATGCCATGCTCTATGCTGGGCTGGTGTTCTGGACCCTGGGCTATGACACGATCTATGCCCTGCAGGACAAGGATGACGACGCCCTGATCGGTGTGAAGTCCACCGCGCGGCTGTTCGGCGACAACGCCAAGATGTGGGTGGCCCGGTTCTACACCATCGCCTTCGCGCTGATCCTGGCGTCGGGCTATGCTGCGCATGCGGGTTGGCTGTTCACGCCGCTGATGCTGGCGGCGGGCGCGCACATGGCCTGGCAGGTGAAGCGGCTCGATATCCATGACGGCGATGGGGCGCTGGCCCTGTTCCGCTCCAATCGCAATACCGGCGCACTGATGGCGCTGGCCTTCCTCGCCGCGAACTGGTTCTTCTGATCGTGTCAGAAGGCGATCTTGCCGGTGAGTATCTGCCAGAACATCTTCCAGTCGCCCATAAGGCTGTAGAGCGGATATTTGAAAGTCGCGGGCCGGTTCTTCTCGAAGAACAAATGCCCGGCCCAGGCGAAGCCATAGCCACAGATCACCGCCAGCAGGAACAGGCCGAGGCGCCCCGTCACCAGCGCCGCCAGCAGCAGCGCCAGCGCCAGCGACGAGCCGGCGAAATGGATGCGCCGCGTCGCCCGCTTGGCATGCTCGCTGAGATAGAAGGGGTAGAATTCGGCAAAGCTGTTATAGCGCATTGCATCGTCCGTCTGTCGAGCGCCGATTGTGAGCCCGTCCCGCGCATGACGTCAAACCCGGCATGACTTCCGATCCAGAAGCCTTCATCCGCGCCAATACCATGCCGCTGGCGCCGCCGCTGGTGCCGGAAATCACTCTGCGCCTGGCGGCAGAAGTCGTGCCGCTGTGGCGTGCGACCGAGGAGGAACTGGCGGCGATGGGCGTGCCGCCACCCTATTGGGCCTTCGCCTGGGCGGGTGGACAGGCGCTGGCGCGTTATGTTCTCGACAATCCGGCCATCGTGGCGGGCAAGCGTGTGCTGGACATCGGTTCGGGCTCCGGCCTGGTCGGCATCGCCGCGATGAAGGCCGGCGCGGCCGCCGTCACGGCGGCGGATATCGACAGCTTCGCTGCCGCCGCCATCGCGATGAATGCGCAGGCCAATGGCGTGACGCTGAAAATCGCCACGTGCAATCTGATCGGCGGGCATGCGCCCTGGGATCTGATTCTGGTCGGCGACCTGCTCTACGAGCGGCCGCTGGCAGAAAGCCTGCTGGCTTGGCTGGGGCCGCTGACGGCCGAGGTACTGATGGGCGATCCGGGCCGAACCTATTTCCCCAAGGCAGGAATCGAGAAGCTCGGCACGTATAATGTGCAGACCACACGCGATCTCGAGGACCGCGAGATTCGCGAAACCAGCGTGTATCGATTGAACCGGGCCTAGGCGGCTCCCTGCCGCTCTGGCACAGTCGACGGGTTGGGACAGGGGGGCTGCCATGCACGTCAACGAGGAAAACGGGGTCGTCCGCGAGCATGAGCTGAACCGGGTCCTGGGGCCGTGGCAGCTGATCGCGCTGGGCATCGGCATCATCATCGGCGCCGGCATCTTCGTTTCCACGGGCAAGGTCGCCGCCGAATATGCCGGCCCTGGCGTGATGATCGCCTACCTGATCGCCGGTTTCGGCTGCGCCCTGGCGGGGCTTTGCTATGCGGAATTCTCGGCGATGATCCCGGTGGCGGGCAGCGCCTATTCCTACAGCTTCGCCACCTTTGGAAAATTCGCCGCCTGGATCATCGGCTGGGATTTGATCCTGGAATATCTCGCCGCCGGGTCCGCCGTGGCGGTGGCCTGGGCCGGATACTTCAACGGCCTGATGGCCGATATCGGCATTCACGTACCCGAACACCTGTCCGCGCCGCCGCTGAAATGGGAAGGCGGCCTCAACCTCGTGGCGTCGGGCGCGACGATCAATCTTCCGGCCACCGGCCTGGTGCTGGGCCTGACCGCGCTGCTGGTGATCGGCATACGCGCCAGCGCCAACTTCAACAGCGCCATGGTGATCCTGAAGCTGGCGGTGGTGCTGCTGGTGATCGGATTCGGGCTGCAATACATCAATATGGATAATTTGACCCCATTCATTCCGCCCGCCGTGGACAGCGAGCATTTCGGCTGGGGCGGCATCGTGCGCGCGTCGGGCGTGGTGTTCTTCGCCTATATCGGCTTTGACTGTGTTTCGGCCGCCGCCGCCGAAGCCAAGAATCCGCAGCGCAATGTGCCGCTGGGCATCCTGGGCTCGCTCGGCATCTGCACCATCCTGTATTTGCTGATGTGCATCGTGATGACCGGCGTGACGCATTACAGCAACCTCGGCGTTTCCAAGCCGGTGTCGGTGGCAGTGCAGGCGATGGGCGCCAACATGGACTGGCTGGTGAAGCTGACCAATTTCGGCGCCACGCTCGGCCTCGGCACGGTGGTGCTGGGCCTGCTGCTGGGCCAGTCGCGCATCTTCTATGCCATGAGCCGCGACGGCATGCTGCCGCCCCTGTTCTCCAAGGTGCACCCCAGGTTCCGCACACCTTACATTTCCACCGTCCTGATCGGTGGCGTTGCGGCGGTGCTGGCGGCCTTCCTGCCGGAAGACCTGCTGATCGAACTGGTGGCCATCGGCACGCTGACGGCCTTCGTGCTGGTCTGCCTGGCGGTCATCGTGCTGCGCAAGACCCATCCCAATGTGCCGCGCCCCTTCAAGGTGCCGCTGATGCCGTGGGTGCCGATCGGCGGCATGGCGGTGTGCGCCTTCATGATCTATGGCCTACCGCTGGACACCAAGCTGCGCTGGGTCGTGTGGTTCGTGTTGGGGATGGGGGCCTACTTCCTCTATGCCCGGAAGAACGCCAAGACACCGAGCTATGCCTTGAAGCGGGACTGACAGGCTCGTAAGAAGAGCCATGGCCTACAAGTCGCTGCGCGATTTCATCGCCCGCCTGGAGAAGGACGGCGAGCTGGTGCGTGTTACCCAGCCCGTGTCCACCGTGCTGGAGATGACCGAGATCCAGACCCGCCTGATCGCCGAGGGCGGCCCGGCCGTGATCTTCGAGAATCCCGTTGGCGCCGACGGCACGTCGTCCGACATGCCGGTGCTGGTCAATCTGTTCGGCACAGTGAAGCGCGTGGCGATGAGCGTCACCATGGGCGGCATCGAACGCACCGCCGCCCCGCAATTGCGCGAAGTCGGGGAGCTGCTGGCGCAGCTGCGCCAGCCACAGCCGCCGCGCAGTTTCGGCGAAGCCGCCGAACTGCTGCCGCTGGTCAAGACCATCCTGGCGATGAAGCCCAAGACCGTCTCCAGTCCGCCCTGCCAGGAAGTGGTGCTGCGGGGCGACGATATCGACCTGTCGAAGCTGCCGGTGATGACCTGCTGGCCGGGCGAGCCCGCGCCGCTGATCACCTGGCCGCTGGTGGTGACGAAAGGACCGTCAAACAGCCGCGAAGACAATTACAATCTCGGCATCTACCGCATGCAGTTGCTGAACAAGAACCAGACCATCATGCGCTGGCTGAAGCATCGCGGCGGTGCGCAGCATCATCATCGCTGGGGCAAGACAAATCCCGCACCCCTGCCCGCCGCCGCGGTGATCGGCGCCGATCCCGGCATGATCCTGGCCGCCGTGACGCCGGTGCCAGAAACACTGAGCGAATACCAGTTCGCGGGCCTGTTGCGCGGCGAGCGGATGGCGCTGGCCGAATGCGTCAGCCAGCCGCTGAAAGTGCCTGCCGAGGCCGAGATCGTGATCGAGGGCGAAGTCTCTCTGAGCGATTATGCGCCCGAGGGGCCTTATGGCGATCACACCGGCTACTACAATTCGGTGGAGCAGTTCCCGGTCTTCACCGTCACCGCCATCACCATGCGCAAGAAGCCGATCTATCTTTCCACCTACACCGCGCGGCCGCCGGATGAACCATCGGTGCTGGGCGAAGCGCTGAACGAAGTCTTCATTCCGCTGATCAAACAGCAATTCCCCGAGATCGTGGATTTCTGGCTGCCACCGGAAGGCTGCTCCTACCGCATCGCGGTGGTGAGCATGAAGAAGGCCTATCCCGGCCACGCCAAGCGTGTGATGATGGCGGTGTGGTCGTACCTGCGTCAGTTCATGTACACCAAATGGGTGATCGTGGTGGATGACGACATCAATGCGCGCGACTGGAAGGATGTGATGTGGGCGGTCTCCACCCGCATGGATCCGGCCCGCGACGTCACCCTGATCGAGTCCACGCCCATCGACTATCTCGACTTCGCCTCACCCGAGAGCGGCTTGGGTTCCAAGATTGGGCTGGACGCCACCAACAAGCTGCCGCCCGAAACCCATCGCGAATGGGGCCAGAAGATCGCCATGGATGAAGACGTCATCCGCAAGGTGACGGAGAAATGGGCGTCTCTGGGCCTGCCCGGCTCGGGCAAGCCGATCTGGAAATAACCGGCGCGGAAACTTTGCGACAAACCGGCCCAGCTTGCGGGGCCGCGCGGCATCTATAAGCTGGTGGCGTTGGGGATCAGTCTGTCGCGCGGTAAACCGCCTTTCAAATTGCGTTGCGTCCATTCTACCAGAGGAGGACCCATGCGCTTTCATATTCTTGCCTTCACGGCCGTCATCGTCCTTTGCACCGCGCCTGCCCAGGCGCAGCAGTCCGCATGCGGGCCGCTGACCCGGGCTTTCTCTCTCGACCTGACGCCAGGACCGGGCGGCGGGCGCTATGCCGTCACCATCACCGTCAACGGGCAGCAGAAACAGTTCCTGTTGAGCACCGGCAGTCCCAACTCACGGCTCGCGCGCCGCGTGGTGAACGAACTGAAACTCAGCCAGCGCTCGTAAGGGCGCATGCTCATCGGCAATGGCCAGGTCAACAACGCTTATGTCGTCACGGCCGACCTGGAGATCGGGCCGATGAAAGGCCCGAAGCACGAAATGGTCGTCGCGGAAAATCCGGGGCCGTTCGACGGCATATTCGGCCGCGACCTCATGCAGAATTACGATGTCGAGATCGATTTCGCCTGTGGCAAGCCGAGCTACTTTCTCACCGACCATTGCCCCGGGCGCGTCGTGCACTGGGCCACCAACGGCATCCCCAGCGTCGATTTCATAGGCTGAGACAACAATAGCGCACAGCGGTTCCTGACGGTGCCAGCAGCCATCGACGGCCATGAGCTCCGTGCCGAGATCGATACCAGCCAGGGTGAGACCATTCTGGATGCCGATACCGCGAATTCGCTGTTCTCGCTGACGCCCGACAGTCCCGGCGCGGTGCCGCTGGGCGCGCTGGACAACAATCCCGCCCACCGCATCTTCGGCTAAACTTTCCAGACCTTGAAGATCGGCGGCCTGACGCTGCACAATCAGAGGGTTCGGGTGGTGCCCGATCTTGTTGGCACAAGGTCCACCGAAACCTTGCGTGCGGACAGCCGGGTGCAGCGGCGCACCGACAATTTCCTGCCCGCGATGCAGATCGGCATGGGTGTTCTACGCCGCCTGCACCTGTACGTCGCCACCAAGGAGGAGAAACTCTACTTCACCGGCGCCGCGAGTCCGGGTGCCACGCCAGTTCCAGCAGAATCTTCCGCGGCGGGACAACCGGCGAACTGATCCGGTCGGCTTGACGCCATGGGCGGTTTTCGGGCATCCGGACACCATGACAGCCCCCAAAAAAGACCCGCAAGCCATCCTGTCCGCCACCCTGGAAGCGGCGCGCAAAGCCGGCGCAGATGCTGCCGACGCGCTGTTCGTGGAAGGCATTAGTTCCTCGGTCTCCTATCGCCTGGGCAAGCTTGAGGATGTCGAGCGCGCCGAGAGTTCCGATCTGGGCCTGCGCGTCTTTGTCGGCAATCGAGTCGCCATCGTTTCCTCCACCGATTTCTCCGCCGATGCGCTGGCGGCGCTTCCCGCCCGCGCCTTGGAGATGGCCCGGCTCGCACCGGAAGACAAGTTTGCGGGCCTCGCGCCGGAAGACCGGCTGGCGCGCGCCATCCCCATGCTTGATCTCGAAGACCGAGCCGAACCCGCCGCCGAGACGCTGATCGAACGGGCCCGAACCGTGGAAGCCGCCGCGCTTGCCGTCAAGGGCGTGACCAATTCCGAAGGCGGCGGGGCGTCCTTCTCGCGTAGCGCCGTGGCGCTGGCGACCTCCACGGGCTTTTACGGCCGCTATGCCGGGACCAGTCATTCCATCGGCGTCGCGGTGCTGGCCGGCGAAGGCACCGCCATGGAGCGCGACTATGATCATGCCAGCGCGCGGCATGCTGGCGACCTACGCGCGGCGGAAGAGATCGGCTGCAGCGCAGGCGAAAAGACAATGCGGCGGCTGAACCCGCGCAGCATGAAATCCCAAAGTGTGCCGGTGGTGTTTCACCCCGACGAGGCCGCGGGGCTATTGGGTCATTTCGCCGGCGCTATTTCCGGCGCCGCCATCGCTCGCGGCGTCTCCTTCCTCAAAGACAAAATGGGCTTTGGCGTCTTCGCGCCGGGCATCTCCATCATCGACGATCCGCATCGGGTGCGCGGCCTGCGCTCCAAGCCGTTCGATGGCGAAGGCGTCGCCAATGTCCGCCGCACGCTGATCGAAGACGGAAAACTGACAAGCTGGCTGCTGGATTGCGCCAGCGCCCGCCAGCTTGGCCTGGAAACCACCGGCCATGCGGCGCGCGGCACCGGCGGTCCGCCGTCACCGTCCATCACCAATCTCTATCTGGAAGCGGGCAAGCTGCCGGTGCGCGAACTGATCGCCGACATCAAACAGGGTTTCTATGTCACCGAACTAATGGGTATGGGCGTCAACGGCGTGACGGGCAATTACAGCCGTGGCGCGGCGGGCTTCTGGATCGAGAATGGCGAGATCGCTTTTCCGGTGTCCGAAGTCACCATCGCGGGCAACCTGATCGATATGTATGCGCGCCTAACGCCCGCCAGCGATCTCGAGTTCCGTCACGGCACCAATGCGCCCACCGTGCGTATCGATGGGATGACCCTGGCCGGAGCGTAACCTTGGCGGTTTCGGACGATCTCGATCTGTTGGAAGCGGCGTGCCGGGCCGGAGGCGAGATCGCGCGGCGGTATTTCCAGGAATGCTGCAAAAGCTGGAGCAAGCAGGACGGCAGTCCCGTTACCGAAGCTGATCTGGAAGTGGACGCCTATCTGCGCCGCACGCTCACCCAAGCGCGTCCCGATTATGGCTGGCTGTCGGAAGAAAGCGTCGATGACCGCAATCGGCTGGAGCATCGCACGCTGTTCATCGTCGATCCTATCGATGGTACCGTCGCCTTCCTGGAGGGCCGCGCCCATTTCACCGTCTGCGCCGCTGTCGTGCAGGACGGCGCGCCGGTGGCAGGCGTGGTCTACAATCCCCTGCTCGACCATCTCTACAAGGCCAAGACCGGCGCCGGTGCCTTCTGCAACGACGCACCGATCCGGGTCAGCGATTGCTGCGCCATGCCCGGCTGCGCCATCCTGGGCGACCGCGCCATGCTCACCGCCCCGCCCTGGCCGCAGATGCGGGTAGAAACGCGCAATTCCGTCGCCTACCGGGTGGCGCTGACGGCGGATGGCAGCTTCGACGCCACCTTGAGCCTGTCGGCCAAGCGCGACTGGGACCTGGCGGCAGCGGACATCATCCTGCGCGAAGCGGGCGGCCGCATCACCGACCGGGAGGACCAGTCCCTGGTCTACAACCGGCCCGAGGCAGTCCAGCCAACCATGCTTGCCGCCGGACCACGTTTGCACGCTGAGATTCTTTCGCATTTGTCTGAAGGTCGCGCGACCTAACGCTGAAGGCCAAGGCAGTTGGCTGCCTTGGCCTGCTGGGCCGACGCTCCCATGCGACAATAAGATAACTGTAGCCGCGGGGCGATTGCGCTTGAATGATACTGCAATCGCGAATGGACCCGGTCATGGCCAAGAATGCGTCCAAACAATTGTTGCATCTGGTGTTCGGGGGCGAGCTGGTCAGCACGGAGGGGATTGAGTTCAAGGACTTGTGCAAGCTCGACGTTGTGGGCATCTACCCCAACTTCGCCGATGCGCGCGCCGCCTGGGCCGCCAAGGCGCAGGGCACCGTCGATCAGGCCCAGATGCGCTATTTCGTCGTCCACATTCATCATCTGATGGATCCGGACGCCCCGCCCGACCACTAAGCATCTGGTGTCGTAAGGCTTTTTCGCCCTCGCAGGCGGGGGTTCCCCGTGCTAGAGCGTCGGGCCGATGATCGCCAGCCCCTCTTCCCCCAATTCCAAGCCGCTCGGCGCGGGTCAGGTGATTGCACGGCTGCTGCGCGACTATGTCCGGGGCCAATGGCGCCTGCTTGCGGCCGGCGTCCTGGCGCTGCTGCTGGCGGCGGCCGCGGGCGGCGGCCTGCCGCAGCTGGTGAAGCTGCTGCTGAAGCAGATTTTCGACAAGGGCCTGGAATCCTGGCTGCTGCCCCTGTCGCTGATCGCCTTCGCCGTCATCGCCCTGCGCGCCATCGGCATGTTCATCGGCCGCGCCCTGATCGACACGCTGGGCGAAAAGGCGGTGGCCGCCGCCCAGGCCGACATGTTTCGCAGCCTGATCCGGCGCGACCTGGCTAGCCTCAACGCCCTGCATTCGGGTCAATTCGTCTCCGGCTTTCTCTATGACGCCACCCTGCTGCGTGACGCCTTCACCCTGGGCATGGCCGCGATCTTCCTGGAAGCGGTCTCGCTG
The DNA here is from genome assembly GCA_947445215.1 of Alphaproteobacteria bacterium. Lineage (GTDB taxonomy): Bacteria > Pseudomonadota > Alphaproteobacteria > Micropepsales > Micropepsaceae > Rhizomicrobium. The sequence goes on along the minus strand of CANFDA010000081.1, from coordinate 16 downwards.
GTTTTCTATCTCGGCT
>CANFDA010000080.1 GCA_947445215.1 Alphaproteobacteria bacterium | reverse complement strand
TGGGCGCCGATCTGACCGGCCGAAACCTGCACGTTCTGGGTCTGCACCGCGGCGTAAACGTCGGACGGCTGCAGTTTGAAGTTCTTCAGCTTGTAGGGGTCCAGCCAGATACGCATGGCGTATTGCGAGCCGAACATCTGGGTGGTGCCGACGCCGGCAGCACGGCTGATCGGGTCCTGCATCCGCGAGGTCACGAAGTCGGCGATGTCGGTATTGCTGTAGCGGCCGGTATCGTCATACGCCGCCACGATGACCAGGAAGTTGGACTGCGCCTTCTGCACGCGCACGCCCAGCTGCTGCACGGCGGCCGGCAGCAGCGGCACGGCCGACTGCACCTTGTTCTGCACCTGCACCTGCGCGATGTCCGGGTCGGTGCCCGAGGCGAAGGTGGCCGTGATGGTGGCCATGCCGTCCGCCGTCGAGGAGGCGGAGAAGTAGATCAGGCCGTCCAGGCCGTTGAGCTGCTGTTCTATCACCTGCGTGACGGAGTTCTGCAGGCTCTGCGCATCGGCGCCGGGATACATGGCGTTGATGGTGATCGCGGGCGGGGCGATGCTGGGATACTGCTCGATCGGCAGCGACAGCGCGGCGATGCCGCCCGCCAGCATGGTGACGATCGCGATGACCCAGGCGAAGACCGGACGATCAACGAAGAAGCGGGAGAAACCCATCTGTCTGTCCTACTTCTTCGCTGCAATTTCCTGGGGCGCAACCGGCATGTCGGGCATGACCTTGGCCAGGCCTTCCACGATCACTTTCTCGCCGACCTTCAGGCCTTCCAGCACCTGCCATTGGTTGCCCACCGCGCGGCCGGTGCGGATGGACCGCAGGCGGGCGAAGTTCTTGGCGTCCACCACCAGCACGGTGGGATCGCCCTTGGGATCGCGGCCCACCGCGTTCTGCGGCAGCAGGATGCCGTGCACATCGACGCCCTGGGTCACTGCGGCGCGGACATAGAGGCCGGGCAGCAGCAAGCCTTCCGGATTGGGGAAGATCGCGCGCAGGCGCACCGCGCCGGTGGCGGCATCGACCGTGACATCAGTGAATTGCAGCTTGCCGGGATGGGCATAGGCGGTGCCGTCATCGAACTTCAGCGTCACCACCGCCGCGGCGGGCGTCTTGGAATCGACGCTGCCCTGCTGCACCTGGCGCTGTAGCGCAATCAGCTCGTTGCTGGACTGATCGATGTCGACATAGATCGGATCGAGGGTGGAGATAGTCGCCAGCGCCGTCGGCTGCTGCGCCGTCACCAGCGCGCCTTCGGTCACGGCGGAAGCGCCGATGCGGCCGCTGATCGGGGCGACGATGCGGGTATAGTTCATGTTGATGCGGGCGCTCTGCGCCGCGGCCTGCGCCGCCTTGTAGGCTGCCTGGGCATCGTCAGTGTCCTGGGCGCTGATGGCGCTCTGCTTCAGCAGCGACGCGTAGCGTTCGGCCCGCGTGCGGGCGGATGACAGTGTGGCCTCGGCGCTGTCGAGCACGGCGCGATAGGGCGCGGGATCGATCTGGTAGAGCGGCTGGCCTGCCTTCACGTTCGAACCTTCGGTGAAGAGGCGGCGCTGCACGATGCCGGAAATCTGCGGCCGCACTTCCGAAACCGCAAAGGGGCTCGTGCGCCCGGGCAGTTCGTTGGAGAGCGCCACGCGCTGTTCGGTGATGGTGAGGACGCCCACCGATGCGGGCGGCATCTGCGGCGGCGGACCGGCCTGTTCGCCACAGCCCGCGAGCAAGGCGGCGCCGAGCGTGCCAACGATCAGAAAACTGCGCATGAAATCCCCCAAGATATTGGTTCGGAAGCTGATAATGTCAGCAGCATATGGCCCTTCCGCCGCCTCTAATGAGTCACGCTGGCGGACATTGGAAGGGGGTAATCGGACCAAAGTGCGATTAGAGACGATTCGACGCTTGTCGCATTGTCGATTTGACACAGACGGGCCTTGGCAGCCCGCCTTTGCGCCGCATCGGCAGGCATAAATGCCTGTTCGACGTACCAGCCAAGGTGTTTGCGGAAAATTTTCAGGCCCAGCGCATCGCCGTAGAATTTCAGCGTGTCGCTGAAATGTTGAAGCGCCACATCCAGCTGGTGCGAAAGGCCCGGCTCGGTTTCCATGCCGCCATTAGGGTCATTGAGGCTGCGATCAATCGCGGCCATCGCCCAGGGACGGCCATAGGCACCGCGCCCGATCATCACGCCATCGGCGCCCGAAAGATGCATCGCTTCGCGCGCTGTGGCGGCGCAAGTGATGTCGCCATTGACGATCAGGGGCAGGGTGGTGGCGCTGCGCACGGCCGCGACAGCGCGCCAATCGGCGTTGCCCTTGTAGAACTGGTTACGGGTGCGGGCATGCACCGTGATGGCCTGGATACCCAGCGCCTGCGCCATCGCGGCGAATTCGGGCGCGTTGCGGTTGTTCTCATCCCAGCCCAATCGCATTTTCAGCGTTACGGGACGGCTGGTGGCATCCACGGCCGCGCCGATGATCCGCGCCGCCAGCGCGGGCTCACGCATCAGGGCCGAACCGGACAGCGCGCCAGTCACTTCCTTGCATGGGCAGCCGAAATTCAGGTCGATGATGTCGGCGCCGGCCTGTTCGGCCAACTTGGCCCCCGCTGCCACCCATTGCGGCTCGCGACCCACCAGCTGGATCACCCGAAGGGGCAGGTCTTCCCCCGCCGCCCGGCGCACCACATCGGGGCGGCCCCGGGCAAAAGCGTCGCAGGCGACCATCTCGGTGGCGACATAGGGGGCGCCTTGCGCCACCGCGATCCGGCGGGCGGGCAGGTCGGTGATCCCCGTCATGGGGGCGGCGAGCACCCGGCCTGGAATCGTTACAGTGCCGATCTGGAGTTTGGTCATGGTTCAAGGACGCCGGAACGGCTCTTCTTACCAATTCGCACCTGCGAATACCCGGTATTTTTGCAGCACTTGGGCGGCGGCAGCGGCAAACGGAACCGGAAGTTCCCATAAAGCATATAAAATCATGCGGTTAAGAAACGATTGGTCGCAATCTGTGTCCAAAACAGAGCTTGGCGCTGCGAGTGCGATTGCTTAATAAGGTGCAAAGCAGGGTGGGCGCCCAGTACCTAATGGATATTGCGATTGTTTTCACTGTAATCGGATGGACGCTGGCGAGCCTTGCCCTGCTGGGCGCGGGCTATGCCCTGTTCGCCGCTTACAGCGTCCGCCGTTTCATGGCCGCCGCGCCCGATAGCCCACAGGCGTATCCGCCGTTCAGCATCCTCAAGCCGCTGCATCGCTGCGAGCCGGGCCTTTTCCAAAATCTCGAAAGCTTTTGTGTTCAGAGTTATCCCGGTGCGGTGCAGATCGTGTTCGGCGTGCATGACGAGAGCGATCCCGCCCTCGCGGTGGTGAAGGCGCTGCAGGCCAAGTATCCGGCGCTGGATACGGCGATCGCGGTGGAGACTGTCAGCCATGGCGCCAACGCCAAGGTTTCCAACCTCATCAGCATGATGACGCTGGCCAAGCACGACACGCTGGTGCTGGCCGACAGCGATATCGCGGTACAGCCGCACTGGCTGTCACAGGTCACGGCGGCGTTGCAGCGCCCCGGCGTCGGCGTTGTCACCTGTCTCTACACCGGCGAAGTGGCGAAGGGCGATGACAGCCTGTGGTCCAAGCTGGCGGCGATGGGGATCTCCTATGAATTCCTGCCCAATGTCGTGGTCGGCACGTCGCTGGGCCTGGCGTCGCCCTGTTTTGGCTCCACCATCGCGCTGACGCGCAGGACGCTGGAAGATGTGGGCGGCTTCGCCACCTTCGCCGACTGCCTGGCCGACGATTACGAAATCGGCCGCGCCGTGCGCGCCATGGGCCACACGCTGGCGATTCCGGCGCTGGGCGTGGCCCACACCGCCGCGGAGCCGAGCTTTCTCGAACTCTTCCGGCATGAGCGCCGCTGGCGCCACACCACCCACCGAATCGACCCGGCGGGCAATCTGGGCAGCATCGTGACGTTCGGCTTCGCCTTCGCGGCGCTGTCGACGCTGTGCACCGGCTTCGCGCCGATCAGCCTCGTCGCTCTCGCAGCCACTCTGTCGGCCCGGCTTTATCTCAAGCACCGCATCGATGCCCAGTTCGGCACCTATGCCGGACCGTTCTGGCTGGTTCCGTTGCGCGACCTGCTCAGCTTCGCCGTGTTCGTCAACGCCCTGTTCGGCGAGACCGTGCATTGGCGCGGCGCCCGTTTCGAAATCGCGCCGTCCGGCGCCATGACCCAATCCGTGAACTGAAGGACTGATCCGAATGCCGATGCGTACCCTTTTCCTGCAGGCTCCCTCGTTTGACGGCTTTGATGGCGGCGCAGGTTCGCGCTACCAGGCCAAGCGCGAGATCAAGAGCTTCTGGTATCCAACCTGGCTGGCCCAGCCCGCCGCGCTGGTGGAAAATTCCAAGCTGATCGACGCGCCACCGCACAACACCCAGCTGTCAGAAGTGGTCGCGCAGGCCAAGGATTTCGATCTGGTCGTGGCGCACACTTCGGTACCGTCCTTCGCCTCCGACGTGAAGGTGATCGAGGCGCTAAAGGCCGCCAACCCGAACCTCAAGGCTGGTTTGATCGGCGCCAAGGTCGCGGTCGATGCCGAAGGCTCGATGATCAAGGCGCCGGCGGTGGATTTCGTCGCCCGCAACGAATTCGACTTCACCATCAAGGATGTCGCCGACGATCAGGACTGGAGCGGCATCAAGGGCATCTCGTACCGCAACAAGTCGGGCGTCATCACGCACAATGCCGACCGCCCCATCATCGAGAACATGGATTCGCTGCCCTGGGTGACCCCGGTCTACAAGCGCGACCTGGAGATGGAGAAATACTTCATCGGCTATCTCAAGCATCCCTACATCTCGATCTATACCGGCCGCGGCTGCAAATCGCGCTGCACCTTCTGCCTCTGGCCCCAGACCGTGGGCGGCCACAATTACCGCACCCGTTCGGTCAGCCATGTGGTCGAAGAGATCAAGTGGGCGATGAAGGCCTTCCCGCAGACCAAGGAATTCTTCTTCGACGATGACACCTTCACCGACGACCTGCCGCGCGCCGAAGCCATCGCCGCCGAGCTGGGTAAGCTGGGCATCTCCTGGGCCTGCAACGCCAAGGCGAACGTGCCCTACGCCTCGCTGAAGAAGCTGAAGGAAGGCGGTCTGCGTCTTCTTCTCGTCGGCTATGAATCCGGTAACCAGCAGATCCTGCACAACATTAAGAAGGGCATGCGCATCGAAGTGGCGGAGCAATTTACCAAGGACTGCCATACGCTGGGCATCCAGATTCATGGCACCTTCATTCTGGGCCTGCCTGGCGAAACGCTGGAGACGATGCGCGAGACCCGCGAATTCGCCAAGCGCATCAACCCGCACACCGTGCAGATCTCGCTGGCCGCGCCCTATCCGGGTACGTTCCTGTATAATCAGGCGGTGCAGAATGGCTGGCTCGACGCCGCCAATGCCGAGCTGGTGACCGATGACGGCATCCAGATCGCGCCGCTGCATTACCCGCATCTGAGCCACAAGGAAATTTTCGACTCGCTGGAGACTTTCTATCGCCAATTCTATTTCCGCCCGAGCAAGATCGGCTCGATCGTCAAGGAAATGGTCACGCAGGAAGGCATGATGAAGCGCCGCCTGCGCGAGGGCGTGGAGTTCTTCCAGTTCCTTCGCGACCGCCAGAACCAGAACGCCGCCTAGCTTGAAGTATCTTGTCGTCACCGCGGACGATTTTGGCGCCGCGCGTGAAGTCAATGACGCGGTAATGGACGCGCATGCGAACGGCATTATCACCGCCGCCAGCCTGATGGTGGGGGCGTCTTTCGCCGCCGATGCGGTGGCGCGGGCCAAGGCGATGCCGTCGCTGCGGGTGGGCCTGCATTTGGTGCTAGTCGAAGGTAGGCCGGTGTTGCCGCTCTCGCAGGTGCCGGACCTGGTTGATGCCGACGGCAATTTCCGCACCGACATGGCGCGGGCGGGCGCGGCGATGTTCTTCCTTCCCTATGTGAAGCGGCAGCTGGCGGCGGAGATCGCGGCCCAGTTCGAAGCCTTCAGTGCCACTGGGCTAGCGCTGGATCATGTCAACGCCCACAAGCATTTCCATCTGCATCCCACCATCGCGGCGCTGATGCTTTCCATCGGCCGTGATTTCGGGCTGAGGGCGGCGCGGGTGCCGCTGGAGCCTGCAGCGACGCTGGCGCAAATCGAACCGTACAAAGTCTCGTCCGTCGCCGCGCTGACGCGGCCCTTCGCGCAAGGGTTGCGCCGCCGCTTTGCCAGGGCGGGCATCGCCTCGCCCGATGCGGTGTTCGGCTTGGCCTGGTCCGGCGCGATGACCACGCCACGCTTGAGGGGCATCCTTGATCACCTGCCGGATGGACTGTCGGAGATCTACCTGCATCCCGCTACGGGCAGCTATGCCGGCGCCGCACCGGGCTACGCTTACGCCGAAGAACACGCCGCTTTGCTCGACTCCGCCGTTATCGCCGCGACAAAGACTCCGGATATCCGCCTTGGCGGCTTTTCCGACTTTCCGGTATATTAAGGCCCAAGATGAGCACGCACGTTTTCGCCGTTCCGCCCGACCTTTTCCGCGATACCGGCACCTGGCCGGGCGACGGTCCGATCCGCTTCGGCTCGGACGAACACAAGCGCCTGTTCTGCAAGACGCTGCTCGACACCTTCGATCCCTATCGCCCGGCGGTGCTGGACTGGCCCAAGCTGGATTCGGAAGCCGAAAAGCGCATCACCAGCCTGCCGATCTGGGACATCGCGGTGCAGACCGAGAACAAGGCGGGCATGAATGTCTGCACCTATGCCGAAGGCGTCCCAGATCCGCTGCTGCGCAAGGCGATCGAGCTGAACGGCTTCGAGGAGCGCCGCCACCGCCATGTCCTGGCCAATCTGGTCGAGGCTTACGGCGTCAAGCTGGCGCCCGAGCCAATGCCGGAAAAGCCGAAGAACCCGGAATGGGCCTTCATGGTCACCGGCTACAGCGAATGCATCGACAGCTTCTTCGCCTTTGGCCTGTTCAAGGCGGCAAAGGACACGGGCTATTTTCCGCCGGAACTGGTGCAGACCTTCGATCCGGTGGTGAACGAGGAAGCTCGTCACATCCTGTTCTTCGTCAACTGGATTTCTTGGCACCGCCGCAACATGCCGCTCTGGCGCCGGCCGTACTTTGAACTGAAGGTCCTTGCGGTCTGGATCTTCCTGATCTATGAGCGCATCGGCATCGCCAAGGATGTCGGTCATGGCGAGCAGAACGCCAACTTCACCGTCAACGGGGCTGAGGCGCTGGGCTCCGATCTGGATGTGGGCGGCCTTGTCGCCGTCTGCCTGGAAGAGAATGATCGCCGCCTGGCGCCCTATGACAATCGCCTCAAGCGGCCCCGCTTCGTGCCTTTCATGGCGAGGCTCGCGTTGAAGTTCATCGGCCCCAAGAAGTCCCTCGAAAAGAAAGCGGCGTGATGGAGACGGGCGCGCAGCCTGGGCCGCGCGATGCCGGGCCGGCAGCCGGGCCAAAGGCCCGCGCTTCCCATTATTACGTCCGGCCGCAGGACTTCTGGATGCTGATCGTGGGCGGCAAGACCGATGCGCGCATTGCCGCGCTGGAAGCGGCGCAGGGCAAGCATGCGGCATTCGAAGCCCTGTACGATGCCAGCGAAGATCCCTGGGATACGCTCAATCCCCGCTTCAGCTATCAAAGCCGCAAGTACAACCGGCTGATGGCGCAGCTGCCGCAGCGGCGTTTCCGCCGGGCGCTGGATTTGGGCAGCGGCCTGGGCACCCTGTCGCGCCTGCTGGCGTCGCGCGCCGACCAGGTCGTGGGCATAGATTTGGCGCAAACGGCGGTGGAGCGGGCCCGCCATCGCCACGGCGCGGCCGGCAGTTTGCAATTCCAGCGCGGCGACATCGCCGATCTGCCTGGCGCTCTGGAAGGCTGCTTCGACCTCATCACCATCATGGACACGCTTTATTATCTGCCCGACACCAGCGACGCCGCGCTGGATGATGTCGTCGCGCGCATCGCTGCCCTGCTGGAGCCGGGCGGGCTTGTCGTGCTCAGCAATCACCTGTTTGCGGGCGGCTGGGACAAGGCCACGCGGCTGTCGCGCCGCATCGATCGGGCTTTTTGCCGCTCGCCGCGCCTGGCGCTAGTGTCTCGTCACTGGCAGCCCTTCTTCCAGACCACTGTGCTGGCGGCCCTGCCGCCCGGCACGCAATCGGCTTGATGCGCATGGCATGGGCCTCAAAAGTTGGAGTCGTCATCGCGTTATTCGCGGGCCTCGTCGCGGCCGTCTGGATCATCTGGGCGGTGGGCTTTGGCGATGTCTGGGCCGCCATCGCGCAGGCAGGTTTCACAGGACTGGTTCTGTTGTGCCTTTACGCCGCCGTGATGCTGTTGATCGCTGCTTTCGGCTGGGCCTGCATCCTGCCGCGCGAACAGCGGCCGCCGCTGCATGATTTCTACATCGCGCGGCTGGTGCGCGATTCCATCGGCGACCTTTCGCCTTTCTCGCCGCTGGGCGGCATGGTCGCGGGCGCGCGCCTGATGATCGTGAAAGGCATGAACGGCGTTTATGCCTCTGCCGCCGTGGCGGTGGATTATACCACCGAAGCGATCGCGCAAGTGGTGTTCCTGGGCTTGGGCCTGGCTATCGCTGTGGCCACCTTGAGCGTGCAGAGCGAGATGGGCCCGCTGCTGCAAACGCTTATGGCCACGTTGCTACTGGCCGTGCCCGCCATCTTCGCCATGATCCTGCTGCAGAAGCGCGGCGCAGGCTTCTTCGAGCGCATCACGGCGCGGTTCTTTCCGCAGATGAAGGATGGCGTCTCCTTTGGCCAGGCCATCCACGACCTGTATGAATCGCCAGCCCGCCTGGCCGCGTCGACCTTTTGGCACCTGATCAGCTGGCTGATGTCCGGCGGCGCTTGCTGGCTTTCCTTCCGCCTGGTCGGCGTCGAAGTTTCGTTGCTGGACGCGATGGCGATCGAGGCATTGCTCTGCACCTTGCGCTCCATGGCGGTGTTCGTGCCCGCTGCGGTGGGCGTGCAGGAAGGCGGCTATGCCGCGCTGGCCGCCATGTTCGGCCTGCCGCCGGAAAGCGGCGTCGCCGTCTCGCTGCTGAAGCGGGCGCGCGAGATCGTGCTGGGCGTTCCGGCGCTGATCTACTGGCAGTCCATGGAAGCCGCCGCCCTGCGCGCCGCCCGCGCCGTCGGCGGGGCGCCATGAGCGACACCGTTCTGGTCACCGGCGCGTCCGGCTTTGTCGGCGCCGCCGTTGCCCGCGCGGCGGTGGCGCGCGGCTTCCGTGTCAAGGTGCTGATGCGCGCGGCCGCCAACCACGCCAACATTGCCGGGCTGGATGTCGAAGCCATCACCGGCGATATGCGCGATGAAGCCTCCATGACTCGTGCGCTGGACGGCGTGCGCTATCTCTTCCATGTCGCCGCCGATTATCGCCTCTGGGCCCGCGATCCGAACGAGATCGCCCGCAACAATCTGGAAGGCGCACGCGCCGTAATGGGCGCGGCCAAGGCAGCGGGCGTGGAGCGCATCGTCTATACCTCCTCCGTCGCTGCCCTGAAGCCGGTCAATGGCATGGCGGTGGACGAAACCTCGCGCCACACGCCGCAAAGCGTGATCGGCGCCTACAAGCTTTCCAAGCTGCTGGCCGAACGCGAAGTGGACCGCCGCATCGCGGAAGAAGCGCTGC
>CANFDA010000079.1 GCA_947445215.1 Alphaproteobacteria bacterium | reverse complement strand
CTGCCCTTCGCCCTGACCGAGGCACAATTGAACGCGCTGGCTGAAGTCGAGACCGATATGAAAAGCGAGCGGCGCATGCTGCGGCTGCTGCAAGGCGATGTCGGCAGCGGCAAGACGGTGGTTTCGCTGCTGGCGATGCTGGTCGCGGTGGAAGCTGGCTTCCAGGCCGCGCTGATGGCCCCAACCGAATTGCTGGTGCGGCAACATTGCGCCACGTTGGAGCCGTTCGCCAAAGCCGCCGGTGTGCGGCTGGCGGCGCTGACCGGGCGCGACAAGGCCAACCGCGAACAAATTCTGGTCGATCTCAAGGACGGCAAAATCGATATCCTGATCGGCACCCATGCTTTGTTCAGCGACGACGTCACCTTCCGCGATCTGGGCCTAGTGGTGGTGGACGAGCAGCATCGCTTTGGCGTGCACCAGCGCATGACCCTGCAATCCAAGGGCCGCACGGACGTATTGGTGATGACGGCGACGCCGATCCCGCGCACCCTGGCGCTGACGGCTTACGGCGACATGGAAGTGTCGAAGATACTGGGCCGCCCACCCGGACGGCAAAAGGTTGATACCCGCCTGATGAGCGCCGACCGGCTGGACGAACTCATCGCCCACCTGCGGCTGGCGCTGGATCGCGGCGAGCGCGCCTATTGGGTCTGCCCGCTGGTGGATGAAAGCGAGATAATCGATCTTGCCGCCGCCGAGGAACGCGCCGTGATGCTGCGCACCGCGTTGAAGCTCAATGTCGGCCTTGTCCATGGCAAGATGAAGCCGACCGAGCGCGACGCCGCCATGGCTGCTTTCAAGGCGGGCGAGACCAAATTGCTGGTCGCCACCACCGTGATCGAAGTCGGCGTCGATGTGCCGGAAGCCACCATCATGGTGGTGGAACATGCCGAACGCTTCGGCCTGGCCCAGTTGCACCAGTTGCGCGGCCGCGTCGGGCGCGGCACCGGCAAATCTACCTGCATGCTGGTCTATCACGGCCATCTGGGCAAAACCGCCAAGGCGCGGCTGGCCACCATGCGGGAAACCGATGACGGCTTCGTGATCGCCGAGAAGGACCTGGAGCTGCGCGGGCCCGGCGAAATGCTGGGCACGCGCCAGAGCGGCGAGGAAGAATTCCGCCTGGCCAGCCTTTCGGCGCATCGCGACCTGCTGGCCGCAGCCCATGACGATGCCCGCCTGGTGCTGGCGCGCGATCCCGAGCTGGCGGGGCCGCGGGGCCAGGCGCTGCGAGTTCTGCTCTATCTTTTCGGGCGCGACGAGGCCGTACGCTACCTGCGGGCGGGCTAGGCGGAAAAACCAGTTGACGCCCTTGCCGTCCGGCCGCAGAAAACGGGCCGAAAACGCCTTTGGAACCGGACATGATCGATATCCTGCAACTTGCGCCCCTGCGTCCGGAAATCCAGCAGCAGCTGGAAGCACGCTATCGCGTCCACCCCGCCAGCGCACTGGACAGCGTCGCGGACAAGGTGCGCGGCGTCGTCACCATCACCGGCACCGGTCCGTCGGCTGCCCTGATCGACCGCCTGCCCAAGCTGGAGATCATCGCCGTGGCGAGCGTCGGCTATGACGCCATCGATTTGGAGCATGCCCGCACCAAAGGCATTCCGGTCACCAACACGCCCGGCGTGCTGGATGACGATGTCGCCGATCTCGCCATCGCGCTGATGATCAATGCCGCGCGGCATCTGGTGGCGTCGGATCGCCATGTCCGGGACGGCAAGTGGCTGACCGACAAATATCCCCTGGCCCGCACCGCCAGCAACAAGCGCGTCGGCATTCTGGGCATGGGCCGCATCGGCCGCGCCATCGCCAAGCGCGCCAAAGCGATGGGCAACAGCATTGCCTATCACACCCGCACGCAGGTCGCGGACCTGACCTATCGCCACTATCCCAGCCTGGTGGAGCTGGCGCGCGACAGCGATTTCCTTATCGCCATTATTCCCGCCACGCCGCAAACCAACAAGATGGTGAACCACGCCGTGCTGGAAGCGCTAGGACCCGACGGCATCTTCATCAACGTGGCGCGCGGCTCGGTGGCGGACGAAGACGCGCTTGTGGCAGCGCTCAAGTCCGGCGCGCTAGGCGGCGCGGGCCTGGATGTCTTCGCCGACGAACCGAACGTGCCCGAGACCCTGTTCGGCATGAACAATGTCGTGCTGGCGCCCCATGTCGGCAGCGCCACTGTTGAGACCCGCCGCGCCATGAGCCAGTTGGTGCTCGACAATCTCGACGCCCATTTCGCGGGCCGCCCGCTATTGACGCCTGTCGGCTAGGCCCGCGCTTTGGCGCAGCGTCGGAACCGCGCTATAGAGCGGGCATGGATACCATTGCCCGTCTCAAGGCCGCCCTCGGCCCGCAGGGTTTCAGCGAGACCCAAGCCGAGATCGCGCCGCTGCTGGAAGACTGGCGCGGGCGCAAGGGCCATTCGCCCCTGCTGCTGAAGCCTGCTAGCAGCGAAGACGTCGCCGCCATCCTCTCCATCTGTCACGAGACCCGCACCCCCGTGGTGCCCATCGGCGGCAATACCGGCCTGGCGGGAGGCCAGGTGGCGCAAGGCGAAGTGCTGCTGTCGCTGCAGCGCATGAACCGGGTGCTGGCGGTGGATGGCGGCGGCATGACGCTGACGGCAGAAGCCGGCGCGGTGCTGGCGCAGGTGCAGGACCGCGCCAACGAGGCCGGCCTGATGTTTCCTCTCACTTTGGCTTCGGAAGGCTCCTGCACCATCGGCGGCAACATCGCCACCAATGCCGGCGGCAACCATGTGCTGCGCTATGGCATGGTGCGGGCGCTTGTGCTGGGGCTGGAAGTGGTGCTAGCCGACGGGCGCGTGCTGCCCATGCTCAAGCACCTGCACAAGGACAATACCGGCTACGATCTGCGCCAGCTTTTTATCGGCTCAGAAGGCACGCTGGGCGTGGTGACCAAAGCCGTACTGCGCCTGTTCCCCAAGCCGGCGCAGCAAGTGGTTGCCTTCGCCGCCGTGCCCTCGCCGCAAGGCGCGCTGGTACTGCTGGGCCGCATGCAGGCCGCTACGGGCGGGCTGCTCTCGGCCTTCGAACTGGTGCCGCGCATCGCGGTGGAGCTGGTGAAGCGGCACATCCCCGGCACGCGCGATCCGCTAGCTGCGCCCTCGCCCTGGTATGTGCTAATCGAAGTCTCCGGCGGCCACGGCGCGAATTTGCACGATCTGGCGCAGAACGCGCTGGCAAGCGCCGTCGAAAAAGGCGAAGCCTCCGATGCCATTGTGGCGCAGACGGGCGCGCAGGCCCGCGAGTTGTGGCGCATCCGCGAAGGCATCTCGGAAGCGCAGAAGCGCGAAGGCGCCTCGATCAAGCACGACATCTCCGTGCCGGTGGCAAAGATCCCGGCCTTCATCGCCGAAGCCACGGCGGCGGTGACCGCCCGCTTCCCCGGGGCGCGGCCGGTGACCTTCGGCCATCTGGGCGACGGCAACCTGCATTTCAACTTTAACGCGCCGGCCGGCGGCGATACCGGTTTCCTCGCCTATTGGGACGCGATGCAGCTGGTCGTGCACGATATCGTGAAGAGTTACGAAGGCTCCATCAGCGCCGAGCATGGCATCGGCAACACCAAGCGCGACCTGCTGCCGCGCTACAAGAGTGCGGAAGAGCTGGACGCGATGCGGACGCTGAAGCAGGCCTTCGATCCGCGCGGCATCCTCAATCCCGGTAAAGTCGTGGCGGCGTCTTGATTCACGGACCCGCGAAATCGCGACCATGGAGCAGATTGGGTAGCTTGGCCCGCGCCGCCGCCGAGGCTTTGGGGTCAATCTCGGCATAGATGACGCCCGGATCGGTGCCCGCTTCCGCCAATATCTCGCCCCATGGTCCGATGATCAGGCTGTGGCCATAGGTCTTGCGGCCATTGGCATGGGTGCCGCCCTGCGCGGGCGCGAACACGAAGGCGCCATTCTCGATGGCACGGGCCCGCAGCAGCACATGCCAGTGCGCTTCGCCGGTCGGCACGGTGAAGGCGGCGGGCACGGCGAAGGCGAAGACGCCGGACTGCGCAAGCCTGCGATAAAGATGCGGGAAGCGGACATCATAGCAGATGGTCAGGCCCAGCCCGCCCCAGGGCGTCGGCGCGATCACCGCTTCACCGCCGCCCGCCACCGTGTCGGACTCGGCATAGCGTTCGCTGCCGGACAGCGTGACGTCGAAGAGATGGATCTTGGAATAGCGCGCCGTCACCGTGCCATCCGGCGCGAAGACATAGGAGCGGTTGGCGGTCTTGCCGCCGTCTACTTTGATCCCCAGCGACCCGATCAGAAGATGCACCCCCAGATCCTTCACCAGGGCGGCGAAGGCGGGGATGGCGGCGTCATGGGCTTCGTCGAAACAGGCCGCCAGCTTAGCTCCGCCATCGGCGGCCATCAGGGTCGTGTTTTCCGGCGTGGCGATGAATTTGGCGCCGCCCGCCGCCGCCTCGCGGATCAGCGCCGAGGCGGTCTGGATATTTCCGGTAACATCTTCGCCGGAACGCAGCTGGACGCAGGCGGCTCGGAAAGTCATGGCAAGCGGGCTCGCGGGTGGAATTTGCCCACTTTCGCGGGGCGGCCCGGCATTGTCCACTCTGTGATGATAAAATCGCTTCGGAAGGAGCCTTTGCATGACGAAGCAAGGCGTGACGAAGCTGAGACTTGGAGCCGTCTAGTTCAGCCAGTCCTATGGCGTCTCCAACCGACGCGGCCAGCTTTCGCCGCCCGATGTCGCGGCGATCCTGAAGCGCGCTGCCCAAGCGGGCATGGGCGTGCTGCACACCGCCACCAATTACGGCGAGGCCGAGAAGGTATTGTCGGTGCTCGACACATTACCCTTCCGCGTCGTCACCAAGGCGACGCATCTCAACAAAGAGCTGGAGGCGGTGCTGGCGCGGGTGCGCGGGTGCGCGGGTCCAAGCGTCTGCTGTCACGTCCCGACACGCTCCTGATGCATATGGGCGACGATCTGTTCGGCGAGTGCTAGAGCAGACGGAGTCATGGCCTGTTAATCCTGTTTAGCCGGGCCACTTTGGCCCAATATGTTTAAGGTTCCCTTGCCGCCGGAACCGCAATGGTTAACCAGGCCTTAATCGGCCTGTTGCATGAGTTGGTTAACAATGGCCTTGAAACGCCCCGGCTGCCGGGCGAGAAAGGCGCGCTTTCTCAGGGGATTTGCATGCGCATCGCGATGATCGGCAGCGGCTATGTCGGCTTGGTCTCGGGCGCGTGCCTGTCGGAATTCGGCCACTCGGTAGTCTGCGTCGACAAAGACGAAGCCAAGATCGAGGCCCTGTCGCGCGGGCAGATTCCCATCTTTGAACCGGGCCTGGAGGATGTCGTCGCTGCGGGCGTAAAGGCCGGCCGCTTGACCTTCAGCACAGATCTAGCGACAGCGGTCCGCGATGCCGACGCGGTCTTCATCGGCGTCGGAACGCCCAGCCGCCGCGGCGACGGCCATGCCGATCTCACTTATGTCTATGCTGCGGCCGAAGAGATCGCCGCCGCGCTGACGGGTTATACCGTGGTGGTGACAAAATCCACCGTGCCGGTCGGCACCAGCCGCCAGGTCGAAGCCATCATCCGGAAGGCCAACCCGCAGGCCGCGTTCGACATGGCGTCCAACCCGGAATTCCTTCGCGAAGGTTCGGCGCTGGAGGATTTCCGCCGCCCCGATCGCGTCGTGGTGGGCTGCGACTCCGAGCGCGCCCGCGCCGTGATGCGCGAGGTCTATCGCCCACTCTTCCTCAACGAGACCCCCATTCTCTTCACCAGCCGCGAGACCAGCGAGCTGATCAAATATGCGGCCAATGCCTTTCTCGCCACCAAGATCACCTTCATCAACGAGATGGCCGACATCTGCGAGAAGGTGGGCGGCGACATCCAGGATGTGGCGCGCGGCATCGGGCTGGATGGCCGCATCGGCAAGAAATTTCTCAATGCCGGGCCGGGCTATGGCGGCTCCTGCTTTCCCAAGGACACGCTGGCGCTGGTTCGCACGGCGCAGGAACTGGGTGCGCCGTCACGCATCATCGAGGCCGTGGTTGCCGTTAATGACGCGCGCAAATCTACCATGGCGCGCAAGGTCGAACAGGCCTTTGGCGGCGTGCGTGGCAAGACCATCGCCGTTCTGGGCCTGACCTTCAAACCAAACACCGATGACATGCGCGACGCGCCCAGCCTGGTGATCGTGCCGGCGCTACAGTCGGAAGGCGCGAAGATCCGCGCCTACGACCCAGAGGGCATGAAGGAGGCGCGCAAGCATCTCGACATGACCTATTGCAACAGCGCCTATGACGCGCTCGAAGGCGCCGACGGCGTGGTGATCCTGACCGAATGGAACGAATTCCGCGCCCTGGATCTCGCCAAGGTCAAGGCAGCGCTGAAGACGCCGCTAATGGTGGATTTACGCAACATCTATGGTACCGCCCAGATGGCGGAAGCGGGCTTCACCTATGTCAGCATCGGGCGCAATGAGGCCCGCGCGTGATCCTGGTCACAGGCGCGGCGGGGTTTATCGGCGCGGCAGTCAGCGAAGCATTGCTGGCGCGCGGCGAAACCGTGCTGGGCGTGGACAATCTCAACGATTACTACGATGTCACATTGAAAGACGCGCGGCTGGCGCGGCTGGCGGACAAGCCGGACTTCTCCTTTCGCAAGCTGGATATCGCCGACCGCGACGCCATGTTGGCATTGGCGCTGGAATTTCCCGCCATCGACCGCATCGTGCATCTGGCGGCACAGGCGGGCGTGCGCTATTCGCTGGTCAACCCTTACGCCTATGTCCAGTCTAATGTGATGGGCCAGGTGGTGATGCTGGAACTGGCGCGCGCCCTGCCCGCCCTGAAACATTTCGTCTATGCCAGTTCGTCGTCCGTCTATGGCGCCAACGAAAAGACGCCCTTCGCGGTGGGTGATGCTGTGGACCGGCCGAGTTCGCTTTATGCCGCGACCAAACGGACCGACGAGCTTTTCGGCTACGCCTACGCCCATCTCTACGGCATTCCGTCCACCGGCCTGCGGTTTTTCACCGTATATGGCCCCTGGGGCCGTCCCGACATGGCGCCGATGCTGTTCGCCCGCGCCATCCTGGCGGGCGAACCCATCAAGGTCTTCAATCACGGCGATATGCAGCGCGACTTCACCTATATCGATGACATCGTGAATGGTGTGGTCCGGGCGCTGGACCGGCCACCCACCGCGACGCCGCCGCATGCGCTTTACAATCTGGGCAACCACAAGCCGGAAAAGCTCACCGACTTCATCGCCGAACTGGAAAAAGCTCTGGGCCGCAAGGCGGTGATGGACATGCAGCCGATGCAGCCAGGCGATGTGCCCACCACATATGCCGACATCGCGGCCAGCAAACATGAATTGGGGTTCAACCCACGGACACCGATCAGCGAGGGCATACCCCGCTTCATCGAATGGTTTCGCGGCTATAACAGCTTCTAGACCGGTAACGCTGCCTGCGCAGCGCCCCCATTAGCCCAGGTAACCCCTGTCGCGCAGGTAATCCACGATCCGCTGGGCATGGATTTCCGTATCGCCCGTCACCGTCTTGATGTTGAGCTCGGCCACTTCCGGCGCCTCATACGGGCTGTCAATGCCGGTGAAGTTCTTGATCTTGCCGGCCTTGGCCTTTTCATAAAGGCCCTTGGGATCCCGCTGCATGCAGACCTCGATCGGCGTATCCACGAAAACTTCGACGAACTCACCTGCACCCACCACCTCGCGCACCATGCGGCGCTCGGAGCGGAAGGGCGAGATGAATGCGGTGAGCACGATGGTGCCGCTGTCCACGAAAAGCTTTGCCACCTCGCCGACGCGGCGGATATTCTCCACCCGGTCGGCATCGGTGAAGCCCAGGTCGCGGTTCAGCCCGTGGCGGACATTGTCGCCGTCCAGCAGGGAGGTGTGCTTGCCTTCGGCTGCCAGCTTCTTCTCCACCAAATTGGCGATGGTGGATTTGCCCGAACCCGAAAGGCCGGTGAACCAAAGAATGACGGGCCTCTGGCCCTTCATCGCCGCGCGCGCATCTTTGTTCACGTCCAGCGCCTGCCAATGGACATTGGTGGCGCGCATCAGCGAGAAGTCGATCATGCCCGCCGCCACCGTGGCGTTGGTGAACCGGTCAATCAGGATGAAGCCGCCGGTATCACGGTTGTCCCTGTACGGATCAAATACCAGGGGCTGGGCGGTGGAGAAATTGCCATAGCCGACTTCGTTGAGGGCCAGCGTTTTTCCCGCCATGTGCTCCAGCGTGTTGACGTCCACCTTGTACTTCAGGGCCGACATCTGGGCCGGGACCATCGCGGTACCGACCTTCATCAGATACTGGCGGCCCGGCAGCAATTCTTCCTCTGCCATCCACAGCAGGTGCGCCGCGAACTGGCTGGAAACGGCAGGGCGCGCGTCTGGTGCGGCAAGAACGTCGCCGCGCGAGATATCCACCTCGTCGGCCAGCGTCAGGGTAATGGCGTCACCCGCCACGGCTTCGGGCAGATCGCCGTCCTGCGTGACAATCCGCGTCACCGTGCTGGCCTTGCCGGACTTTGCGACCACCACCGTATCGCCCGGCTTCACCCGGCCGCCGGCAATGGTGCCGGAAAAGCCGCGGAAATCCAGATTGGGGCGATTGACCCACTGTACCGGCAGACGGAAAGGCTTGTCCGTCAGCGCCGCGTCCACATCTACTGTCTCCAGATGCTCCAGCAGCGAAGTGCCCTGATACCAGGGCGTTTCGGCGCTTTTCTCCATCACATTGATGCCATAGCGGGCCGAAAGCGGGATCGCGACTTCGGTCACAAAACCCAGTTTGGCGGAGAAAGCGCGGAAATCGGCAACGATGTCGTCAAAGACCTTCTGCGAATAGTCCACCAGGTCAATCTTGTTCACCGCCAGCACGACATGGCGAATGCCCAGCAACGACGCGATATAGGCGTGGCGGCGCGACTGCACCAGCACGCCCTTTCGCGCATCGATCAGGATCACGGCCAGGTCGCTGTTGGAGGCGCCCGTCGCCATGTTGCGGGTATACTGCTCATGCCCTGGCGTATCTGCGACGATGAACTTGCGCTTGTCGGTGGCAAAGAAGCGATAGGCGACATCAATGGTGATGCCCTGTTCGCGTTCGGCTTCAAGGCCGTCCACCAGCAACGCAAAATCAATATTGTCGCCATCGGTGCCGAACTTCTTGCTGTCCTTCTCCAGAGAGGCCAGCGTGTCTTCGAACAAAAGCTTGGTGTCGTAGAGCAGCCGTCCGATCAGGGTGGACTTGCCGTCATCAACGCTGCCGCAGGTGAGAAAGCGCAACAAGGTCTTTTTTTCCTGCGCGTCGAGAAACTCTTTCAGGGCGGTGGGGGCGTTCATCAGAAATAGCCCTCCTTCTTCTTCTTCTCCATCGAGGCCTTTTCGTCGCTGTCGATCAGGCGGCCCTGGCGCTCACTGGTGCGGGCGGTGAACATCTCGGTGACGATGCCTTCCAGCGTGTCGGCATCGCTTTCGATGGCGCCGGTCAGCGGATAGCAGCCCAGGGTGCGGAAGCGGACGACTTTCTCCTCCACCGTCTCGCCGGGCAGCAGCTTCATGCGGTCGTCATCCTTCATGATCAACGTGCCGCCGCGCTCCACAACCGGGCGTTTCTTGGCGAAATAGAGCGGCACGATGGGGATATTCTCGGCCAGGATGTATTGCCAGATGTCGAGCTCGGTCCAGTTGGAGAGCGGGAAGACGCGGATGCTTTCGCCCTTGTTGATGCGGGTGTTGTAGACGCGCCAGAGCTCGGGCCGCTGGCTCTTGGGATCCCAGGCATGGGTGGCGGTTCGGAAAGAGAAGATGCGTTCCTTGGCGCGGGACTTTTCCTCGTCGCGGCGGGCGCCGCCGAAGGCCGCGTCGAAGCCGTATTTGTCCAGCGCCTGCTTCAGGCTTTCGGTCTTCATCACCTGGGTGTGCAGCGACGATCCGGAATCGAAGGGGTTGATGCCGCGCTTCACGCCATCTTCGTTGATATGGACGATCAG
>CANFDA010000078.1 GCA_947445215.1 Alphaproteobacteria bacterium | reverse complement strand
TTCTCGACCCGTTCCAACAAAATGACTTGCATGATCAGGTCCTCACTTCACGACGTAAGGCAGCAGCGCCATGAAGCGCGCGCGCTTGATCGCGTTCGCCAGGATACGCTGCTTCTTGTTGGACACCGCGGTGATGCGCGCCGGGACGATCTTGCCGCGTTCGGAGATGAAGCGCTGCAGCAGCTTCACATCCTTGTAGTCGATCTTCGGCACATTATCGCCAGAGAAGGGGCAGGTCTTCTTGCGGCGGAAGAAGGGACGGCGCGCGCCATCACCACCACGATCGCCACCGCGGCCGCCGCCTTCGCGGTCACCGCCGCGTCCGCCTTCCCGACCGCCGCCGCCACCGAATCCACCTTCACGATTGCCGGAAAAGCTCATCAGACGGTCTCCTCTGCGGTTGCTTCGCCTTCGGTCTTGGTCTCGTCGCGGCGATTCTTGCTCGACGAAACGTCGAACGCATCGACCTTCACGGTGAGATAGCGCAGCACGTCTTCGTTGATCTTGATCTGGCGCTCGAGCTCCGTCACCGCGCTGGAAGGGGCGTTGATGTTCAGGAGCACATAATGGCCCTTGCGGTTCTTCTTGATGCGATAGGCGAGACCACGCAGGCCCCAATATTCCTGCTTCTCGACCTTGCCGCCTTCGCCTTCGATGATGGTCTTGAGGTGGGTTGCAAGCGCGTCCACCTGTTGCGCGCTGATATCCTGGCGCGCGATCAGGAGATGCTCGTAAAGAGCCATGTCCGGTCCTTATTCTTCGGTGCGGAAGGGTAATGGGTCGGACACCCGTCACCTTCTGGCTCGCCGGACCCGCGCACAATGCGCATCCTTTCTAAGAAGGTGTCCAACGACCGCAGCCGTCTTGAAGGTGCGCGATATAGGCAAAAAGCCCCAGAAAGGCAATGACTTAAGGCCGGGCGTCATCGCTTTTTGCCAGCGCGTCAGCAAGCTTCTGGAAATGCTTAGCCTTTTGGCTCGCCAGCTTCTCGGCCGCCTTTTGCCAGCTGGGCGGCGCGGGCCGCGCTAAGGCGGAGGTGCGGGGCAGGGCCGTCTGGCGCACCTCGGAAACGGAAACCCCCAGTTCGCCGGCGAAATCCTCCTGCCGGATACGATCCGTGAGGTCATGCAGGGTTTTCCGGTAATGCACTGTAAAAATAACACTATTTTGATGCTGATGTCTGCGTAAATTTATTAGCGGGCTTCGGCGCCGCTGCGAAACTATTCTTTCGCCCGCCATGCCTGGCAGCGGCGCAAACTCGGCTAGGGTCTGAACAAACGGGGCAGGGGATCAAGGTGGACAGGGCGAACGCCATACTGCGCAAGGCCGACCCTATTTTGGCTCGCGCTGCTTGGCGGCTGATTCCGCTGATGATTCTGATGTATGTCGCCAGCTTCCTCGACCGGGTGAATATCGGCTTTGCCGCCTTGCAGATGAACCAGGATCTGGGCTTCAGCCCGCAGGTCTATGGCTTCGGCGCTGGAATCTTCTTCTGGGGCTATTTCCTGTTCGAGGTGCCCTCCAACCTGATGCTGGAAAAGGTCGGCGCGCGGCTATGGATGTGCCGCATCATGGTGACCTGGGGCCTGCTCTCCATGGCCACCGCCTTCGTCACCGGGCCGGTTTCGTTTTTCGCGGTGCGCTTCTTGTTGGGCGCGGCGGAGGCGGGACTTTATCCCGGCATGATCCTCTACATGACCTACTGGTTTCCGCAGGCGACGCGGGCGCGCTTCATCGCCCTGTTCCTGGCGGCGGTGCCGCTCTCCAACGTGATCGGCGCGCCTTTGTCAGGCTGGCTTCTGGGAATCGAAGGCACGCTGCGCGGCTGGCAGAACATGCTACTGATCGAAGGCATTCCGTCGGTGCTGCTGGGGATAGCGGTACTGTGGTGGCTGCCCGACAGCCCGCGCGTGGCGAAATGGCTGACGGCGGAGGAGAAGGACATCATCGCCGCCCGGCTGGCCGAGGATCAAAAAGCCGATGCGCAGATCGGCACGGTGCATGGCTTTTGGGAGATGCTGAAGGACAAGCGGGTGTGGATCCTGATGATCCCCGATTTCAGCATCGTCATCGGTCTGTATGCGCTGGGCCTGTGGATGCCGCAGATGGTGAAGGAGATGGGCTTCACCAATATCGAGACCGGCTGGCTGGTAGCGCTGGCCTATTTCACCGCCATCGCGTCGATGATGCTACTGGGCCTGTCCAGCGACCGCAAGGGCGAGCGCGCCGGTCATGTCGCGTTTGCTGCTGTGGCGGGCGCGGCCGGATTGATGGGCGCGGCGTTGCTGCGCGATCCTGTGCTGGTGATAGCGTCCTTCTGTCTTGCCGCCAGCGGCATCTATGGCGCGCTGGCGGTGTTCTGGACCCTGCCCACGGCGCTGCTGCGCGGCACTGCGGCGGCGGCGGGCCTGGCGCTGATCAACAGCTTCGCCAATCTGGGCGGCTTTTTCGGGCCGTCTATCACCGGCTGGCTGAAGCAGCTGACGGGCGACTATGTGCTGGGGCTGGAAGTGATGGCGGGCATGCTGTGCCTCGCCGCCGTCTCGGTGCTGCTGATCGGGCGGGCTTTCTTTCCGCGCGCCTGGGCGGCGGCTTGAGAAGGCCCGCGAAACCGGCAATCATCGGACAAAATAAGTCCCCGGGAGAAAATATGCGCACCTTTATGACCGCCGCCCTTCTTCTGTCGCTGGCTGCGACACATGTGTTGGCTCCCATTCCAGCTTTTGCCCAAGACAGCGCCAAGGTCATCCTCGACCGCCATGAGCGCACCATCAAGGCGGGCGATCTGGCGGGGGTCATGGCCGACTATGCCGACAATGCCGTGCTGGTGGCGCCCGCCGGCATCGTGGCGGGCGAGAAGAATATTGCCGGGACTAATGTCTTCGAAGGCAAGGCCAATATCCGCAAATTCTTCCAGGTTCTCACCACGCGCGAGCTGCCCGCGGTGAAGACCATGGTCGCGACCTATGAATTCAAGACCAACGACACTGCGCTGATGCACTGGGCCCAGTATAAGGGCACGCCGAAGGAAGTTTCGGGAACCGATATCTGGGTGATCCGTGGCGGCAAGATCATCACCCAGGTGGTGCTGGTCAATCCGCCCAAGAAGTGAGGCACGTGTCCTGAAGATCTAGGATGTCGAGGGGTAGGTGCGGGCGGCGCAGTTGAAGCAGCGCTGGCGCAAACTTGACTTGTGGCTCACCGCTATCGGCACCGAGATCGCCGATCTCTAAGTCATCGCCCTGGCGCTGGCCATTCTGTGCACGCCCATCGGGTTCGGTGTCGGCGCGACCTGGGCTGCGGCCTATTAGACCGGCTTCTTCACTGGCCATCCCTGGATGGGCTGGGCCGCTGACGTGATCGCCTTCGCGTTTTTCTGCCGCTACATCTGGGGTTCGCGGCTGCAGCATGATTCGCGCCGCGCCGTGGCGGCGCTGATTGCGGGGAAGTAAAACGCTGATGTCGAAGGGTGAGGAAGAGTTCGACATCGAAAATCTCGATTGGCTTGTTGAGCGTAGGGCGCAAAACCAACTTACGCTGCTCAAGCTCTTCAAAAGCATGAACGCACATGCCGACAGGCTGAGAAAATATCGAAGCCTTCCCCATCTGGGCATCATACTTGGGGCAGTCTCATTTTCTCTTTGGCGCGCGGCCTTCTTGGAAGATTGGAATACCGAGGACGCTCAACAGATGAGCCATGTTCTGAGCTTTATGAATACTCTAATAGCTGACAACACCATTTCTTACGCGAGCGAAAAACGATCTCGTTGATGGATGTTTCACTACTATACAAACAATGCAAAATTGCGCCTTCAAATGCTTCCGGAGATGTTTCCGAAAGTTTTACCTCTTTTTCCGGAAGTCAAAAATTGGTCCCCAAGACACAGCTGGGGGCATTTGCAAAATAACCTCGATTTAGCCGTTGGAAATTATGTCAATTGGCTTGATCAAGGCTGATCTTCATCCGTGCTTGACTTGAAGGTGACCGCTTGATTTGTCTGCCCCCAACATGAAACGTGCATTTCTCTTTCCCGGTCAGGGTTCCCAGGCGGTCGGCATGGGCAAGGTTCTCGCCGACGCATTTGCGTCCGCGCGCGAGGTCTTTGCTGAAGTCGATGACGCGCTCTCCCAGAAGCTGTCCCGCATCATGTGGGAAGGCCACGAAAGCGATCTCGTCCTCACCGAGAATTCCCAGCCCGCCATCATGGCCGCCTCCATCGCGGTGGTGCGAGTGCTGGAAAAGGAAATGGGTCTCGACATCGCCAAGCACGCGAACCTCGTCGCCGGTCACTCGCTGGGTGAGTATTCCGCGCTTTGCGCCGCGGGCGCTTTCTCGCTGGCCGACACGGCGCGGCTGCTGAAAACACGCGGCCAGGCGATGCAGTCTGCCGTGCCGGTGGGCGAGGGCGGCATGATCGCCCTGATCGGGGCGGAGATCGAACAGGCTGAAGAGGTCGCCAGGGAAGCTGCCGCTGTCGGCGGCACCTGCGTCGTCGCCAACGACAATGCGCCGGGCCAGGTGGTGATCTCTGGCTCGAAAGACGCGATGGACCGCGTGCCCGACATCGCCAAGGCGAAAAGCATCAAGCGCGCCATTCCGCTTTCCGTCTCCGCCCCCTTCCATTGCCCGCTGATGCAGCCCGCCGCCGACATGATGGCGCAGGCGCTGGCAGCGGTGACCATCCGTCCGCTGGTCGTGCCGGTGGTAGCCAACGTCACGGCCGCGCCCGTCAGCGATCCCGATACGGTGCGCCGTCTGCTGGTGGAACAGGTGACCGGCCGCGTCCGCTGGCGCGAATCCATTCTGGCGCTGCGGAACTTGAGCATCGACACCACCGTGGAATTTGGCGGCGGCAAGGTGCTGACGGGTATGGTCAAGCGCATCGACAAGGAATTGCAGAGCATCACGCTGGATGCGTCTGCCGACCTCGAGGCTTTTGCGAAGACGCTTTAGATTCGCTGCTCTTATGCTTAGACAGGCTCAGCATGAGGAGTTATAAATATCCTCACCCTGGTCGCGCTACGTTGTCGCTAGCGACTGTCGAAGAGTGAGTGGAAGGAAACCGAATGTTTGATCTCACCGGCAAAGTCGCACTGGTTACAGGTGCAAGCGGCGGCATCGGCGGCGCCATCGCCCGCGCTCTGCATGCGCAGGGCGCCACCGTGGTGCTGTCGGGCACGCGGCAGGAAGCCCTTGATGCGGTGAAAGCCGAATTGGGTTCGCGCGCCTTCACTGTCATCGCCAACCTGTCCGACACCGCTTCCATCGAAGCGCTGCCGAAAGCGGCGGAAGAGGCGATGGGCGCACCCATCGATATCCTGGTGAACAATGCCGGCATCACCAAGGACAACCTCTTCATGCGCATGAAGAACGAGGAGTGGGACGCGGTGATCGCCGTCAATCTTACCGCCTGCTTCCGCCTGAGCCGCGCCGTGCTGCGCGGCATGATGAAGAAGCGCTGGGGCCGCATCATCCAGATCACCAGCATCGTGGGCGAGACCGGGAATCCCGGCCAGGGCAACTATGCCGCCGCCAAGGCGGGCCTGGTGGGCATGAGCAAATCGCTGGCCGCCGAGGTCGCCTCTCGCAACATCACGGTCAACTGCATCGCCCCCGGCTTCATCCAGACGGCGATGACCGAGGCCCTGACCGACCAGCAGAAAGAGATGATCTCGACCAAAATCCCCGCCGGCCGCATGGGCCATGCGGCGGAAATTGCCGCCGCGGCAGTCTATCTGGCCTCCGACGAAGCAGCCTATGTCACGGGCGAAACCCTGCAGGTCAATGGCGGAATGGCGATGATTTAATCGTCTATTCTCTATCCTGTTCATAGGCTTAGGGCTTAATTTGGCGGCGGCGCGGCCTTGTGTTACGAAGCGCGACTCGAGTGACGGTTCTACTCTTTGAAACCCGTTATTGTGAGACGCCACCCGGTCTGGGACGGCGGACAAATCTAGGAGAGGCTTACAGTCCATGAGCGATACCGCTGACCGCGTGAAGAAGATCGTCGTCGAACATCTCAATGTGGATGCCGAGAAGGTCACCGACACCGCGTCCTTCATCGAAGACCTGGGCGCCGACAGCCTCGACACCGTCGAACTCGTGATGGCGTTCGAAGAAGAGTTCGGCATCGAGATCCCCGATGACGCCGCGGAGTCCATCGTGACCGTCGGCGACGCCGTCAAGTTCATCGAAAAAGCCAACGCGGCCTGATTCCGGCGCCGATGCGCAGGGTCGTCGTCACCGGGCTTGGCCTCATCACGCCGCTGGCCTGTGGCGTTGAGGAAAGCTGGGCGAAGCTGCTGGCCGGGGAATCCACGGCCAGCCTGATACCCGCTTCCCGTTTCCGCGTCGACGACCTCACCACGCGCTATGCCTGTCAGGTGCCGCGCGGCGACGGGTCGAACGGCACCTTCAATCCCGACCAGTGGGTTGATGCCAAGGAACAGCGGCGCATGGATGATTTCATCATCTATGGCCTCGTTGCCGCCACCCAGGCGGTGCGCGATTCCGGCTGGGTGCCCACCACCGAGGAAGAGCGCGTCCGCACCGGCGTGCTGATCGGTTCGGGCATTGGCGGTCTGGATGGCATCGCGCAGGCTGCGCTGCTGATCGAGGAAAAGGGCCCGCGCAAGCTGTCGCCCTTCTTCATTCCCGGCCGTCTAATCAATCTCGTTTCCGGTTATGTCTCTATCGAGCATGGCTTCAAGGGCCCGAACCACGCCGTGGTGACGGCCTGCGCCACCGGTGCGCACGCCATCGGCGATGCCGCCCGCCTGATCGCCTATGACGATGCCGATGTCATGGTCGCGGGTGGCACCGAAAGCGCCATCTGCCGCGTTGGCATCGCCGGCTTCAACGCCTGCCGCGCCCTCTCCACCAAGTGGAATGACGATCCGTCCAAGGCGTCGCGGCCGTATGACAAGGACCGCGACGGCTTTGTGATGGGCGAAGGCGCGGGCATGGTGGTTCTCGAAGAATATGAGCACGCAAAGGCGCGCGGTGCGAAAATCTATGGCGAGATCCGCGGCTATGGCCTGTCGGGCGACGCCTATCACATCACCGCGCCTGCCGAGGATGGCGATGGCGGCTACCGCGCCATGGTGATGGCGGCCAAGCGCGCCGGTATCTCGCCGGGCGACATCGATTATGTGAACGCCCATGGTACCTCGACCATGGCCGACGGCCTGGAATTGGGCGCGGTCGAACGCTTCCTGGGCAACGCGGCGGCGAAAACCGCGATGTCGTCCACCAAATCTTCCATCGGGCATCTGCTGGGCGCGGCCGGTTCGGTCGAAGCGATCTTCTCCCTGCTGGCGATGCGCGACAGCATCGTACCGCCCACCATCAACCTAGACAATCTGGACGTCACCACCGCGATCGACCTGGTGCCCAACAAGGCGCAGAAGCGCGAAGTCAATGTCGCCCTGTCGAACAGCTTCGGTTTCGGCGGCACCAACGCCGCCCTGATCCTCTCCAAGATCTGACGCGATGAAGCGCTTGCTGCTGCTTCTGCTGGCGCTGGTTGTGATCGGCGTGTGCGCTTTCGGCTGGTATGCCTGGTTCTGGAACGCCTATGGCCCCGCCACCGCCGACAAGGTGGTGCTGATCGAGCAGGGCAGCGGCCTGTCGCGCATCGCCCAGCAGCTCGAAAATGAAGGCGCGATTTCCCAGGGGCGGCTGTTCGAACTGGAACTGCGTTTGCGCGGCCAGGCGGGCCAGCTCAAGGCGGGCGAGTATGAGATTCCCGCCTATGCCTCTATGGCCGACATCGCCGCCATCCTGATCGAGGGCAAGTCGATCCAGCACCGCGTCACGGTGGCGGAAGGCCTGACCTCCGACATGATCTGGAAGCTAGTGCAGGCCAATCCCTTGCTGGCGGGCGATCCCGGCCCGGTGCCTGAGGAAGGCACGGTGCTTCCCGAAACCTATCTGTTCACCCGTGGCAAGGACCGCCGCAAATTGCTGCGCGAGATGGCGGCGGCGCAGCGCGACTTCATCGCGCAGCATTGGCCGGGCCGCAGCCAGAACTTGCCTTACGCCACCGAGCGGCAGGCGGTGATCCTGGCCTCGATCGTGGAAAAGGAAACGGCGCATGCCGATGAGCAGCGGCAGGTTGCCGCCGTCTTCGTCAATCGCCTGCGGCTGGGGATGCGGCTGCAATCCGATCCCACCATCATTTACGGCATCACCAAGGGCTACCCGCTGGGACGCGGCATTCGCCAGAGCGAACTGGACGGCGCCACCGCCTACAACACCTATCAGATCGATGGTTTACCCCCGACGCCCATCGCCAATCCGGGCATGGACGCATTGCGGGCAGTGATTAACCCGCCCGCCACCAGCGATCTGTATTTCGTGGCCGACGCCACCGGCAGTGGCCGCAGTGTCTTCTCGGGCACCCTCACCGAGCATGGCCGCAACGTGCTGGCCCTGCGTGCGTCCGAGCGCCGCCAGCGGTCGACCCCGCCGACGCACGTGCCGACCGAGGATATCGGAAGCCAGCTGCCGCGTTTCCGGCGCTAGGGCCGCCCCCTTCAACATCGCGCGGTGCCGGGCTAAGTTCGGCGCCTTCGCGGAGTCGGGTATGTCTCTTTCCAGCATGACAGGATTTGCCGAAAGCGCCGGCGGCCATGCCGGCGTTTCCTGGCGCTGGGAGGTCAAGAGCGTCAATGGGCGCGGCCTGGACCTGCGCCTGCGCATCCCGCCGGGTCTGGATGGCATCGAAGCCCCGGCCCGCAAGTTGGCCGGATCGCGCTTCACGCGCGGCTCGCTGCAAGTGTCGCTGACCATCGAACCGCAGGATTGCGCGCGCGGCCTGAAGATCGATGCGGCGGCGCTGGCCGCGGTCGTCAAGCTGTCGCGCGAGATTGCCGCCGAGACCGGCCTTGCGCCCGCACGGGTCGATGGCTTGCTGGCGCTTAAAGGTGTGATCGTCGCCGACGAAGCCGTGCCAATGGATGAAGCGGCGCGGGCGCACCGCGATGCCGCCATTCTGGAAAGCCTTGCCATGGCGTTCGACGCGCTGGCCAAGGCGCGTGCCAATGAAGGCGCCAAGTTGTCGGCGCTGCTGGCGGCGCAGCTGGATGACGTTGCGCGGCTAACCGAAGAAGCGGGCGCGCAGGCGGCCACCCAGCCCGCCGCCCTCAAGGGGCGGCTGGAAGCGCAGTTGCAGGATCTGCTGGCGGGCGGCGCGGTGACGCCCGACCGGCTGGCGCAGGAAGTGGCGCTGCTGGCGGCCAAGGCCGATGTGCGCGAGGAACTGGACCGGCTGGCGGCGCATGTGCACGATGCCCGCGCCATGCTGAAGGACGGGCAGGGCGTGGGCCGCAAGCTCGATTTCCTCGCCCAGGAATTCAACCGAGAAGCCAACACGCTGTGTTCGAAATCCGCCGACATCGCGCTGACCCGCACCGGGCTGTCGCTGAAGGCGGCCATCGACCAGTTTCGGGAGCAGTCGCAGAATGTCGAATGACAGCATCAAGCGGCGTGGACTGATGCTGGTGCTGTCCTCGCCGTCCGGCGCGGGCAAGACCACGCTATCGAAAAAACTACTAGAAGCGGACAAGAATATTTCGCTCTCGGTGTCAGCGACAACGCGACCCATGCGGTCCGGCGAAGTTCACAGCAAGGACTACTACTTTATTAGCCATGAGGCGTTTAACGAGTGGCATGCTCAGGGCCGGTTTCTGGAACATGCCAGTGTCTTTGGAAATCGCTATGGCACACCCCGTGAAGTCGTGGATGGCGCCTTGAGCGCAGGCCAAGATGTGTTGTTCGATATTGACTGGCAGGGTACCCAGCAGCTGAAGAAAAAAATGCCGGAGGACTTGGTCAGTATTTTTATCTTGCCGCCTTCACACGAAGAGTTAGAGCGGCGCCTCCGCAATCGCAATCTAGATGCAGAGGGCGTTGTTACCGCCAGAATGGCGAAAGCGATGGATGAGATCAGCCATTACGATGAATATGATTACGTCGTTGTGAACACGGCGATTCCCAAGGCCCTAGCTGATATTCAGGCGATCCTGAATGCAGAACGCCTCAAGCGCGCACGTCAAATTGGCGTT
>CANFDA010000077.1 GCA_947445215.1 Alphaproteobacteria bacterium | reverse complement strand
CAGAGACTTCGAGATCATCGTCTCCAGAAACTTGGCGTCGAGGTCGGCGAGTTTCCTGACATAAATGCAGGATGCGCCGCTCTTCTTCCCGGCGGCCATGGTCAGCGATCATCGTCCGTCTCGTCGCCTTCGTCTTCAAGCTCAGGATTTTCTTCCTGCATCTCGGCGGCGCGATTGATCACCGCCAGCAGCGCCTCGTGTTCGCGCGCCCCGGACACCGCCAGCTTGCCGGCGAAGATCATGGCAGGCAAGCCGGTGACGCCCATCTCGCGGGCGATCTGGTCGTCGCGCTGCACCAGCGCGGTATCGGTGTCGCCCTCCAGTAGTTCGGCGATCTCCAGCCCGTCCATGCCGCACAGATCGGCGATGTTGGCCAGCAGGCGGGTCTCGCCGATATCCTCGCCATTCTCGAAATAGGCGATGAACAGCCGCTCCACGATTTCGTCCTGCACGCCCGCCGTCTCGGCCCAGCGGATCAGGCGATGGGCGTTCAGCGTGTCGGGGCGGCGCGTCATGGCCTCGAAGTCGAAGGCGATGCCGTCCTTCTCACCCTCGACCAGCAGCAGCTTGTGCATCTCGACGATCTTTTGCGGGTCTTCGCCGAAGCGCATCCGCATATAGAGCTGACGGCCCATGCCTTCGCGCGGCACGCTGGGGTCCAGGCGATAGGGCCGCCATTTCACATCGAAGGCTATGTCGGGGCGCATTGCCATGGCGCGGAACAGGCGCCGCTTGCCGAGGAAGCACCAGGGGCACACCGGGTCGGCGATCACATCTATCTGCATGGTGAAAACTTTTGGAGCGGTTCTAGGAAAAGTGTGTAGCGGTTTTCCGTCCGGAACCGCGACCAAATAGAGTATTTAGCGCTGGACCTGCGCGGTGACAGTGTTGGCGTCGGCTTCGACGCGCACAGAGGTGACGCCGGAACCGGACTTGACCGTGACTTGCGCCGAGACCGGAAGCAAGCCCTGGATCACCACCGTGCCAGGGTGCGGGGCCTGGGCGAGGAATTCGACCACCACGGTCCTGGCCTCAACCTGCGAAATCTTCAGCCGGGGATTGCCCCAGCCGCCGCTGCGCACCGCGCCCTGGACCTGGATCTGAATGCCGCCCGGCACCGCCACGGCCGTGACGCTGTCCAGGCGATACACCAGCTTTTCCGACGCCTGCGCGGCGAGCGTGCTGGAAGCCAAGATCAGGGCGGCGAGGGCGAGAGGGCCTTGCATGTTCGGTGGCATCCTAGCGGCAATTGGGGCGGTCAGATGGCCAACTCTACCCAGACCGGCACGTGATCGGAAGGTTTTTCGCTGGCCCATCTCACATCGCGATCGATGCGGCAGCCGGTCAGGCGGTCGGCGGCTTGCGGCGACAGGAAGATGTGGTCGATGCGGATGCCGTTGTTGCGCTCCCGCGAGCCGAAATAGTCCCAGAAGGTGTAGTGGCCGCCTTGCGTGTGCAGGGCGCGGAAGGCGTCGGTATAGCCGAGATTTTCCAGCCGCCGGTACATGGCGCGCGACTCCGGCTGGAACAGCGCATCCTTCACCCAGGCCTTGGGCTTATCGGCGTCGCCCTCTTCCGGGATGATGTTGTAGTCGCCCATCAGCACTACCGGCTCTTCGCCTTGCAGCAGCATTTTGGCGTGCAGGCGCAGGCGCTCCAGCCAGGCCAGCTTGTAGTCGAATTTCGGCCCCGGCTGCGGATTGCCGTTGGGGGCATAGATCGAGGCGACCCGCACGATGCCGTGCAGGCCCGTCACCACCGCTTCGAGATAGCGGGACTGGTGCTCTTCCTGTCCCTCCATCAGCGGCGCATCCGGCAGCCCCGGCGTGACGTCCTCGACGGGCAGTTTCGAGAGGATGGCGACGCCGTTATAAGTTCTTTGTCCGTATACGGCGCAATTATAGCCCAGCGCCTCGAAAGCCTCGCGGGGAAAGCCTTCATCGACCGTCTTGATCTCCTGTAGGCAGACCACATCGGGGTCGGCCTGCTTCAGCCAGGCCAGCGCCGGCTCCAGCCGCGCCTTGATGGAGTTCACATTCCAGGTGGCGATCTTCAAACCGAGAAACTCGTGCCGCAGCCGCAGGAAGCGGTGGCGTTGGGATTGTTGATCTTGAAGGCCTGGCCGATCAGATCGTCGGTGAAGTCGATCTCGGCGCCCACCAGGAAATCGAGCGACAACGGATCGATCAACACGGTGGCGCCGTCGCGCTCCAGCACCAGATCGTCGTCCATACGGGCGGCGTCGAGCGCGAAATTGTACTGGAAGCCGGAACAGCCGCCGCCGGTCACCGCAAGCCGCAGCATGGTGCCCGCCGGCTCTTTCGAGACGATGGCGGAAATGCGCTTGGCGGCGCGGGCGGAAAGGTTGGGGGGCATGGCACTCATCAGGAGACTCTGCAATCTAGGGGGTACAGTCTATGTAGTCCTCCCCATGGCATCCGAAAACCCCCTCAAACCCGCAAACCACGCAAGGCCAATCGGGCATCTAACGGGCTCGATCACCTTTCCGCCCGGCACGCTGTCCGCTTTTGCCACCAATCCGCGGGACAGCCGGGGCCGGTTCCATGACGAAGCCGAGAGCCCCACGCGCACCTGCTATTCCCGCGACCGCGACCGCCTCATACATTCCAGCGCTTTTCGCCGCCTTAAACACAAAACCCAGGTCTTTGTGCAGCATGAAGGCGATCTCTACCGCACCCGCCTGACTCACTCGCTGGAAGTGGCGCAGCTGGCGCGTTCGCTGGCGCGGCTGCTTCAGTGCGACGAGGATCTAGCCGAGACGGTGGGGCTGGCACACGATCTGGGCCACACGCCGTTCGGCCATACCGGCGAAGATGCGCTCGATGCGGTGACGAAGGATATCGGCGGCTTCGACCACAATGCCCATGCGCTGCGGATCGTGACCAGGCTGGAGCATCGCTACGCCGATTTCGACGGCCTCAATCTCACCTGGGAAACGCTGGAAGGCATCGTCAAGCACAATGGACCGCTGAAGGCGCCGCTGGCCGGGCCCATCGCCAGCTTCGAAGCGCGCTGGCCGCTGGAGGTATCCACCTGGCCGGGGATCGAGGCGCAGCTCGCGGCCTGGTCGGACGACATCGCCTATGTGAACCACGACATGGATGACGGCTTGCGCGCCGGTCTCTTCACCGTCACCGACCTGACTGATGCGCCGCTGGCTGGCGAACATGTGGCGCGGGTGACGGCGCGCTATGGCGACCTGGAACTGTCGCGCTTCGTCGGCGAGTTGATCCGCACACTGATGAGTTCACTGCTCAAAGATCTGCTGGCGCAGACAAGGGCCAATCTGGCCGCCGCCGCCCCCGCCAACGCAGAGGCCGTGCGCCAGGCGGGCAGGGCGATGGTGGAATTCTCGCCCGCGCGCTGGGAAGAAGTGAAGGCGCTGAAGGCGTTCCTGTTCGAACGGATGTACCGCCATCCCACCGTGCTGCGTACCCGCGAACGGGCCGCGGCAGTGGTCACCGACCTTTATGAGGCCTTTATGGCCGATCCCGGCCTGTTGCCGCCCGACTGGGCCGGGCTTTGCGGGCAGGCGGGGGACGCCGCTACGGGTGGCGTGGCGCGCGATTACATCGCCGGAATGACCGACAATTACGCCCTCAAGGAATATGAGCGCGTGTTCCGAAACCGGATTGAGCTTTAGCGGCTGATTCTCGGAGAACCGGGTGCTAAATTAAGCTGCAGAATCGGCCCCCCCTCGGCCGGACGACAAGGACCAACATGGCCAGGCAAGAGCGCGGCATTTACGAGCCGAGCGACGACGTCCGCGTCTTTGACGGGGCGGAGGACGATGAGGACGATGCTGAAGGCTCGCGCCTGCCGCTGCTGATCGTGCTTGCCCTGGTCGTGCTCTGCGCTTTCGCGGGCGTGGTCTGGCTTGCCTATACCCAGGGCGTCGCCCGTGGTCGTACCGAGACGCCGGTGCTGGCGGCCGCGCCGGGCCCTGAACGTATCGCCCCCGGCAATCCGGGCGGCGCCGAAGTGCCCTATCAGGGCTTCAAGATCTACGAGCAGCCCGCGCCCGCTGACGAGGGCGACACGGGCGCCGCTGGACCCGTACCTGCCGCGCAGCCTGCGCCCAAGCTCGCGCCACCGGCAGCCTTCCTGCCGCAAGCGCAGAAGCCGCCCGCGCCTGCGCCCGATTCGGCCACGCCGTCGCCTGCCGCTATGGCCAAGCCTACACCGACCTCGCCACAGGCGACCCGCCTGACGGTCACCGCCGTCGCGCCTGCGCCCGCCGCCGCACCGGCCGCCACCGGCGCGCCGCGCGCCCTGCCGGGCCCCGTGATGTCGCCGCCGGTTCAAGCCGCCACAGCCAAGCCGCCGGCGTCCGTCGCCTCGTCTGCTGGCGGCACCCTGCTCCAGATCGGCGCGTTCAAATCACAGGCTGACGCCGATGCCGCTTGGAATATTTACAGCGGACGCCATGGCGCGCTGGTGAAGGGTTATAGCCCCAACGTGCTGGCCGCAGACCTGGGCGAAAAAGGCACCTGGTACCGCCTGCGCATCGCCGGCTTCACCGACCGCGACGTGGCTGCGGCGGTATGCGACCGGCTGAAGGCTCAGGGCGGCGCCTGTATCATCGGAAGATAGTCCCATGCGCTCCCGCGCGATCTATGGCCTGGCCGGCAAAACGCTTGTCGCCGAAGAGCGCGCGTTCTTTGGCGAGGCGCAGCCCTGGGGATTCATTCTCTTCTCCCGCAACATCGAAGACCCGGCGCAGGTCGCCGCGCTGACGTCATCGTTGCGCGAGATCGGCGGCGATGCCCGCACGCCCATCCTGATCGACCAGGAAGGCGGCCGGGTGGCGCGGCTGAAGCCGCCGCATTGGCGTGCCCGTCCGCCCGGTGCGCGCTTTGGCGAGGCGTATCGCAACGATCCGTCCATGGCGCGCGAGGCTACCTATCTCAACGCCCGTCTCATCGCCGCCGAGCTGATCGCGCTGGGCGTCAATGTCGATTGCCTGCCGCTGCTGGATGTGCCGCAGTCGTGCGCGCACGACATCATCGGCGACCGCGCCTTCGCCACCGATCCCTCCATCGTCATCGACCTGGGCCGGGCCCAGATACAGGGCCTGCTGGAAGGCGGCGTCCTGCCAATCATGAAACACATCCCCGGCCATGGCCGGGCGGGGTCCGACAGCCACCTGGAACTGCCCCGCGTGACGGCCGGGGCCGAGGAACTGTCGGCGGTGGATTTCGTCACCTTCCGCAGCCTGGATTCCTGCCCGATGGCGATGACGGCGCACGTTGTTTATGATTCGATTGATCCACAGCGGCCTGCGACCACCAGCCCCAAAGTCGTTCGGGATGTGATACGCGGTGAGATAGGATTTGACGGGCTTCTGATGTCCGACGACCTGTCGATGAAGGCGCTGGACGGCCCGCTGAATGTGCGTGCCAAGGCTGCCCTTTTCGCAGGTTGCGACGTGGTGCTCCACTGCAATGCTGACATGGACGAGATGAAGGACGTGGCGAGGGAAGCGGGGACACTGGAAGGCGCTTCGCTGCGCCGGGCGGAGCATGCCCTGTCGCTGCTGCAACCGCCCCGCATGCCGTTCGATCCTGCCCTGGCCGAAATCCGCGTCGCTGAACTTCTGGGTGGCTCCGTATGAGCGAGCTGCATGAAGCCTTTGATGGTTTCGACGCCCCGCCGGTGACGGCGGAAGAGGGCGCGATGATGGTGCAGGTGGACGGGTTCGAAGGCCCGCTCGATCTGCTGCTGACGCTGGCCCGCAACCAGAAGGTCGACATCGCCAAGATCTCGATCCTCAAGCTGGCCGACCAGTATCTGGAGTTCATCGAGAAGGCGAAGAAGCTCAATCTCGAACTGGCCGCTGATTATCTGGTGATGGCAGCTTGGCTGGCCTATCTGAAGTCGCGACTGGTGCTGCCGCAGGAAAAGGGCTCCGATGGCGAGCCCGGCGCCGACGAAATGGCCACGCGCCTGCGCTGGCGTCTGCAACGGCTGGACATGATGCGCGCCGCCGCCACCCGCCTGATGGGGCGCGAACGGCTAGACCGCGACGTGTTCGGGCGCGGCGATCCGGAGCCGGTCAATGTCGTCAAGCTGCGTACCCACACCGACACGCTCTATGACCTGCTGACCGCCTATGCCACCGACCGGGTGAAGCGTCTGGGCGGCAAGGCCTACCAGCCGCAGATGGCCCCGGTGCTGCAAATCGAGGAAGCCAGGGCCCGGCTGGAACGCATGCTGGGCAAGATCAGCGACTGGAGCGGTTTGGACAGCCTCTTGCCCTTCGAATGGTCGGGCGGGGCGCGCCGGCGCACGGCGGTGGCCTCGACCCTGCTGGCGGCGCTGGAGATGGCGCGCGACGGCAAGGTGGAGCTGCAACAGCTCGCGCCCTTCGCCGAGATATTCCTGCGTGACAGGGCAGCCAATGACCCGGATCCGACAGACGCCCCCATCGAACAGTGTGCCCCCCAATGACCCCAAGCGTAGCTAAGATGATCGAGACGATTGAAATCGAACTGGAAGCCCCCACCGTGCAGGACGCGCCCGAGGCGGGCGTAAACCCTGAGCATCTGCGCATGGTGGAGGCGCTGCTGTTCGCCGCCTCCGAACCGTTGGATGAAAAAGCCCTGTCAACATCGCTGCCGGACGGCGCAGATGTGAAGGCCGTTCTGGCGGCGCTTCAGGCGGCGTATGAGAAGCGCGGCGTAAACCTTTGTGCTGTCGCCGGAAAGTACCAGTTCCGCACCGCCGCCGATCTGGCATTTTTGCTGCGCAAGGAGAAGCCGGAACAGAAGCGCCTCTCCAAGGCCGCCATCGAAACCCTGGCCATCATCGCCTATCACCAGCCCGTCACCCGCGCCGAGATCGAGGATATTCGCGGCGTCACCCTGTCCAAGGGCACGCTCGACGCCCTGATCGAGGTAGGCTGGGTCAAAATCCGT
This sequence comes from Alphaproteobacteria bacterium, assembly GCA_947445215.1. Taxonomy (GTDB): domain Bacteria; phylum Pseudomonadota; class Alphaproteobacteria; order Micropepsales; family Micropepsaceae; genus Rhizomicrobium. Next base: position 3,142 of record CANFDA010000077.1, on the reverse strand, counting down.
GGCCGCAAGCGCACCCCGGGCCGCCCCGTCACCTACGGCACCTCGGAAGGCTTTCTGGTGCAGTTCGGTCTTGAAAGCGTCGGTCACTTGCCTGGGCTGGACGAGCTCAAGGCGGCGGGCTTCCTGGAGGCGATGCCGCCCAGCGGCTTCGACGTCCCCAACCCGTCCGATAGCCTCGGCCCGGACGAGGACCCCTTCGATCCCAACGAGCCGGAAGACATGGCCACCGGCAACCTCAATCTGGATCAGGCGTAAATTCTGACTGTCATCCCCGGCGAGCCGCGAAGCAGCGAGGGAAGGGGACCGAGGCTGGTTCTATTAGCGCTGTGGTGGGAGCCTGGGTTCCCTTCCCTCGCACTCACTGTCGTTTGCGCGGGCGTCGGGATTGACATTTGTGCTGCGCGCGTCGCCTACGCGTCCTTCGCTCCGCTCGGACTAGGCGACCCTGCTCGGTTGACTAGAATACCTCACGCCGTGGTACGGGCTAGCTCTCCCGGCTGAAGCGATCAAACAGGCTGGAGACGTTGTTCCAGTTGATCGCCTGCATATAGGCATCGACATAGCCTGCCGCCCCTGAGCCATAGTCCATGTGATAGGCATGCTCATACATGTCGAGAGCCAGGATCGGGCGGCCGCCCGCCACCGCATGGGTGTGATCGGCGCCCCACTGGTTGATCAGGCGCTTGTCGTGCGGCGACCAGGTCAGCAACACCCAGCCCGAGCCGCCGCCTTCGGCCTTGCCCATCGCGGAAAATTCGGCGCGCCAGCGTTCCACGCTGCCGAAATCGCGCACCAGTGCCGCGGCCAAATTTCCTGCCGGTGCACCGCCGCCGCCAAGGCCGTCGAAATAGAGTTCGTGCAGGATCATCGAATTCATCGCGATCAGTTCTTCGCGCTTCAGGCCGTTGATCGTGAACACAGGCGCTACGGCGACATCGAGCGCGCGGAAATGGCCTTGGATGGCGTTCAACCGCCGCACCGCGCCTGCGTAATTATTGTCGTGATGGCTGACCAGGATCCGCTCGGACAGGCCCTTGATGCTCTTGGGATCGAAGGGCAGCGGCTTGATCGCATAGGGCCCGCTAGCGGGCGCGGGCACTTGCGCCGCCGCCCCGATGGAAGCCGTGGCCGCGACCGCTGCGGCTGTCAGACCCGCTGCTTTCAAAACATCGCGCCGATCGATTTCCATCCTCATCTCCTGCTTGGTGGCGACGAAAGAAGCATATCTCGCAGTAAGATACACGTGAAAAATCCGGACGCGGTTTTATAGTGATACCAGATCACGCTTAAGGCGCATTGGCCGCCGCCGCCATGTTGTCCACCGCCGCCTGGAAGCGCTGTTGCCGCGAGGCGCGCGACGCGGCTTGCGCCGCCGCATCGCCCACCGCCGTCTGGTTCCAGATCAGGGTGTATTCCAGCCGCGAGGTGGTCGTGGTCAGCGCCACGACCGACATGGTGCCGTGATAGAAGATCGGCGTGAAGGGCTGTGCATAGGTGTAGCTGTATTTGCTGCGCGAGACGATGTTCTCGACGATGGGCGCGGGCGAGGTGGCGACGATGATGTTGCGCAACGACCCTAGCTCGCCCGTGCCCGACACCACTTCGCAGCCCTTGATGTCCAGATACTTGGCGATGCCGCACAACTCGTTGCCGCCCATCCGCTGCCACGCCACATCGATGTTCTTGTTGAGGTCGGCGCTGAAATGCAGCGTCACCCAGTCGGCGGTCTGCGGCGTCTGGGCCTGTGCCGCCGTCACCGAAAGCGCCAGCGCCGAAGCGATCAGACCGTTCTTCATGGATGTTCCTCCGTTTGTGCCAGCCTAGCGTTGCGCCCGTGACCGATCAATCGCGCGGCCCGGCGTGATTGACGGGGCCGCACTATCGGCCCACGGTCGGCCCATGACAAAAACCGTCGCAGAACTGCAGTCCGAATGGGTCACCCACGGCAATATCGCCAAGATCTAGGCATCGCTGGAAACCGAAACCAACGACAGCAAACGCGCGGGCCTTGAGAAACTCCTGGCAGAGCAGCGGGCACTGCTATCCCCGTAAGGCGTCAGGGCGCGTTCGCGGCAGCAGCCATTTTGTCCACCGCCGCCTGGAAGCGCGCCTTGCGCCCGTCGCGCGATGCCGCCTGCGCGGCGGCATCACCCACGCCGGTCTGGTTCCAGAGCAGGGTATAGACCAGCCGCGAGGTGGCCGGGGTCAGCGGCTCCACTTCCATGGTGCCGTGATAGAGGCTGTGGTTGGCCTGGGCGTAGGTGTAGGAATATTTCGTCCGCGCCACGATATATTCGACAAGCGTGTTGTTGATGGTGCGGATCGCGCCCAGTTCGAGCTTGGTGCCCTTGGTGTTGGCGCAGGGCAGGTCGATATATGGCCCCAGCGCGCACAGATCGTCGCCGCCGACCTTTTGCCACGCTACGTCGGCGCTCTTATTGATGTTGGCGGTGAACCGCATCGTGATCCAGTCCTGGGGCTCCGCCGTCTGGGCCGAAGCCGCGGTGGCGAACAGGGCCAGTGCTACGGCGGCTATCATCGTCTTCATAGTGGTTTCCTTTTGGAAAAACATTTACTGCCCGCGTCCCGCGGCGGGCTGCGGGGCGGCTTCAGGCAGCGTGCCGCCTTCCGCCAGGGTCTTTACCGCCGCCATCATCGAGAGAAAGCGCGTGCGGCGGTTGGCGATGTCGCGGGCGATGGCGGCATCGTCCGGCTGCTGGGAGTTGTCGAACACCAGGGTCCAGTAAAGCGTGGAGGTGGTGGGCGTGACGGCGCGCGCTTCGATGGTGCCATGATAGAGCGCATAGAAGCCGGGCGAGCGCATCTGCTGCGCATAGGTGTAGGAATTCGTCGCCTTGCCGACCAGCACTTCGCGGGCGACGGTGCGCACGACGCCATATTCGCCATCGGTGCCTTCGACGATCTGGCAGGTGGGGAAGCCGACTGAGCCGATCCTACCTATGTCGCAGAAATGGCCGATGCGACCCCACAACACATTGGCCGGGGCATTCACCTCCACCTGCATCGGCACGGCGACATAACGCGGGTTGGAATTCTGGAACGGGGCAGGGGGCGCGGCGGCGACTGCCGCCGCCACGCGTGCAGGGGGCAGCTTCCCGCCCTCGACCAGGATTTTCATGTT
>CANFDA010000076.1 GCA_947445215.1 Alphaproteobacteria bacterium | reverse complement strand
GGCGTCGATGAAGTCATCCTGGCGATGAACGCCACGGTCGAAGGCCAGACCACGGCGCATTACCTGATGGACCTGCTGACCGATGTGAAGGTGACGCGCCTGGCCCATGGCGTGCCGGTGGGCGGCGAACTCGATTATCTCGATGAAGGCACGCTCTCCGCAGCCTTCAAGGCTCGCCGCAGCCTTTAAGCCCTTCGCGTCGCCAACCAGGGCAACACCAGGCTGGCGCTGACGACCAGCGCCGCCGTCAGGCCGGGATCAATACCGGACACCGCCTGCCACAGCACGGGTTCAAGCCCCGGCATCAGCAGCGCCAGCAGCAGCGTCACGGCCAGCGTCAGGGCGATGTTGAGAATCATCCTGCGCTGAAAGCGCCGCTGTTCGATCTTCGCCATCACGGCGAGCTGGAACGCGAAGTCGCGCCCCGCCGGGGCATCCGCCGCCAGCATCCGCGCCACGGTTTCGTTGCGTTCGCTCATGTCTCGTCTCCCAGCAGGCCGGCCAGTTTCGTCCGCCCCCGTGCGATGTGCGATTTTACCGTGCCCAGCGGCAAAGCCAATGCCTGCGCCGCCTCCTCATGGGTGAAATCCAGCCCCAGGCAGAGCAGGATCGCAGCCCGTTGGTCGAGCTGCAGCGCGGCGCAGGCGGCCGTCAGATCCAGCCGCAGGCCGGGATCGTCGCTGGTGACGGTGTCGCGGCTCTGCGCCCAGCGCGTGTCCCGCGCCAGCAGCCGCCGCCAGCCGCGCCGGCTTTGGCAGAATTTGCGCCAGGCGATGCCGAACAGCCAGGCGCGGAATGGCCGCTGCGGATCGCAGCGCGCGATTTTTCTCCAGACAAAGACGAAGGTATCATGCGCCAGGTCTTCGGCTTCGGCGGCGTTGCGGGTCAGGCGGCGCAGGAAAGCGCGCAGCGCCTCGTTGTGCGCCGCCACCAATTGGCCGAAGGCTTGGGACGAACCGGCCTGGGCGGCAACCACCCAGGTCCGCTCGGCGGCGGAATCGTTCACCGTGGCGGGGCCCGGTCACGCTCGCGCTGCCGCACCAGTTGCATCACCAGCGTGCCCAGGCACAGGCCGCTCATCACAATGGCGGCGAAGAAGAAAGGCGCCATCTCCCGAAGATCGCCTTCGCCCCGCACCAATCCGAACAGGACGAAACCCGCCGCGAGCGCGCCGAACAGAAAAACCGGCACCCAGCCGGCCCCGTTGTACCGGGTCTCGCCATGAACATTGCCCTTGGGGTCGAGGAATTTGAGCAGCTCGGGCGGCGGCTCCTTGCCCTGGTCGACATAGCTCTTGATCAGATCCATGCCGTGCCGGGCGCGCTTGTGCCGGGCCGACAGGTCGATCATCCCCCATACCATCCCCATTACGGGAAAAATCAGCCAGAAAAACCGCTGGAAAAGTTCGCCGAAATCCATGGGTGCCCCCTTGTTTCATCCGCACTTGGCCGCCGGGCGGCCTTCTGGATGCAGATTGGGCTTATCCACCATCCGGAACCATCATTTTTGCAAGGCTCCTCCGGCGTTTGGGTGGAAAAATGCCCGGCCGCATATCCGCGTTCCTGTCCCCGCCGCTTCTTTTTATCCTGCGCGGTTTTGAAGGAGCGCACATGAAGCCCAGAACCGTCGAAGACCTGCTGAACGACCAGCTCGCCGCCTGTGTGGCGGCGACAGAGGATTGCCTGGCCCAGTCGCGGCGGACCGAGGACGACCCGCACGGCCATAAACGCCGCAACGATGTCGCCTATCTCGCCAAGCTGATGAAGGCATTCGCCCGCCTGACCGAGGCGTTGGCGCAACTGCGCGGCGAGCGCCATCAGACCATTCATGTGAAGCGTGAGCACGTAGGCGAGAGCCGGAGTGCCATCAAAAAAGGGGATAAGGAGGGGGGTTAAGAAAATTCCGTCCCAAAAGCCCCGCCGAGCGCCTGCGTTTGATGGCGCTGGAGCGGCTGATAGCGGACAGCGAAAGTCTGGCGGCGCAGGCCGAGGCGCTAGCCCAGCGCCTTTGGTTCATCCGTGGGGGCGAGTTCGACCTTTTCGATCTTGTCGGCGCGGCTGGTGATCTTGGCCGTCGAGACCAGGATATCCTTGATGTCGCCCTCGGCCTGCCCCAGATGCCGCTGCAGCTTCACGGTGCGATCGTCCAGCAGCCGCACATCCTTGAGCAGCAGCCCGACTTCCTTGCGGATCATGTCGGCCTGCTCGCGCATGCGGGCGTCGCGCATCAGCCCTTGCAGGGTGCTGATGATCAGCATGAAGACATGCGGGCTGGCGAGGATGACCTGATCCTGCCGCGCCTTGCGCAGCGTTTCTGGAAAGTTGGCGTGCAGTTCGGCATAGATGGAGTCCGACGGCACGAACAGTATGGCGGGGGCCTGCACCTCGCCGGGGATCAGGTACTTCTCCTTGATGTCCTTGACATGCTTGGCCATGGAATCGCGCACGAACACCATGGCGGCCTTGCGCTGGTCTTCGATGTCCGCGACGCGCAGCGCCTCGAAGGCTTCCAGTGGAAATTTGGAATCCACTACGATGCGCGCCGCCACATTGGGAATGCGGATGGCGCAATCGGGCCGCTTGCCGTTCGACAGCGTCGCCTGGAATTCATACTGGTCGGGCGACAGATGCTCGGCGACGATGGCCTCCATCTGGTCCTGGCTGATGGCGCCGCGCGCCTGCTTGTCGGAGAAGATTGCCTTCAGCGACACGACATGGCCGGACAGTTCGGTGATGTTCTTCTGGGCGGTGTCGATCACGGTCAGCCGCTCGGTGATGCTGACAAAGGTATCGCCGGTCTGTTTGGTGCTGGCCGCCAGGCTTTCGCCCATGCGTTTTTCCAGCGCTTCCAGCCGCTCGCCCAGGGTGCGGGCCAGCTCGCCCTGCGCCGCCACCGTCTGGGTGAACTGGCCGCCGATTTCGCCCTGCTTGGCCAGCAGCGTGTCCAGCCGCGGATCGGGCGCGGGCGGCGGAACAGCCACAGCTTTTGGCCGGGCGAACGCGAAAATCGCCGCCGCGGCAACCACCGCCACCGCCAGAATTATCAGGCCCCCACTTATTCCAATGAAGTCCATAACTTGACCCTGCGGGCCGGGGCGCTTATCTGACGCCCATGGCCATTCGACCCATCCTGACCGCACCCGATCCGCGCCTCAAGGCCGTCTCGACCGATGTCGAGGTGGTGGATAGCGCGATTCGCACGCTTATCGAGGACATGGCCGACAGTATGTATGCGGCGGACGGCATCGGCCTGGCCGCCGTCCAGATCGGCGTCGCCAAGCGGGTGCTGGTGATCGACCTGGATCAGAAAGAGGGCAAGAAGAACCCGGGCGCCTATATCAATCCCAAGATCGTCTGGGCTTCGGACGAGCTGGCGGTGTTCGAGGAAGGCTGCCTTTCGGTGCCGGAGATCTGGGACTATGTCGAACGGCCCGCCCGCATCAAATGCGAATATCTCGACAGCGACGGCAAGGCGCAGGTGCTGGAAGCCGACGGCATGCTGGCCACCTGCCTGCAGCATGAGATTGATCATCTCAACGGCGTGCTGTTCATCGACCATCTCTCGCGCCTGAAGCGCTCGATGGCGGTCAAGAAGCTGACCAAGCTGAAGAACCCGTCAGAGCCGGCATGATCCACACCCTTCGACAAGCTCAGGGTGAGGATAAAATCAAGACCCTCATGCTGAGCCCGTCGAAGCATGAGGGCTGGTCGTGACTCTCAGCCTCGCGTTCATGGGCACCCCGGCTTTCGCGGTGCCGACGCTGGCCGAATTGCTGGCGCAGGGCCATGACATCGCCGCCGTTTACTCCCAGCCGCCGCGCCCCAAGGGCCGGGGCATGAATGTGGTGCCCGGCCCGGTGCACCAATTCGCCCTGGCGCATGGCATTCCGGTGCGCACGCCGCTGTCCCTGAAAGACGAAACCGAGCAGGCGGAATTCGCCGCCCTTGATCTCGATGCCGCCATCGTCGTCGCGTATGGCCTGTTGCTGCCCCAGGCGATTCTGGATGCGCCGCGCCTGGGCTGTTTCAACCTGCATGGTTCGCTGTTGCCGCGCTGGCGCGGCGCCGCCCCGATCCAGCGCGCCGTGATGGCGGGTGACGCCGAGACCGGCGTCATGGTGATGCAGATGGAAGCGGGGCTGGACACCGGCCCAGTGCTGATGGCCGAGCGCGTGGCGGTGGGCCGCAAGACATCGGGCGAGCTGACCGAACAACTGTCACGCCTGGGCGCGGACCTGATGGTGCGGACGCTGGGGGCGCTGCAGCGCGGCGCTGTCGCGGCGCATGCGCAAGCGGAAGACGGCGTAACTTATGCGAAGAAGATCGCCAAGGATGAAGCACGCATCGACTGGACGAAGAGTGCCGCCGAGATCGACGCCTTGGTGCGCGGCCTGTCGCCCTGGCCCGGTGCCTTCACGGAAGTGAAGGGTGAGCGGCTCAAGGTGCTGTTTGCCGAGCCGGTCGCCGGAAAGGGCGCGCCGGGCGACGTCATCGGCGACGATCTCACCATTGCCTGCGGTGATAGAGCCTTGCGCCTGAAGCGGGTGCAGCGGGCAGGCTCCAAGGTGATGGCGGCGGACGAGTTGCGACACGGCTTCGACCTTCTAGTTGGCACGAAGTTCGGCTGATGCCGCGCTACCGCCTGACCATCGAATATGACGGCGGACCCTTTGTCGGCTGGCAGCGGCAGGCCGAGGGCGCGTCGGTACAGGGCGCGCTGGAAGACGCCATCGAGAAGCTCTCGCAGCAGCGCGTCACCGTAACGGGCGCAGGCCGCACCGATGCCGGGGTGCATGCCCTGGGGCAGGTGGTGCATTTCGATGTCGAAAAGGATTTCGCCGCCGACAAGGTGCGCGACGCGCTGAACCATTATCTGTGGCCCGCGCCGGTGGTAGTGCTGGACGCGATGGTGGCGGCGGACGATTTCCACGCCCGCTTTTCCGCGTGCGCGCGGCACTATCTGTTCCGTATCCTGAACCGCCGCGCCCCACCCGCGCTGGACGCAGGAAAAGTCTGGCATGTGCCGGTGGCGCTGGATGCCGAGGCCATGCACCATGCGGCGCAAGCGCTGCTGGGCACTCACGACTTTACGACGTTCCGCGCCGCCGAATGCCAGGCCCAGTCGCCGGTCAAGACGCTGGACAAGATCGACGTCTCGCGTCGGGGTGAGGAAATCCATCTCACCACCTCGGCGCGCTCTTTCCTGCATCATCAGGTGCGGTCGTTTGTCGGCTCGCTGAAACAGGTGGGCGAAGGAAAATGGTCGGCGCGCGATCTCAAGGCCGCGCTGGAGGCGCGCGAGCGCAGCGCCTGCGGCCCGGTTTCGCCGCCGGATGGATTGTATCTGGTGAAAGTGGATTACTAGAGGTCCACTAGCGTGACCGCGCCTGGATCAATCGCTTCGCCCAGGAAGATCTGTCCCAGATGGGCGAAGCGGCCCGGCGCATCGGTGCAGAGGAAGCGCGACGAGCCCGCGCCCTGTGCCAGAAGGTTTTTCTCGCGCAGGATCGCTTCCACCGCCTTGGCCGTGGTCTCGGCGCTGTCGATAATGGCTACGTCTGGTCCAGCCACTGCGCCGATGACATCCTTCAGCACCGGAAAATGCGTGCAGCCCAGCACCAGTACTTTGGGGCGCGGCAGTGTGACCAGCAGCGGCGTCAGGTAAAGCTCCGCCACCAGCCGAGCGATCTCGCCCTGGCGCAAACCCTCTTCCGCCAGCGCCACGAATAGCGGTGCGGCCTGTTGCACCACCGGCATGTCGGGCGCGATGGCTTGAATGGCCCGCACATACGCCCCACCTTTGACCGTGACTTCGGTGGCGATGATGGCGATGGGCCCGGCGGGCGCTGCTGCCACGGCCGCCGCCGCGCCCGGCTCGATCACGCCCACCACCGGCAAGGGCGCGAGACTTTCGATCAGCGTTGGCAGCGCAGCCGCGCTGGCGGTGTTGCAGGCCACCACCAGCAGTTTGATGTCATGCGCCAGCAGGGCGCGCACTGCCTGCACGGCGTAACGCGTCACCGTCTCGGGACTCTTAGTGCCGTAGGGCAGCCGCGCCGTGTCGCCCAGATAAAGAAAGGACTCGCCCGGAAGCCGCGCCTTCAACGCCCGCATCACGGTCAGGCCGCCCATGCCGGAGTCGAAGATGCCAATGGTCATTTGGGAGGGTTGTCGAAGTACGCTTCCAGCAGCGCCGTATAGATATCGGCCAGCGCCGTGATCTCGGCCACTGGCACGCATTCATCGACCTTGTGCATGGTGGCCCCGGCCAGGCCCAGTTCCACCACCGGGCAGGTATCCTTGATGAAGCGCGCGTCGGACGTGCCGCCGCTGGTGGAGAAGACAGGCGCGGCGCCGGTGACGCTCTTCACCGCATCGGACACCAAGGTGGTGAAGTCGCCTGGCGCAGTCAGGAACGACACGCCGCTGATCTGCGGCGTGACGGCGATTTCGGTTCCGGTCTCCGCCGCCACCTTGACGGCCTCCTGCTGCAGCCAGCCGATCAGGCTCTCCGGCGTATGCAGGTCGTTGAAACGGATGTTCAGCCGCGCCCGCGCTTCGCCGGGAATGACGTTGGTGGTGGGATTGCCGACATCGATGGTGGTGAAGCTGAGCGTCGAAGGATCGAAATGCGCGCTGCCGTCATCCAACTTTTGCGCGCAAAGCCGCGTCACCAGTAGCGCCAGCGGCGGAATGGGATTCTTGGCGCGGGCCGGATAGCCAACATGGCCCTGCACGCCAATGGCCGCCAGTTCGATATTGATCGAGCCGCGCCGCCCGATCTTCAGCGTGTCGCCCGCGCGCGCCGTGGCGGTGGGTTCACCCACCACGCAATGATCGATGGTTTCGCCCTGTTCCTTGAGCCAGCCCAGCACCTTGATGGTGCCATTGATCCCGATGCCTTCCTCGTCGCCAGTGATGAGCAGGCTGATAGAGCCTTCATCCGGTTCGCCATGACGTTGCGCGGCGGCGACAAAGGCGGCGATGGCCGACTTCATGTCGGCGGCGCCGCGGCCATACAGCGTGCAATTGTCGATCTTGGCGGCGAAGGGATCGTGCCGCCAGCCATCGCCCGGCGGCACCACATCGGTGTGGCCGGCAAAGCAGAAATTCGGCGCATCGTCGCCCAGCCGGGCATAGAGGTTATCGACATCGCCAAAAGGCAGCCGGCGGCAGGAGAAACCCAATTCCTCCAGTACGCTCTGCAGGATATCCAGCGCGCCCGCATCCATCGGCGTTACCGATGGACAGCGGATCAGGTCCTGCGCGAGTGCAACAGGATCGATGGCGGCCGTTTCAGTCACGCAGCAGCTCGTTGATAGAGGTCTTGGCACGGGTCTTCTCGTCCACCCGCTTGACGATCACGGCGCAGTACAAATTCGGCCCGCCGCCGCTTGACGGCGCGGAGCCGGACACCACCACCGAATAGGGCGGCACCTTGCCGAGGAACACTTCACCACTGGCGCGGTCGATGACGCGGGTGGAACCCGACAGATAGACGCCCATGGAAAGGACGCTGCCTTCGCCCACGATCACGCCTTCGGCCACTTCGGCGCGGGCGCCGATGAAGCAATTGTCCTCGATGATGGTGGGCGTGGCCTGCAACGGCTCCAGCACGCCGCCGATGCCGGCACCGCCCGAGATATGGCAATGCGCGCCGATCTGGGCGCAGGAACCCACCGTGGCCCAGGTATCGACCATGGTGCCTTCGCCGACATAGGCACCAACATTGACGAAGCTGGGCAACAGCACCGCGCCCTTGGCGATGAAGGCGCTACGACGCACGATGCTGCCTGGCACGGCGCGGAAGCCTGCGGCGCGGAAGCGCGCTTCGTCCCAGCCTGCGAACTTGGACGGCACCTTGTCCCACCACACCGCGTCACCCGGCCCGCCCTCGATGATGGAGTTGTCGTTGAGACGGAAGGACAGCAGGATGGCCTTCTTCACCCATTCATTGGCCTTCCAAGCGCCGTCGACTTTGTCGGCGGCACGCAGCTTGCCGTCATCCAGTGCGGCCAGGACGGCGTCTACCGCGTCGCGATGCGCGCCGGTGCTGGAGGCGTTCAGGCCTTCGCGCGCGCTCCAGGCGACTTCTATAGCAGAGGAAAGGTCAGTCATTGTTCAGATCCTGATGGCGTGAAGAAAGACTGTAAGATTGTCGGTTTCGTGATCGATATGGCTATTGTACTTGGCCGCTTCCGGCCCGCCATGGGAAAATTCCGAGCCGGTGTTGAGCCACACGGTGGTCATGCCCAGCCCCCGCGCCGCCAGCAGATTGTGCGGAATGTCATCGAACATGGCCGCGCACTTGGGATCAAGCCCGGACGCCACCACCACCATGTCATAAGCCGCCGCGTCGGGCTTGGGCGTGAAGCCGGTGGTGCGGATGTCCCAGATATCTTCGAACAGGTGATGCAGGCCGATGCGCGACAGGATGCGCCCGGCATGATGGCGGCAGCCATTGGTAAAAATGGTGCGTGTTCCAGGCAGCCGCGTGATCGCCGCTGTCAGGCTGGCGTCCGGCGCCAGACGCGACAGGTCGATGTCGTGCACGAAGGAAAGGTAATCGTCCGGTGCGATGCCGTGCAGCTTCATCATTCCGTTCAGGGTGGTGCCGTGCTGGCGATAAAGCGACTTCTGCAGTGCGCGGGCTTCCTTGCGCGGCAAGCCGGTGAAGTTGGCGACATAGTCGGTCATGCGCCGTTCGATCTGGGCGAAGACGCCGCAATGGGCGTCGTAGAGCGTGTTGTCCAGGTCGAAGATCCAGTGGCGCACATGGCTGAAATCCGGCCCGGGCAGAGGGGCGGTGCTGGTGGCCTGGGCGGTTTCTGGCGCGCTCATGGCCGGGACCATGGCCCGGTCGCCGGGCCCGCGCAAGACAGCGTTAACGCACATCCACCATGTCTCTTTATAGACTGTTAAAGCGCAGGGGCGGATAATCGTGCTTGCCAAGGACGAAGGCGGCAATGTCACTTCGCGACAGCAAAAACCGCGCCCCTACGTCAGAGACGCTCGACGGCCGTTCGGCGTTGTAGCTTCTCGAAGCCCGCACCCGCGAGGCGCAGGATGTTCTGGCGCGCCGCGACGATGCCGGTCCGGATGTGCTGCATTATCTCGCCACCTAGGGCGCGCCTGCTCCGCTTGCCGCCGTCGCCGCCAATCCCAACGCCAGCGCCGCCACCAACCGCCTGCTGGCCGAGGATGGCGATACCGATGTGCGCGCCGAACTGGCCACCAAGATCGCCTGGCTGATGCCAGGCCTGTCGCGGGAAGAAAAAACCCACATTATCGCCCTGACGCTGAAGACGCTGGACCGCCTGTCCCGCGACGCCGCCGTGACGGTGCGCGCCATCCTGGCCGAGGAAATCAAGAGCCTTACCTGCGTGCCGCCCGACATCATCAAGCGGCTGGCGCAGGATGCCGAGTCCATGGTGGCCATTCCAATCCAGGAATACTCGCCGCTACTGTCCGATGCCGACCTGAGAAGTCATCGCCTGTGGCCATGCGCATGAGGTGTTGCAGGCCGTGGCACGGCGAAAGCCGCTGGGCGCGGATGTCAGAACCGCCATCGCCATGTCGCTGGACGTTCCCGCCATCGCCGCGCTGCTCACCAATGCGGACGCGAAGATCCGCAAGGAGCCGCTGGACCGTATCATCGAGCAGGCGGAAACCGTCATCGATTGGCATGTACCGCTGGCGCTGCGCGCCGATCTTTCCGCCCGCGCTATTCGCCGCCTGGCAGGCTTTGTGGGCGCAGCGCTGATCGAGCGGCTGGCGGCGCGCCATGATCTCAGTGATGCGACCCGCCAGTATCTGTCGCGCGAACTGCGCGCCCACCTGTCCGAAAGTGAGATCGTTGCAGGTGCGCCGGTTCCTCCCGGGCGCCCCACCGAATTGGTGGCTGCCGCCAAGGCGCAGGGACGGCTCGACGCGGTCTTCCTGGAGTAGGCGGCGCAGGCCGGCAACCGCGACCTCACCCTGGCGGCGTTGACCGAACTCTCGGGTGTGCCGGCCGCTGCCGTGCGGCGCATCCTGACGTCACGCAGCGCCAAGCCCATCGTGGCGCTGGTCTGGCATGCGCATCTGCCGATGCGCGCGGCCTTCAAGATCCAGACCTATATCATGCTGTTGCCCAGCCATGAATTGCTTCCGGCGCACGGCGGTAACGGCTCTCCGCTGTCCAAGGAAGAGATGCGCTGGCATCTCGGCTATTTCGATATCGTGACCTGAGCGGCGCTGAGTCCGGCCTTAGCGATGCGCGCGGTGTAGCCGCCCAGGCCGCCTGTCTGT
>CANFDA010000075.1 GCA_947445215.1 Alphaproteobacteria bacterium | reverse complement strand
TGGCCGGGTCCACGCGGTCTTCCATGTGAATGATCTTTGCCGTAAGCGGCTTTGTCTCGCCCGGAATGGTGATCGTGGCCGTCATCCCCACTGACAGGTCGGCGGCATAGAGTTCGTCTACATACGCCACCACTTCCGGCATTGTGGTGTCCGCAAGCCGGTACAGCGTGATATCGCTGCTAACAGTCTGCCCAGGGTCCACGGGCCGCTCAGTGATGATGCCAGAAAAGGGCGCGTGTATCTGATGACGTGCCTGAATCTCCCGCGACTCCTCGACACTTGCAGTCAAGTGCAGAACTTCGTCTTGAGCCTGACGTACGGCAAGCTTGGCAAGTTCGACACGTTGCATGCCGACAATTTCGGCCAACTTTTCATACCGTGCTTGATCCCGCAGCGCCTGTGCGAGAACATCTTTCTGGGTCTCTAACAAGGATTGCACCTGTCTGATCGCCGCCAGTTGAGGCCCATCATCTACGCGGGCGACAAGCGTACCTTGGGCTACACGTTGTCCCACATCAAAGGGGAGAAAAATGATGCGACCTGGTACAGTTGATTTTACATCTACAGACAGTCGCGGGCGAATGCGCCCATTGACTGCCAGAACTCGGCTGGCCTCGCCCGCAACTATAGTAAATGTCTGAACTTGGGTTGGCCTCGGCCAGATGAACCAGGCTCCAGCGATAGGCAATACCAGCACCAGCCAGATAATTTTTCGTGACACACCAGATCCTTTTACATAATGTTACCCTATCCTTACACGGCTTTGGATAAGAGTCATTCTTCATACGAAGCAAAGATTTTGATCAGTTCATTGGAAATCTTACAGCAGTGGGCAATTGGGCATCTTGGCTCGCCCCCCTCCCTTGATCTGCCCGGATCTTCTTGTGCCAAGCTAATTTATATTAATTCGCTTTGTACAAAATATCCGGCAGGCCGCCCCCAAGCCCCGGAATCGTCAGATTGGGACTTCCTTGGTTTGAGACGCCGCCTTTCTATTTTCCCGTTTCCGCTGTTAGGATTAGCCCGAAAATAAAGGCTGCGGGATCGTCCGCCGTCTCTTCCCGGGAGTCGCTGGTGACTGAACTGACCAAGATTAGCGAACGTAAGAAGGCATCCGACTTTCCGCAGGAGTTGCTGGACCTACTGGACTCCTATGTTCATGGCGCCATTGGCCGCCGTGAATTCATGGACGGCGCCAAAAAATATGCCGTGGGCGGAGTCACCGCCGCCGCGCTGTTCGAGATGCTGAAGCCCAACTATGCCTGGGCCATCCAGGTTCCGGAAAATGACAGCCGCATCCGCGCCCAAACCGTCACCATTCCCTCGGCCCAGGGCAATGGCAGCATCAGCGGCTATCTGGTGCGTCCGGCCGGCGCCGGCAACAACTCCCTGCCCGCTATTCTGGTGGTGCACGAAAATCGCGGTCTCAATCCCTATGTGAAGGACGTTGCTCGCCGTCTCGCCACGGCCGGCTACATGGCGCTGGCGCCCGATGGTCTCACTTCGGTCGGCGGCTATCCCGGCGATGACGAAAAAGGCGGCCAGCTCTTCGGCACGGTCGATCGTGCCAAGATGCAGGTAGACATGTTCGCGGCGGCGACCTATCTGAAGAACCGTCCCGACAGCACCGGCAAGCTCGGCTCCACCGGCTTCTGCTATGGCGGCGGCGTCACCAACCAGCTGGCCGTGCGCATGGGCGCCGACCTGGCGGCGGGCGTGCCCTATTATGGGGGCGCTCCGGCGGCGGCGGATGTGGCGAAGATCAAGGCGGCGATGCTGGTTCTGCATGGTGAAGCCGACACCCGTCTGGTCGCGGCCTGGCCTGAATATCAGGCGGCGCTGAAGTCGGCGGGCGTGACCCATGATGGGCAGGTCTATGCAAAGGCCCAGCACGGCTTCCACAACGACACGACGCCCCGCTTCGACGAAGCCGCGGCGAAGGACGCCTGGACCCGCACCGTTGCGTGGTTCGATAAGTATTTGAAGGCGTAAGCCAAAGCATCTGCGCCAAAAGCAAAACGCGCCCGGTGATGCCGGGCGCGTTTTTTATGCGGGGCTGTTAAACCCGGCCGTTCGCTTTGTCTCGCGGCGTTCGTCGCTTAAAATGGTCTACTGGACCATTTTGTTCGCCTACGGCGAAACACTTCTCGCCCAGTCATCGCATAATTTTTATCACCCTTGTCGGGCGTGCGCTCGCTGCTAAAGCCCGCGAGAAGGGTTTCCCGTCGTTTCCATGAGCTGGATCAAAGTTTTCGAGCCGCATGGTAGCGACATGATCTTCGAACGCAACCGCCACTCCTGCTACGCCAGCCGCGAATTCGCGGAAATGATGGACCGCAGCGGCCAGCCCTTCTTGATGGCGGGCTTCGCCGGCGAAACAGCCTTCCTATCTACCGCAATCGACGCTTTCCATCGCGGGCACAATTTCTCGTTCCTGCAGGTCGCATCCGCCAGCCATGCGCTCGAGCACACCCAAGCCGAGGGCGCGCATCGCACGGTCGGGGACGTCATGCGCGTCTATCGCGACGTGATAGACACGCAAGGCTGGATCACCGCCACCCACCCGGAAAAAATCCGATTTGTGCAATGACCATCAACCACATTCCCGTCCAGGCCGATCCGCGCCCGCTGTGCTATATCGTCGAAGCGCTGCGCCAGATCGTCGAGACGGTGAAGGATTTCGGCCTGGACGATGCCGCCAAGATTCTGGAACAGGCCCGCCTCGACAACGTGGAAACGCTGCCGAAGCAGCGCGCCGATCAGGAAATTCGCTAACCGCGGCCTGTATAGGGAGCCACGTTGGGCTCGGGCAGCCAGATACCGGCGGACAGCTTTCCTGTCTGCCAGAAGACATCGATCGGAATGCCGCCGCGCGGATACCAATAGCCGCCGATGCGCAGATAGCGCGGCTTGATCGCCTTTACGATGCGCTTGGCGATGGCGATGGTGGTGTCTTCGTGGAAGCTGCCGACATTGCGGAAACTGCCGAGATAAAGCTTCAGCGACTTAGATTCCACCAGCGCTTTGCCCGGCACATAATCGATCACGAAATGCGCGAAGTCGGGCTGGCCGGTGATCGGGCACAGAGTGGTGAATTCCGGCGCGGTAAAGCGCACGACATAGTAGGCGTCCGGGTGCGGATTGGGCACCGATTCCAGCACCGCCTTGTCCGGCGACACCGGCTGGACGACATGCTGTCCGAGCTGGCGCAACTTCGGAAGTGAAATTTTCTTTGCCATCGCCTTACGCCGAACCCTCTTCAAATTTCATAAGTGCAGGTTTGGCCGTAGGTCGGCCGCCGCAGCTTTACCCGCGCGGTTTCCGGCAGCGCCGCCTTGGCGCGCAGGAAGATGAATTTCGCAAGATTTTCGAGCGTGGGCTTGCCCAGGCCTTCGACCTCGTTGAGCAGGCAGTGATCCAGAATTTCGCGGATCTGTGCCAGCACCGCGTTCACCTCGCCCAGGTCGCGCAGGAATCCGGTTCCGGCATCGGCTTCGCCGCGGAGCGTCACTTCCGCATAAAAGGAGTGACCGTGCATGCGGCGATATTCCGGCGCGCCTTCCAGGAAGTGCGCGGCATCGAAGGTGAATTCCTGCGAAATCTCGATCATGACCCGGCCATATCCGCAATTCCCCATTTCCCGTCAAGGATTAACGGAAATTGGCTTGAATGGCGGCCCCCCATCGCGACAATAAGTCCATGATCCGCAAACATCCTCTCCGCGCCCTGTGGACCCTGGTGGTGGAACCGCTGATGGCGGTGGCCCTAGTGTTCGTTTCCACCACGGCTATCGCCCAGCCTTTCTATGTTCCCACCGGCTCGATGCAGCCGACCCTCGCCATTGGCGACGCCCTGATCGGCAGCAAATATCCCTATGGTTATAGCCGCTGGTCGACCCCGTGGGGCCTGGGCCCGAAATCCGAAAAGCGCCTGCTGGGCAAGCTGCCGAAACATGGCGATGTGGTCGTGTTCCGCCTGCCCCGCGATCTCAACGTCACCTACGTCAAGCGCGTGGTCGGATTGCCCGGCGACCGCATCCAGATGCAGCGCGGCCAGCTCACCATCAACGGCAAGGTGGCTCCGCTGGTATCGCTTGGCAAAGGACAGGTGGAAGACCGCAACGGCACCTATACCGACGCCGCTCTCTATACCGAGACGCTGCCGGGCGGTATGCAGCACACCATCTTCAAGACCGGCTGGGACGGCTGGCTGGACAACACCAAGGTTTTCACGGTGCCGAAGGATAACATCTTCGTGATGGGCGACAATCGTGACGACTCCCTGGACAGCCGCGCCGCGCAGAACATGGGCGGCGTCGGCTTTGTGCCAGTGGAAAATCTGATGGCGCGGGCCGAAGCGACAATCGGCTCCTACGATTTCCTCAACGCCAAAGGCCCGGCGAGCTGGCCGGGCCTGGTTCGCTGGGAGCGCTTCTTCAAAGGAATCTAGGAGCGTCGGCCCCGCGAAGTTGGAGACTTCGCGTCAGGCCGCGCGACTAAAATTAAAGAGCCTCATCTCCGGTCTCGCCGGTGCGGACTCGCAGCGCCTGCTCCAGATCGACCACGAAGATCTTGCCGTCGCCGATCTTGCCGGTGCGCGACGCCAGGGTGACGGCCTGGATCGCATCGTTCACCCGGTCGTCCTTCACCGCCACTTCCAGCTTGAGCTTGGGCAGGAAGGCGATCTGGTATTCCGCGCCGCGATAAATCTCGGTGTGGCCTTTCTGGCGGCCATACCCGCGCACTTCGGTGACGGTCATGCCCTCGAAGCCGATGGCCGTGAGCTTCTCGCGAACCGGTTCAAGACGATGCGGCTGGATGACGGCGATGATGAGCTTCATGGAAGGCTCCTGATATGGGGGCTAGTGATGATAGCCGGTTTCGCCATGGGCAGCGAAATCCAGGCCCTGGGTCTCGCTTTCGCTGTCCACCCGCAGTCCGACGGTGACGGCAGCCAGCTTGGTAATAATGACGGTGGCCACCGCCGAGAAGACGCCCACGGCGACCACGCCCAGCGCCTGGATCAAGAACTGGTCGCCTATGCTGCGCGACAGCACCAGGCCGCCGCCGCCGACCACGGTGAGAAACGGCAATGCCAGCGTGCCCAGCGCGCCGCCGACACCATGCACGCCCAGCACGTCGAGCGCGTCGTCCACGCCGAATTTCTTCTTCACCAGCATCACGGCGCCGAAGCAGACCAGGCCCGCCGCCGCACCCAGCAGCACGGCCGCCAGCGGACCGACGTAACCGGAGGCCGGTGTGATCGTGGCCAGACCCGCGATGGTGCCGGTGACGGCGCCCACAAGCGAAGGCTTGCCGAACTTGATCCATTCGATCGCCATCCAGGTCAGCGTGGCGGTGGCGGCCGACAGATGCGTGACCAGCATTGCCATGCCGGCATCACCGCCCGCTGTCAGGGCGCTGCCTGCGTTGAAGCCGAACCAGCCCACCCAGAGCAGCGCCGCGCCCACCATCACCATCCAGGGCGCATGCGGCGGGCGAATGCCGTGCGGAAATTCCTGACGCCCGCCCAGCATCATGGCGATCACCAACGCCGAGACGCCCGCGGTGACATGCACAACGATACCGCCCGCGTAATCCATCACGCCCTGCACCGCCAGCCAGCCACCGCCCCACACCCAATGGGCCGTGGGCACATAGACGACCAGCAGCCAGAGGCCTGAGATCATCAGCACGGCGCTGAACTTAATGCGCTCGACATAGGCGCCGATAATCAGCGCCGGGGTGATGACCGCGAAGCTCATCTGGAACATGATGTAGACGCTTTCGGGAATGGTGGTCCCGGCGCGCAGCGCGCCACGGTCCAGCCCCGCCAGCAGGCCGCGGGAAAGATCGCCGATCCAGGCGCCGCTGCCTTGGAAGGCCAGGCTGTAGCCGCAGACGAACCAGAGCACCGAGCAGACGCAGGCGACGGCGAAGCACTGCGCCAGCACCGACAGCACATTCTTGGCCTGCACCAGCCCGGCATAGAACAGGGCCAGGGCGGGCAGTGTCATCAGAAGCACCAGGGCCGTGGCCGTGATGATCCAGGCCGTGTCACCGCTGTTGAGCATGTTTCCACTTACTTTCTATTGGCTGTTCAATTGCCTGAAAAACTGGCTGTTCCGCTTGCCTGATTTTGGAGCGATTTGGCCCTGTGATGTTGATACTGGCAAGGGTTCTGTCTGTGAAAATCGTTCGCATGCACAGGCAAGGCCCAACACCCTGCCGGGGCGCGACAAGCTGCCAAAGCGGGTCTTATTGCCCTCGCATAATGCCCCATGCTAACTGGCACCGCCTTATGCGAGACTCTCGCCCGGTAATTTAATTGTTATTGTAAATCAATAATTTAGAACAATGTCGTCGGCTGCCAAGGGGATGCAACTCCAGGCGGCCGCGGAAGGGTAAAAGTGGCGACGGAAAAGGCGCACGAAACCGGGCTGGCAGGCCGTTACGCCACCGCCCTCTTCGAACTGGCGACAGAGCGGAAAGCCGTGGAAGGAGTCAGCGCCGATATGGGGGCTTTCCGCCGCGCCATGGACGGCACACCCGACCTGGCTCGCCTAGTCAAATCGCCCGTCTTCTCGCGCGAGGATCAGGCCAAGGCGCTGAAGCCCGTGCTGGAAAAGATGGGCGCCAGCGCCCTCACCATCCAGTTCGTGCTGCTGCTGGCGTTCAAGCGCCGCCTCTTCGCGCTGGAAGGCATCATAGCTGGTTTTGAACGCATGCTTGCCCGTTCGCGGGGCGAAACCGAGGCCGAAGTCACCTCCGCCCGTCCGTTCGCGGATGGCGAGCTGAACGAACTCAAGAACACGCTCAAGGCAAAGCTTGGCCGTGAGCCGCGCCTGCATACCAAAGTCGATCCTTCGCTTCTCGGCGGTCTCGTCGTGAAGGTGGGCTCGCGTATGATCGATACATCTCTCCGCACCAAGCTCTCTGGCATCCGTGCGGCCATTAAAGGACAGTAAAATGGACATCCAGCCCGCAGAAATTTCTGCAATCCTTAAGCGCGAGATCGCCAATTTCGGCACCGAAGCCAAGGTCTCGGAAGTCGGCGAAGTGCTTAGCGTCGGCGACGGCATCGCCCGCGTCCACGGCCTCGACAATGTCCAGGCCGGCGAAATGGTCGAGTTCCCCGGCGGCATCAAGGGCATGGCCCTGAACCTGGAAAGCGACAATGTCGGCTGCGTGATTTTTGGCAACGACAGCACCATCAAGGAAGGCGACATCGTCAAGCGCACCGGCGCTATCGTGGAAGTGCCGGTGGGCAAGGCCCTGCTGGGTCGCGTGGTCGATCCGCTGGGCAATCCCATCGACGGCAAGGGCGAGATCAAGGGCGCCGCGGAAAAGCGCCGCGTTGACGTCAAAGCCCCCGGCATCATCCCGCGCAAGTCGGTGCATGAGCCGGTGCAGACCGGCCTGAAGGCCATCGACACCCTGATCCCGATTGGCCGCGGCCAGCGCGAACTGATCATCGGTGACCGCCAGACCGGCAAGACCGCCGTCGCCATCGACGCCATCATCAACCAGAAGGCCGTCAACGCTGGTACCGACGAGAGCCAGAAGCTCTATTGCATTTATGTCGCCATCGGCCAGAAGCGTTCGACTGTGGCGCAGATCGTTAAGACGCTGGCAGACGCCGGAGCGCTGGAATACACCATCATCGTCACCGCCACGGCTTCCGAGCCTGCGCCGCTGCAGTTCCTGGCGCCGTTCTCCGGCTGCGCCATGGGCGAGTGGTTCCGCGACAACGGCATGCACGCGCTGATCATCTATGATGACCTGTCCAAGCAGGCCGTCGCCTATCGCCAGATGTCGCTGCTGCTGCGCCGCCCCCCGGGCCGAGAAGCCTATCCGGGCGACGTCTTCTATCTGCACTCCCGCCTGCTGGAGCGCGCCGCCAAGTTAAACGAAGACAATGGCTCCGGTTCGCTCACCGCCCTGCCCGTGATTGAGACCCAGGCCAACGACGTTTCGGCCTATATACCGACCAACGTGATCTCGATTACCGACGGCCAGATATTCCTTGAGACCGACCTGTTCTATCAGGGCATTCGCCCCGCGGTGAACGTCGGCATCTCGGTGTCACGCGTCGGTTCGTCGGCGCAGATCAAGGCGATGAAGACCGTCGCCGGTCCGATCAAGGGCGAACTAGCTCAGTATCGCGAGATGGCGGCGTTCGCCAAGTTCGGTTCCGACCTCGACGCCTCGACCCAGAAGATGCTGGCGCGCGGCGAGCGTCTGACCGAGTTGCTGAAGCAGCCCCAGTACAAGCCCTTCGCGGTCGAGGAGCAGGTGGCGGTGATTTATGCCGGTACCCGCGGCTATCTCGATCCCTTCCCGACTAATCGCGTCCAGGCGTTTCAGGATGCGCTGCTCGGCAAACTCAAAGGCAGCTATCCACAGTTCCTCGAAGGCATCCGCAAGGAGAAGGCGCTGACGCCCGATCTGGAAGCGACGCTGAAGAAGGCGCTGGACGAAGTCTCCAAGTCGTTCGCTTAAGGAATTAACGCCTTATGGCAACCGTAAAGGAAATGCGCACACGGATCGGAAGCGTGAAGTCCACGCAGAAGATCACCAAGGCGCTGCAGATGGTAGCGGCGGCGAAGCTGCGCCGGGCGCAATCTGCGGCCGATGCTGCGCGCCCATATGCGCAGCAGATGACGGCCATTATCTCAAACCTCGCCGCCGGCGTGGCGGGTCGCGATGCGCCGCTGCTACTGAAAGGCACAGGAAGCGACCAGCGCCATCTCGTCATCGTCGCCACGAGTGATCGCGGGTTGGCGGGCGCTTTCAATGGTAGCATCGTTCGTGCTGCGCGCCTGAAAATCCAGTCGCTGATCGAATCGGGCAAGGACGTCAAAATCCTCACCATCGGCCGCAAGGGCCGCGACCAGTTGCGCCGCCAGTATGGCAGCCGCTTCATCGAGAGCTATGAGCTGGGTCTGAAGGGTCCGTCTCTCGGCCTGGTCAAGCCGATGGCGCAGCAGGTGCTCGATCTCTATTCGGTGGGCGAGTTCGATGTTGTCTCCCTGATCTACAGCTGCTTCAAGTCGGTCGTCACCCAGACCCCGACGGTGAAGCAGCTGATCCCCGCCCAGGTCGAAGACTTTGTTGGTTCTTCGGAGGGCGGCACGGCGCTGTACGATTATGAGCCGGACGAGGACGCGATCCTGGAAGCGCTGCTGCCGCAGAACGTCTCGGTGCAGATTTTGTCGGCCCTGCTGGAAAACCAGGCCGGATTCTTCGCCAGCCAGATGGCGGCGATGGACAACGCCACCCGCAATGCTGGCGACATGATCAAGGTCCTCACCATCCAGATGAACCGCACCCGTCAGGCCAAGATCACGACGGAACTTATCGAAATCATCGCCGGCGCTGCCGCTGTTTAAGAATTAAGGAAAGAACCGAATCATGAGCACCGCGACCAACAAAGGCCGCCTCACCCGAGTGATTGGCGCCGTCGTCGACGTCACCTTCGAAGGCGGCCAACTGCCGGCCATTCTGAACGCGCTGGAGACCACAAACACAGATGCCAAGACCGGCGCAAAGGTTCGTCTGGTGTTCGAAGTGGCGCAGCATCTGGGCGAGAACACGGTGCGCGCAATCGCCATGGACACCACCGAAGGTCTGGTGCGCGGACAGGAAGTCACCGACACGGGCTCGCCCATTCGCGTGCCAGTCGGCCCCGCCACGCTGGGCCGGATCATGAACGTGATCGGCGAGCCCATCGACGAAGCCGGTCCGATCGACAAGACCAACACCGCTATCATCCACCGCGAAGCGCCCAGCTTCTCCGAGCAGGCGGGTTCCTCCGATATCCTGGTCACCGGCATCAAGGTCATCGACCTGCTCTGCCCCTACACCAAGGGCGGCAAGATCGGCCTGTTCGGCGGCGCCGGCGTCGGCAAGACCGTCACCATGCAGGAACTGATCAACAACATCGCCAAGGCCTATGGCGGTTACTCGGTGCTGGCTGGTGTCGGTGAGCGCACCCGCGAAGGCAACGACCTCTATCACGAGATGATCGAGTCCAACGTCAATGTCGACCCCAAGACGGGCTCGACCGTGGGCAGCAAGTGCGCCCTCGTCTATGGCCAGATGAACGAGCCGCCGGGCGCGCGCGCCCGCGTGGCGCTGACCGGCCTTTCCATCGCCGAATATTTCCGCGACGTCGAAGGCAAGGACTGCCTTCTCTTCATCGATAATATTTTCCGCTTCACCCAGGCCGGTTCGGAAGTGTCGGCGCTGCTGGGCCGTATTCCGTCGGCGGTGGGTTACCAGCCGACGCTGGCCACCGAGATGGGAAATTTGCAGGAGCGCATC
>CANFDA010000074.1 GCA_947445215.1 Alphaproteobacteria bacterium | reverse complement strand
CCGACGAAGGCAAGACCGACGACGAACTGAAGACCGAATACCGCAAGATCGCCGAGCGCCGCGTGCGCCTGGGCCTGGTGCTGGGCAAGCTGGGCGAGCAGAACGGCATCACCATCACCAGCGACGAGGTGAACCACGCCATCACCGCCCGCGCCCGCCAGTATCCGGGTCAGGAGCAGCAGGTGTTTCAGTACTACGCGCAGAATCCTCAAGCCCAGGCCGAGATCCGCGCGCCCCTTTTCGAGGACAAGGTGGTGGACTTCATCGCCGAGCTGGCCCAGGTGACGGAAAAGAAGGTCGCCAAGGACGTGCTCTTCGCTGATCCGGAAGACGAAGCCGTTTAAGGCTCCGGTCCACGCCTCGTATTCGGCGGCAGCAACGCTATATTAAGCGGTACCGGACGATTTTCCGGTTACTGTCTGCCGACGAATCATGAGGCTCGCCCAATGGCTTACGACAACAAACCGCTCGAATTCTACAACAACACCCTGGTCCCGATGGTGGTCGAGCAGACCGCCCGCGGCGAGCGCGCCTTCGACATCTATTCGCGCCTGCTCAAGGAACGACTGATCTTCATCACCGGTCCGATCGAGGATTACGGCGCCAGCCTGATGACCGCCCAGCTTCTGTTTCTTGAGGCCGAAAATCCCAAGAAAGAAATTCACATGTACATCAACTCGCCCGGCGGGTTGGTGACGGCGGGCATGGCGATCTACGACACCATGCAATATGTGCGGCCCAAGATTCACACCTACTGCATCGGCCAGGCCGCCTCGATGGGTTCTCTGCTGCTGTGCGCCGGCGAGAAGGGTCATCGCCACGCTTTGCCCAATGCCCGCGTGATGGTGCATCAGCCCTCGGCCTCCTTCTACGGCCAGGCGGCCGACATCGCCCGCCACGCCCAGGAGATCGTCAAGCTGAAGCGCCGCCTGAACGAGATCTACGCCAAGCATACCGGCCAATCGGTGGAAGCCATTGAAAAGATGCTGGACCGCGATACCTACATGACGGGCGAGGAAGCCAAGGCGTTCGGTCTGATCGACAATGTCATGGAGCGTCGCCTGGAAGGCGCCGATGCTCCGGAACAGGGCTGAAAACCTCCATTTCTGGGCTTCGGTCCGTGGCGTGACGGCGTTCCCGGCGAGGCAAAGGTTCCCGTTTACCTTGGTAATTGAATGGCTTGTCCGGTTTTAAACAATTCTTGATACGGCCAGCCCTAGCATGGTCGAATATTGGGAACGGCGGGGTGCTTCGGCCTCCTCCTTTGAGCAAAGCAGCAAACCCTTTGGGTGAAGGCTGCGAAGGGTCGAAAGGGCCCAGTGGATAGAGATGAGCAAGGCTAGCGGCGGCGAATCCAAGAACACCCTCTACTGCTCTTTCTGCGGCAAGAGCCAGCATGAGGTGCGCAAGCTCATTGCGGGCCCGACGGTGTTTATCTGCGATGAATGCGTCGAACTCTGCATGGAAATCATCCGGGAGGAGAACAAGACCTCCTTCATGAAGTCCAAGGAGGGCGTGCCCGCGCCCCAGGAAATCTTCAAGGTGCTCGACGATTACGTTGTCGGGCAGAGCCACGCCAAGAAGGTGCTCTCGGTCGCGGTGCACAACCACTACAAGCGCATCAACTCGTCCGGCAAGAACGGCGATGTCGAGCTGGCCAAGTCCAACATCATGCTGGTCGGCCCCACCGGCTGCGGCAAGACGTTGCTGGCCCAGACCCTGGCGCGCATTCTGGACGTGCCCTTCACTATGGCCGACGCCACCACCTTGACCGAAGCCGGTTATGTCGGCGAGGACGTCGAGAACATCATCCTGAAGCTGCTTCAAGCCGCCGACTACAATGTTGAGCGGGCCCAGCGCGGCATCGTCTATATCGACGAAGTCGACAAGATCAGCCGCAAGTCGGACAATCCCTCCATCACCCGCGACGTCTCGGGCGAAGGCGTGCAGCAGGCGCTGCTGAAGATCATGGAAGGCACCGTCGCCTCCGTGCCGCCGCAGGGCGGCCGCAAGCATCCGCAGCAGGAATTCCTGCAGGTGGATACGACCAACATCCTCTTCATCTGCGGCGGCGCTTTCGCCGGCCTGGACAAGATCATCGCCCAGCGAACCCAGGGCTCGTCGATGGGCTTCGGCTCCAATCCGAAGGGCCCCGATGAACGCGGCACGGGCGAGCTGTTGCGCGAAGTCGAGCCAGAAGATCTGCTCAAGTTTGGCCTGATCCCGGAATTCATCGGCCGTCTGCCGGTGATGGCGACGCTGGGCGACCTGCAGGAGCAGGCGTTGATCGAAATCCTGACCCGCCCGAAGAACGCGCTGGCCAAGCAGTATATGCGCATGTTCGAGATGGAAGGCGTCAAGCTGCGCTTCCAGGAAGAAGCGCTGCACGCTATCGCCAAGCGGGCCATCGTCCGCCGGACCGGCGCGCGCGGCCTGCGGTCCATTTTGGAAAGCATCCTGCTGGAAACCATGTTCGAGCTGCCCACCCTGCAAGGTGTGCAAGAGGTGGTCATCACCGCCGACGTGGTCGATGGCAAGGCGCGCCCGCTCTATACCTATTCGGACAAGGTCGAGGCGCAGAAATCGGCTTCGTAAACGCGGCCTTATGACGCCCGGCAGGGTTAAAGTTCCCACAGGTTCCGGCTTGCTGGACAGTGTATGGCCAATGCGTTGAGAGACCTGCGTGCATCGCCGCCTTGAAACCTTTGCCCAGGCGGCCCACTTTGAAGTGTTAGGAGTCGGCCCGTATCAGGGAGGCTTCTTCACCAACCTCTCTCGTGCCCAGGCGGGGCGAGGGGGCGGACATAAGCCGGCGACCAGATCAATTCAGACAGGGCCGGTTAGGAGTACGACATGGCGGACAAGCCCGCATCCGAATCCAAGACTGTCACCGTGCCGGTGCTGCCGTTGCGCGACATCGTCGTTTTCACGCACATGATCGTGCCGCTCTTTGTGGGCCGCGAGAAGTCGGTGCGCGCGCTGGAAGAGGTGATCAACGAGGAGAAGCAGGTTCTCCTGCTCACCCAGAAGAACGCCGCCGAAGACGATCCCACCTCTGAGGGCCTGCACACCATCGGCACCTTGGCCACCGTGCTGCAGCTCCTGAAGCTGCCCGACCAGACCGTTCGCGTGCTGGTCGAAGGCAAGTCGCGCGTCCGCGTCAAGGAATTCTCCGGCCGTACTGAATATTTCGAGGCGGAGATCGAAACGCTGGCCGAGGATGTGCCTGCCGCGCAGGAGACCGAGGCGTTGATGCGCACGGTCAAGACCAACTTCGAGCAGTACATCAAGCTCAACAAGAAAATACCGTCCGAGACCCTGGCCGCCGTTGCCGGCATCGAAGACTCCGCGAAGCTGGCCGCCACGGTGGCGTCGCACCTGTCGGTGAAGAGCAGCGAGCGTCAGTCGCTGCTGGAAACGCTGTCGACCACCGAGCGGCTGGAGAAGATTCTCTCGCTGATCGAAGGCGAGATCGGCGTGTTGCAGGTTGAGCGCAAGATCCGCTCGCGCGTGAAGCGCCAGATGGAGAAGACCCAGCGCGAATATTACCTCAACGAGCAATTGAAGGCGATCCAGAAGGAGCTCGGTGAAGGCGACGAAGGCCGCGACGAGATGAACGATCTCGAAGATCGTATTCGCAAGACCAAGCTCTCCAAGGAGGCGCGCGACAAGGCGCAGGCCGAGGTCAAGAAGCTGCGCTCCATGTCGCCCATGAGCGCGGAAGCCACCGTGGTGCGCAACTATCTTGACTGGCTTCTCTCCCTGCCGTGGGGCAAGAAGAGCAAGGTCCGCAAGGACATCACTGGCGCCGAGAAAGTGCTGAACGACGACCATTACGGCCTGGACAAGGTCAAGGAACGAATCCTGGAATATCTCGCCGTGCAGTCGCGCGTCGGTAAGATGAAGGGACCGATCCTGTGCCTGGTCGGCCCGCCGGGTGTCGGCAAGACCTCGCTGGGCAAGTCCATCGCCAAGGCCACTGGACGCGAATTCGTTCGCATGTCGCTGGGCGGCATGCGCGACGAAGCGGAAATCCGCGGCCATCGCCGGACCTATATCGGCTCGATGCCGGGCAAGATCGTGCAGTCGCTGAAGAAGGCGAAGACGAGCAACCCGCTCTTCCTGCTGGACGAGATCGACAAGCTGGGCGCCGACTATCGCGGCGACCCGTCTTCGGCTCTTCTCGAAGTGCTTGACCCGGCGCAGAACGCCACCTTCAGCGATCATTATCTTGAGGTCGATTTCGATCTTTCGGATGTGATGTTCGTCACCACGGCAAACAGCTTGCACATGCCGCAGCCGCTGCTGGACCGCATGGAGGTGATCCGCATCGCCGGCTACACCGAGGATGAGAAGGTCGAGATCGCCAAGCGTCACCTGATCCCCAAGACGATCGAGGAGCATGGCCTCAGGCTCGAGGAATGGAAGATCACCGACTCGGGCCTGCTTGACCTGATCCGCTACTATTCGCGGGAAGCGGGCGTGCGCAACCTGGAGCGTGAACTCGCCAATCTGGCGCGTAAGGCCGTGAAGGAAATTCTGTCCAACAAGGCCAGCGCCGTCGAGGTCACGCGAGACAATCTGGGCACCTATGCGGGTGTGCGCCGGCATCGCTATGGCGAGATCGAAGGCGAGGACCAGGTCGGCGTCGTTACCGGCCTGGCCTGGACCGAGGTCGGCGGCGAGACGCTCACCATCGAAAGCGTCATGCTGCCGGGTAAGGGCCGTTTCCAGGCCACGGGCAAGCTAGGCGAGGTGATGAAGGAGTCGATCGACGCGGCGCGGTCCTATGTCCGCTCCAAGGCGACCAGCTTCGGCATCAAGCCGCCCACCTTCGACAAGGTAGACATCCATGTGCATGTGCCGGAAGGCGCCACGCCCAAGGATGGTCCCTCGGCGGGACTCGCAATGGCGACGTCGATCATTTCAGTGCTCACCGGCATTGCGGTGCGCCGCGATGTGGCGATGACGGGCGAGATCACCTTGCGCGGACGGGCGCTGCCTATCGGCGGCCTGAAGGAAAAACTGCTCGCCGCGCTGCGGGCAGGGATCAAGACAGTGATCATCCCGAAGGACAATGAAAAGGACCTGGCGGAAGTGCCGGACAATGTGAAGAACGGCATGACAATCGTGCCGGTCAGTCACGTGGGCGAGGTGCTGAAGATCGCGCTAGTGCGCGAGCCGGTAGCCATCGACTGGGTTGAGCCCGCGGCGCCCGTAGTGCCCCGCGTCGCCCTGGACGAGGGCGACCCGGATCCGCTGGTTACTCACTAGAAGTTGCACAAAAGGGCCCGGAGGGAACTTCCGGGCCCTTTTTTCTATCTTTTATTCAGGAAAAAACCCGGTTTTCGGCGGTTTTTCGCCTTGCCCCGCCGAAGGGCGCACCCCTAGAGTCTGGCCAGCAGTGAAGAATCACAAAAAGGAGCCATCACGTGAACAAGAACGACCTCATGCAGAAGCTTGCGGACACCACCGGTCTGTCCAAGAACGATGCCGCCAAGGCCGTGGATGGCACCTTCGACCTCATCGCCACCACCCTGAAGGAGGGCGACGAAGTTCGCCTGACCGGATTCGGCGTGTTCGTGGTCGCCACCCGCGCCGGCGGCAAGGGCCGCAATCCCCAGACTGGTGAAGAGATCACCATCAAGCCGTCCAAGACGCCGCGCTTCCGTCCGGGCAAGCAGCTCAAGGATTCGCTGAACTAAACAGCAGACTTTCGCGAAGCCGCGTGGGATGAGAAACTCCCGCGTGGCTTCGTTTTTTTGCAGACGGAAGGTTGGGGCGGTTAGCTCAGTTGGTAGAGCATGTCGTTTACACCGATAGGGTCGGCGGTTCGAGCCCGTCACCGCCCACCATTCCTTTCATTCGCCCGTGCCGGTGTTTTCCGCTAACCTGATATTGCCGGGGAAATGACGATGGGAGCAGTCTTTGTTCAGACCCGCTTGTATTTGCCTTGGCACATTTCTTCTTGCCGCTTGCGGTTCGCGTGAACCGCAGCCGCCGCGCTGGAACCCGTATGCCGCCGGCCCGCCGCGCGAGGAAGTGGTCAATGGCGGCCCGGTGGCGGCGATGCACCGCTATGACGCCAACAGCGATGGTATCGTCTCGCGCGAGGAACTGCTGACGCGCCTGCGCGCCGATTTCGCCGTTGCCGATACGGCGAAGACCGGATGCCTCAGTGACGCGCAGGTGCTGACCATCAATCAGCAGCGCATCCAGGCCGACCAGTCTACCGCCACGCCGCTGCAGGATTGGAACCAGGATGGCTGCGTCAATTTCCAGGAATTCGCCACGGCTCCTGTCTCGCTGTTCGACCAGTTCGACCGCAACGGTGATGGCCGCATCACTGCCCTGGAGCTGGACCCGCGCCGTGCCGGTCGTGGCGCGGCGGGTGGTGCGGTGCCCGGGTTGGAAGGCGACGAAGCAGGACGCGGCCGGGGCGGTCGCGGTGGCCCGTCGCCCTAGATAAATGCCTTGGCGGCAAAGCATTCTTGACTTGGGCATGACGGCCCCCTAAACCGGCGCCCTTCGCGTAAAAACGCGGGGGCGTAGCTCAGTTGGTTAGAGTGACGGCCTGTCACGCCGTAGGTCGCGGGTTCGAGCCCCGTCGCTCCCGCCATTTTCCCTCCCGGAAATGGCAATTCAGATCGATCCAGGCGTGGCGGCCTTGTGCCCGTTTCTGCTCTCATTTTTTGCATGAAAACCCCATTTTTAAGAATGGCTCGCAACTGGAGAGGTGGGTTCCAATGCCTTCTTCGCTTCTGCACGGGAAAGGAAACTTTCCGGTTTTTCTGGGGTGAATCTTCCTTTAAACCGCTGGCGCGTTGGGCATGGTATCGCACCGGCAAAATGGCATCGATCCATCTGGTCGCGGGCGCGTGATGACGCTCGGAATGGGTCACGGAGTTAGGCATGGATCAGTTTCTGCTCGGCTATCTTCCAATCCTGATCTTCATCGGGATCGCGGGCATTCTGGGCGGTGCGCTGATCGTGGTGCCGCTGATCATCGCCCCCTCCAAGCCCGACCCGGAAAAGCTCTCCGCCTATGAGTGCGGCTTTCCCGCCTTCGGCGATGCGCGCATGAAGTTCGATGTGCGCTTCTACCTGGTGTCGCTGCTCTTCATCATCTTCGACCTGGAAGTGGCTTTCCTTTTTCCTTGGGCGATCACCCTGACCGAGAATGGCGCCTTCGCCTTCTGGTCGATGATGGCCTTCCTGGGCGTGCTGACCGTCGGTTTCATATATGAATGGAAGAAGGGCGCGCTCGAATGGGAGTGATCCTCACCCCGCATGGCACCGCAGCCCGCTCGGGCGTCGAAGGCGCCGCGCCCGGCATCAGCGACAACGATCCATATTTCAAGGCGCTGCAGCAGGAGATGGCCGACAAGGGCTTTCTCGTCACTAGTAGCGAAGCCCTGGTCAACTGGGCCCGCACCGGCTCCCTGATGTGGATGACCTTCGGTCTGGCCTGCTGCGCCGTCGAGATGATGCAGGCCTCGATGCCGCGCTACGACCTAGAGCGCTTTGGCATCGCGCCCCGCGCCTCACCGCGCCAAAGCGACGTGATGATCGTCGCCGGCACCCTGACCAATAAGATGGCTCCCGCCCGGCGCAAGGTCTACGACCAGATGCCGGAGCCGCGCTACGTCATCTCGATGGGCAGCTGCGCCAATGGCGGCGGCTACTATCATTATTCCTACGCCGTGGTGCGCGGCTGCGACCGCATCGTGCCGGTGGACATTTATGTGCCGGGCTGCCCACCCACCGCCGAGGCACTGGTCTATGGCATCCTGCTGTTGCAGCGTAAGATCCGCCGCACAGGCACGATTGAGCGCTGACATGGCTGATCTCTCCGCTCTCGGTCACGCCATCTCCAGCGCGCTTCCAGGCGCGGTCACCGCCATCTCGGTGCTGCGGGACGAGCTGACGCTCGATGTCGCGCCCGGTGAGATCGTCAAGGTGATGGCGCATCTGCGCAATGACGCCGATTGCGAGTTCAGGGTTCTGGTCGATCTGTGTGGCACCGACTGGCCGCAGCGCGAGAAGCGCTTCGATGTCGTTTATCATCTGCTGTCGCTGACGAAGAACCAGCGCATTCGCATCAAGGCGCAAGTGGGCGAGGGCGAGGCGATCCCGTCCATCGTCGCCGAGTATCCTGCTGCTGGCTGGTTCGAACGTGAAGCCTTCGACATGTACGGCATCGCTTTCGCCAACAATCCCGATCTGCGCCGCATCCTGACCGATTATGGTTTTTCGGGTTACCCGTTGCGCAAGGACTTCCCGCTCACCGGCTATGTCGAGCTGCGTTACGATGAGGAACTCAAGCGCGTCGTCTATCAGCCGGTGCAGCTGGTGCAGGAATTCCGTGACTTCGATTTCATGAGCCCCTGGGAAGGCGCTCCGCATATCCTGCCGGGCGACGAGAAGGCGGCGATGGCGCCGGGTGCAACTTCTGGCGATCTGGGCAAGAAGACATGAGTAGCGTCACGATCGACAACCGGCTTGGCACCGAGGCCGAAGAGCCGACCCTGACGCTGAATTTCGGCCCGCAGCATCCGGCAGCACATGGCGTGCTGCGCCTGATCCTAGATCTGGACGGCGAAATCGTCACCCGCGTCGATCCCCATATCGGTCTTCTGCATCGCGGCACCGAGAAGCTGATCGAGCACAAGACCTATCTGCAGGCGCTGCCATATTTCGACCGGCTCGATTACGTCGCGCCCATGAACCAGGAACATGCCTTTTGTCTGGCCATCGAGAAGCTGATCGGTCTCGAAGTGCCCAAGCGCGGCCAGTATATCCGTGTGCTCTATTCCGAGATCGGCCGCCTGCTGAACCACCTGCTCAACGTCACGACACAGGCGATGGACGTCGGTGCGCTGACCCCGCCGCTCTGGGGCTTCGAAGAGCGCGAGAAGCTGATGGTGTTCTATGAGCGCATCAGCGGCAGCCGCATGCATGCGGCGTTCTTCCGCGCCGGTGGCGTCCATCAGGACATGCCCCCCGGCCTGGCCGAAGACATTCTCAAATTCTGCGATCACTTCGTCACCGTGCTAGACGATATCGAAACCCTGCTGACCGAGAACCGTATCTTCAAGCAGCGCAATGTCGATATCGGTGTCCTCAACCGCGCCCAGGCGGAGATGTGGGGCATGTCCGGCGTGATGCTGCGTTCCACCGGCGTCGCCTGGGATTTGCGCCGGTCGCAGCCCTATGAGTGCTACGACGAACTCGACTTCAAGATTCCGCTGGGCAAGAACGGCGACAATTACGACCGCTATGTGATGCGTATGGAAGAGATGCGCGAATCCACCAAGATCATGCGCCAGTGCATTGAGAAGATGCCGGCTGGTTCGGTGATTTCCAGCGACAACAAGATCGTGCCGCCACGTCGTGGCGAGATGAAGGCTTCGATGGAAGCCCTGATCCATCACTTCAAGCTTTATACCGAGGGTTATCACGTGCCCGCGGGCGAGGCCTATGCCGCGGTGGAGGCGCCCAAGGGCGAGTTCGGTGTCTATCTGGTGGCCGATGGCTCCAACAAGCCGTATCGCTGCAAGATCCGCGCGCCCAGCTTCGTGCACCTGCAGGCGATGGATTACATGTGCAAAGGCCACATGCTGGCCGACGTTTCCGCGGTGCTGGGTTCGCTCGACATCGTCTTCGGCGAGGTGGACCGGTGAGCAACAGCAACCTGATCGTCGCGCAGAAGCAGCTGGACGCCTACAACGCCCAGGATCTGGACACCTATGTGTCCTATTTCACGGAAGACTGCATCGTGTCGGGCCTGAACGGCACACCGACCGAAACCAGCCGCGACGCTATCAAGGCGCGTTACACCAAGGCCTTCGCCACCTTCCCGCAGAACAAGGCCTGGCTGAAGGGCCGCGTCGCCGTCGGCAACACCGTGATAGACCATGAACTGGTCGTGCGCGCGTCTGGCGGCGAGGAATTCGAGATCATCGCTATCTACACCTTCCGCGACGGGCTGATTGCCCGCGTGGATTTCGCGAAATAACCCATGTCGCTGCGCCGCCTTGCCCCGCCCTTTGTCCAGCCTGCCGGTTTCGCCTTCAACGCGGCGAACACGCAGTGGGCCGCGGCGACCATTGCCAAGTATCCACCGGGTCGCCAGGCCAGC
This sequence comes from Alphaproteobacteria bacterium, assembly GCA_947445215.1. GTDB lineage: Bacteria > Pseudomonadota > Alphaproteobacteria > Micropepsales > Micropepsaceae > Rhizomicrobium. Next base: position 195 of record CANFDA010000074.1, on the reverse strand, counting down.
GCGGTGATCCCGCTGCTGTGGCGCGGGCAGGAGCAGGAAGGCTGGGTCTCGCATCCGATGATCGAAGAGATCGCCAAGATGCTGGCGATGCCGTCGATCCGCGTGCTGGAAGTGGCGACATTCTACACCATGTTCAATCTGGAGCCGGTGGGCACCTATCTGGTGCAGGTCTGCACCACGACGCCCTGCTGGCTG
>CANFDA010000073.1 GCA_947445215.1 Alphaproteobacteria bacterium | reverse complement strand
GTCTCCTACAATCTCAAGAAGCTGCTGTAATCCGGTTACATCCACCATGAACGCTCGGAAGCTGACCGCCGTTCAGTGCTGGTGCGCCTGACCCGCAAGGGCGAAGCGGTGCGCGACATGCTCAAGGAATTGTTCGATCGCCATCTCGGCTCGCTGGAAGCGGTGGGCAATGTCGGCGGCGCTGATATGGACGGCCTGAACGTCATCCAGAAGCGCTTGGAGCGCTTCTGGATAGACCAAGTGCGGTTCAGGCTCTAGGCGGCCACGGCACGAAGGCGCTGACCTGTTTCTTGTAAGCGGCATATTCCGGGCGGCGATCTTCGATCCCGTCCTCCATAAGCGTCACGCCCGACACCTTCAGCAGCAGCAGCGTGACTATGGCGGGCCCCAGCGCGCTCCACCAGGCCGCGCCGCCGGCAAGGCCGATGGCGAAGAAGCCCCACCACATCATCGTCTCGCCAAAATAGTTGGGATGGCGCGACAGACGCCACAACCCGCGATCCATCACCTTGCCTGTGTTGGCGGCATCGCGGCGGAAGCGGTTGAGTTGTGCGTCTGCCACCGTCTCGAACAGAAGCCCCGCCACGGCCAGCGCCGCGCCGGCGGCGTCCAGCCAAGTCAGGGGCAGGGACCCAGACTGCACCGCCGCGACCAGTGGGGCGGGAATGAACCAAATGAGAATGATTTGCAGTAAGAAAATCTGGAAGAAGCTCCACCACCACCAGCGTGGCCCGAACTTTTTTCTCATCGCACGGTAGCGATGATCCTCGCCGCGATGCCTTGCCCAGATATGCGCCGCCAACCTAAGGGCCCAGATATTCACCAGAAAAAGCGCCAGCCAGCAGCGTGCGCCTGTCTCCGGGGCCAGCCAGGCGCTGATATTCACGATAGCGGCGATGCCCGGTCCCCAGAAGATGTCTATGATGCTGACATCCTTCAGGCGCAGGCTGAGAAGCCACAAAAGCACCCCGGAACCGAGGGCGAAAAGCAGCGTGGCCAGCGGGGCAATCATGTGACAAATTGCATGGAATCAGCGGTTTGATAACGGTTATGGTCCCGGAAGGCAGGGGCCGCAGGGTCAAGAAGAACAGGCATGGCGTTTTCCTATACTTCCAAGTTCCAGGACGCGCTCGCCGCCCTGAAGCGTGAAGGCCGCTATCGCGTCTTCACCGACATTCTGCGTGAGCGCGGCGCCTATCCCAAGGCGGGCCTGTTTTCGCCAGGCCAGACCTATACGGACAACAAGGGCCGGCCGATCACCGTCTGGTGTTCGAACGACTATCTCAACATGGGCCAGCATCCCAAGGTGCTGGAGGCGATGCATGAAGCGCTTGACAGCGTCGGCGCCGGTTCCGGCGGCACGCGCAACATTTCCGGCACCACGCATTATCATGTCGAGCTTGAGCGCGAGCTCGCCGATCTGCACGGCAAGGAATCCGCGCTGCTCTTTACGTCGGGTTTTGTCTCCAACGAGGCCACGCTGGCGACGCTGGCAAAATTGCTGCCGGGCCTGATCGTCTTCTCCGACGCGCTCAACCATGCCTCGATGATCGAAGGCATCCGTCATGGCGGCGTCGCCAAGTATGTCTATCGCCACAACGACATGGCGCATCTGGAAGAATTGCTGGCCGCCGCGAACCCCGCCGCGCCCAAGCTGATCGCCTTCGAAGGCGTCTATTCGATGGAAGGCAGTTTCTCCAACACGGCGAAGATCTGCGACCTTGCCGAGAAATACGGCGCGCTCACCTATATCGACGAAGTCCATGGCGTGGGCGTGTATGGCGCGCGCGGCGGGGGCGTTGCGGCGCGCGACGGAACCATGGCGCGCATCGACATCGTCGAAGGCACGCTGGCCAAAGCGTTCGGCGTCATGGGCGGCTATATCGCCGCCAGCGCAGAGCTGGTGGACTGCATCCGCAGCTTCGCGCCGGGCTTCATCTTCACCACCTCTATCGCGCCGGTGATTGCGGCGGGCGCCTTGGCCTCGATCCGCCACATCAAGAGCAGCGATTCCGAGCGGACCCAGATCGCCGAGCGCGCTAATACGTTGCGCCGGATGATGACCGAAGCGAACCTGCCGGTGATGGAGAGCACCAGCCATATCGTGCCGCTGCAGTTGGGCAATGCTGCCCTGTGCAAGTCGGTGTCGGATGCGCTGCTCACCGACCACGGCATCTATGTCCAGCCGATCAACTATCCCACTGTGCCGCGCGGAACCGAGCGGTTGCGCTTCACGCCGTCGCCCGCCCATAGCGACGCGATGATGCAGCAGTTGGTGACTGCGCTGAACCTGGTGTGGGACGCGCAAAAGATCGCTCGCGCGGCTTGAACGAGAAGCGGCCCATCTACATCGAGTTTGTTCTTCAGGGAAACGTGGTGAAGGTCACCGCGATCCCCTCTGTCACGGGCGTGGAGGCCAGCATTGTCGGGCCCGCCAATGCGGCGCAAAGCACGTTGGCCGAAGCGGCGTGGCGCAAGCTGGAATATGTGCTGAAGAAGAAGGGCTGATTACTTTTTCTTTTTGCCCAGCTTGCCCAGGCCGAACTTCTTCGCGAACTCGCTGCGCTTGGAGGCGTAATTGGGCGCGGTCATGGGATAATCGGCGGGCAGGCTCCATTTGGCGCGATACTGGTCGGGCGACAAGTCGTAGCGCGCACGCAGATGGCGCTTCAGCATCTTCAGATGCTTGCCGTCTTCCAAGCAGATAATGTAATCGGCCTTGACCGATTTCTTGATCGGCACCGCCGGTTCACGTATTGAGGCGGCGGGCGTTTCCATCCCTGCGATACTGCCCAGCGTGGCATGCACGCTGCGGATCAGGCCGGGCAATTCTCCAGGCGGCAGCACATTCTTTGACAGGTAAGCGGTGACGATCTCCGTCACCTGCTTGAGGATCGCATCCTCGCCGCGTTCATTCTCGCCCAACATGCCCATGCCTGTATTGCCGCCCGGAAGTTATTGAGGGTGGTTTCACTGGCCAATTACTGGCTCTCCATTCCACCGAGTACTTTCCCGAAGCAAATGATCGCGGCTTTACTGGCCCAAGTCCAGCTGGGGCGATTTCACGGTTATTTCCTAGGCTTAGGGGCAGGCCTGGCTTGCCCTAGATTTGGTGGCTGGGACGGGGTAAATCCGCTGCTGTTGCGCAAGCCCCAAAATCAGGGGCCCATTTGGGAAAGGGTTTTCGATGCCGGCCGCCGTGACGAATTCTGGCTTTTTTACCAGGGGCTTGGCGGACGCTGATCCCGCCTTGAATGCCACCATCCAGCATGAGCTCGGCCGTCAGCGGAAAAAGATCGAGCTGATCGCCTCCGAGAACATCGTCTCCAAGGCGGTGCTGGAAGCCCAGGGCTCGGTCCTGACCAACAAGTATGCCGAAGGCTATCGCGGCAAGCGTTATTACGGCGGCTGCGAGTATGTCGACGTCACCGAGCAGCTCGCCATCGACCGCGCCTGCGAGTTGTTCGGCGCGACCTATGCCAACGTGCAGCCCCATTCGGGCGCCAACGCCAACCTAGCGGTGTTCTATGCGCTGCTGCAGCCGGGCGACGCCTTCATGGGTCTCGACCTGGCGGCGGGCGGCCATCTCACCCACGGCCACCCGGCCAACTTCTCCGGCAAGTGGTTCAAGCCCGTGCCCTATACCGTGCGCCGCGACGACCAGCGCATCGACATGGAGCAGGTGGAAAAGCTGGCCCATGAGCACAAGCCCAAGATGATCATCGCGGGTAGTTCGGCCTATCCGCGCCACATTGATTTCGCCGCCTTCCGCAAGATCGCGGATGACGTGGGCGCGACCTTCATGGTCGACATGGCGCATTTCGCCGGCCTGGTGGCGGGCGGGGCGCATCCAAATCCCATCGAGCACGCGCATGTCGTGACCACCACCACGCACAAGACGCTGCGCGGCCCGCGCGGTGGCATGATCCTGAGCCGCGACGCCGACCTTGGGAAGAAGATCAACTCGGCCATCTTCCCCGGTCTGCAGGGCGGCCCGCTGATGCATGTCATCGCCGCCAAGGCCGTGGCCTTCGGCGAGGCGCTGCAGCCGGAATTCAAGACCTATGCACGGACCGTGGTCGAGAACGCCAAGGCGCTGGCCGAAACGCTGAAGGCTTCGGGCCTGGACATCACCACCGGCGGCACCGACACGCATCTGATGCTGGTGGATCTGCGGCCCAAGGGCGCCAAGGGCAAGCCGACCGAGCATGCGCTCGACCGTGCCGCCATTACCTGCAACAAGAATGCGGTGCCGTTCGACACCGAGAAGGCCACCATCACCTCTGGCGTCCGTCTGGGCGCACCCGCTGGGACCACCCGCGGCTTCGGCCCAGCTGAATTCCGCGAGATCGGCAAGCTGATCGTGGAAGTGGTGGACGCGGTGGCGAAGAAGGAAGACGGTGACGCCCAGGTGGAGCAGAGCGTGGCCCGCCGCGTGGGCGAGCTTTGCGAACGCTTCCCGATCTATCCGTAAGGCCAAGAAAAAGGACGACTTGCATGCGTTGCCCCTTTTGCGGACATGACGACAGCCAGGTGAAGGATTCGCGGCCTTCCGAGGACAATTCCGCCATCCGCCGCCGCCGCCATTGTCCGGAATGCGGGGGACGATTCACCACCTTCGAGCGCGTGCAGCTGCGCGAACTGATCGTGATCAAGAAGAACAACCGCCGCGAGGCCTTCGACCGCTACAAGCTGGAGCGCTCCATCACTCATGCGCTGCGCAAGCGCCCTGTGGAGCGCGAGCGGGTTGATCGCATGATCACCGGCATCGTGCGCCGCCTGGAAAGCATGGGCGAGAACGAGATCCTGGCGAATGTCATCGGCGAACTGGTGATGCAGGCCCTGGCCTCGCTCGACAAGGTCGCCTATGTCCGCTTCGCCTCGGTCTATCGCAATTTCCGCGAAACCCGGGATTTCGAGGCGCTGATCGGCGAACTTGAAGGCGACGACAAGGATTCTGTTTGAGAATTCTCATCATTGAATCCCGCTATCACGCCCATGTCGCCGACCGGCTGGTAGACGGCGCCACGGCGGCGCTCGACCAGGGCCCGTCGGAGTTCGTCCGCGTCGCCGTGCCCGGCGTGCTGGAACTGCCCGGCGCTATCGCCCTGGCGGCGAAGGGGGGCAATTTCGATTCCTATGGCGCTCTGGGCTGCGTCATCGGTGCCGACACTGTGGCCGACACGCTGTACCGCGAAAGCAGCCGGGGCCTGATGCAGCTTTCCACGCTCGGCCTGGCGATCGGCAACGGCGTCCTGCTGGCCGGTGACGAGCGTGCGGCCTTGACGCTAGCAGGTGATGGCGATGCCGGCGGCGATTCGGCCCGTGCCGCGCTGGCGCTGGCGACGTTGCGCGAAAGGCTGGCGGTCCTGTGAGCGGCAATCCAGACGCCCGCCACGCCGCGCGCATCGCCGCGGTGCAGGCGCTTTATCAGATGGAACTGGCGGGCGGCGGCGCCGAAGAGACGCTGGCCGAATTTTCCGAGCATCGCTTCGGAGAATTCGACGTCGCACCCGACGAGGATTTCTTCGCCGCCATTCTGCGCGGCGTTCCGCAGCACCAGGAAGAGATCGACCGTTCCATTGCAGGTAGCCTGGCCGCGAACTGGTCGCTGTCCCGAATCGACTCTATTCTGCGGGCCATCCTGCGCTGTGGCCTGTTCGAGCTGGTGGCCCGGCGCGACGTGCCCGCCAAATCCGTGATCGACGAATATGTGGCGGTGAGCCGGGCCTTCTTCGGCGCTGATGAGCCAGGCTTCGTCAATGGCGTGCTGGACACCCTGGCGAAGAAGAAGCGGGCCAAGGAATTCGGACTTCCGACACCGGATGACGAGCTGGATTTCTAAGCTGCTCGAAACGTCCTAGGCTGCGCAGATGGACGAGTTCCAAATCATCAAGACGATCTTCGCACCGCTTGCGGGCGAGGGTGCGTTCGGTCTGACGGATGACGCCGCGATCATTCGGGCGCGCCCCGGTTTCGATCTGGTCGTCACCACCGACGCCATTGCCGAAGGCACCGACTTCTTCGCCTTCGATCCGTCTGGCAGCGTGGCGCAGAAGGCGCTGCGGGTGAACCTGTCCGATCTGGCTGCCAAGGGCGCCGTGCCGCACGCCTATCTGCTCAGTCTCGCCCTGCCGCCCAGCATCAATGCAGATTGGTTGACGGCTTTCGCAGCGGGCCTGGCGCAGGATCAGACGGAATTCGCTATCACGTTGCTGGGCGGCGATACGGGGCGCACCGAAGGGCCGCTCGCCATCTCCGTCACCGCCTTCGGCTTCGTCCAGCACGGCGGCATGGTGCGCCGTTCCGGCGCGCGGGCAGGAGACGATGTCTATGTCACCGGCACCATCGGCGACAGCGGCGGCGGTCTCGCCATCTACAAGCGCGAGAAACACACGCTGGACGAACCACAACGCGATGCGCTGCTGGCGCGCTATCGCATGCCGCAGCCGCCGGTACGCTTCGGCCCGGCGTTGCGCGATCTCGCCAGCGCCGCCGCCGATGTCTCCGACGGGCTGATCGCCGATCTCGGTCACATCGCGGACGCGTCCGCCGTGCAGCTGGTGCTGGATGCCGATCTGGTTCCCCGCTCCGATGCGCTGCGCGCTTTCTGGGGCGAAGAGGATGCCGCCATCGTCCGCGCCACGACGGCCGGCGACGATTATCAGATCGTCTTCACGGCCGCGCCGAATCGCCATGCTGAGGTAATGAAGGCGGCAAACTATTACCGGACTCAGGTGACACGCATCGGGCGGGTTGAAGCGGGTACCGGCGTCGAACTGACGCGCCAGGGCCGCGCTTTGCCGGTTCTACGACCCGGCTACCAACATTTTTAACCCGCTCCCCTTCGCGCGTAGCGCGGAAAGGGGAGATGCCGTTCCATAGCGGTAGCGTATGGACGGCCTTGGCAGCCAAGGCAGAGGAGGTCATTTAACGACTTCGTAACGCCGTTTTGCGAGCGTGCAGGAATGCTCCGACGTATTATCCTGTCTTTGTTGCTGCTCGCTGCCGCGCCCGCGCTGGCGGCTGAGCATGCGTCCGGCGGCGAGGCTGCCAAGGGCGGTCCGCCCGGCACCAATGTCGACTTCGAATATCGCATGGCGCCGCTGACCGCGGAGAACGGCAAGCTGCTGGGCTATGCCTATATAAATTAGCGACTTACCGTGGCTTCCGAAGGTCTGGTGTCGCCGGTGCGCGAGAAGGTGCCCTTTATCCAGGACGCCTTCGTGCGCGACGTGAACACACGCAGCGTCGCCGACGCCGCCCATCCCAAGTCGGTGGACATCAAGGGCGTCGAGGCCCGCATGCTTGCAAACGTTATCAAGATCATGAGACCGGGCAAGGTGAAGATGGTCACCATCTGCACCGTACAGATCGCGGAACTCCATCCCACCCAGACGCCGTCGCCCCGGCACGCCGATGCGCTGCATGACGTCGACGCCTATGGCAATCCCCTGAAATCGCGCTGCGAGGCGTCCAAGGACGCGACCACGGAAGCGGCCAAGTCGCACTGACCCCAAGTGTCATTGGCCAAGGGTTGCGCCGGAGGGGGCCTTTTGGCATATCTCCGCCGCCCTTGAAGCGGCGTGCCCCTCGCATGATGAGGTTCAGGCGCCCGGCCATGGGGATCGGCGATGCCGCTCCTCGACAAGGGCGATATCGGCGACCCGCATATCCGATCCTTTGGGGCAGCCATGAGCACTATCACTCTTATTCTGATCAGCGGCCTGCTGGCGCTCGCCTATGGCGCCTGGACGATCCGCTCCGTGCTGGCGATGTCGCCCGGCAATGCGCGGATGCAGGAGATCGCCGCCGCCATTCAGGAAGGCGCGAACGCCTATCTCAACCGCCAATACACCGCCATCGCCATCGTCGGCGCGGTGATCTTCGTCATCGCCTTCCTTATCTTCGGCTGGGAAATGGCGCTGGGCTTCCTGATCGGTGCGACGCTCTCTGGCGCCGCCGGTTACATCGGCATGTATGTCTCGGTTCGCGCCAATGTCCGCACCGCCGAAGCGGCGCGCAGCGGCGTTGCCGCGGGCCTGTCGGTGGCGTTCCGCGCCGGCGCCGTCACCGGCATGCTGGTGGTAGGCCTCGGCCTGCTGGCGGTCGCCGGTTACTTCGCATTCCTCACCTGTATCCTGGGCCTGGACATCAACGATCCGGTGCAGAGCCGCATCATCGTGGACTCGCTGGTGGGTCTGGGCTTCGGCGCTTCGCTGATCTCGATCTTCGCCCGTCTGGGCGGCGGCATCTTCACCAAGGGCGCCGATGTCGGCGGCGACATGGTGGGCAAGGTGGAAGCGGGCATTCCAGAAGACGATCCCCGCAATCCCGCCACCATCGCCGATAATGTGGGCGACAATGTCGGCGACTGCGCCGGCATGGCGGCGGACCTGTTTGAAACCTTCGCCGTTACCACCGTGGCGACCATGGTGCTGGCCGCGATCTATTTCGCGGGCGACCTCAAGTCGGTGATGATGATCTACCCGCTGGCCATCGCCGGCATGAGCATCATCACTTCGATCATCGGCACCTTCTTCGTGCGCCTGGGTTCGAGCGGTAACATCATGGGCGCGCTCTACAAAGGCGTGATCGTGACCACGCTGCTGTCGCTGGTGGGCCTGTGGCCGCTGACCGACGCCCTGGTGGGCATGGACAATGTGCTGGCCGTAGGCGATCTGAGCTTCACCGGCACCAGCCTGTTCTTTTGCGGCGTGGTCGGCCTGGGTGTCACCGGCGCGCTGATCTGGATCACCGAATACTATACCGGCACCGGCTTTTCGCCGGTGAAGCGGATCGCCAAGGCCTCCGTCACCGGCCATGGCACCAACGTGATCCAGGGCTTGGCGGTGTCGATGGAATCCACCGCGCTTCCCGCCATCGTCATCTGCGTCGGCATCATCCTGACCCATTCGCTTGCGGGTCTTTTCGGCATCGCCATCGCGGTCAGCACGATGCTTTCGCTGGCGGGCATGATAGTGGCGCTCGACGCCTTCGGTCCGGTTACCGACAATGCCGGCGGCATTGCCGAGATGTCGGGTCTTGAAGGCGATGTCCGCAAGACCACCGACGCGCTGGACGCGGTGGGCAACACCACCAAGGCCGTCACCAAGGGCTATGCCATCGGTTCGGCCGGTCTGGGCGCGCTGGTGCTGTTCGCGGCCTATACCGAGGACCTGAAGTATTTCACGACGCAAGGCACCGGCTTCTTCGCCGACCTGGCGATGCCGAGCTTCAGCCTGTCCGATCCCTGGGTTGTGGTGGGCCTGCTCTATGGCGGCGCGCTGCCCTTCCTGTTCGGCGGCATCTCGATGACAGCCGTGGGCCGCGCTGCGGAAAGCGTGGTGGAAGAAGTCCGCCGTCAGTTCCGCGAGATGCCCGGCATCATGCAGGGCACCCAGAAGCCGGACTATGCCCGCGCCGTGGATCTGCTGACCAAGGCCGCGATCAAGGAAATGGTGATCCCGTCCATCCTGCCGGTGCTGGCGCCGGTTGTGCTGTTCGTTATCGCGCTGCTGGTGGCGGACAAGACCGCCGCCTTCAACGCGCTGGGCGCGTCGCTGATGGGCGTGATCGTCACGGGCCTGTATGTCGCCATCTCGATGACCTCGGGCGGCGGCGCCTGGGACAATGCCAAGAAGTACATCGAGGACGGCCATTTCGGCGGCAAGGGCTCGGACGCCCACAAGGCCGCGGTGACGGGCGACACGGTGGGCGATCCCTACAAGGACACTGCCGGTCCGGCCGTGAACCCGATGATCAAGATCACGAATATCGTGGCTCTGCTGCTGCTCGCCACGCTGGCGCACCTCGGTTGATCTGATCTGCCAAAAGGAAAAAGCCCGGTGGCGACACCGGGCTTTTTTGTTTGTGCCTGCTGCAAGCGGTTACGGGAGACCGCCGCCGCCGGGGTTCACATCCTGCGTGGGCTGGGTATCCGCACCGGCGCGCGCATTCAGCAGCTGCTGCAGGAAGGTCAGCTCACGGCCACGGGCCGGGGTCTCGCGGGATTCGAAATTGATCACCCGGCCCTGTTCCAGGCCATAGCGGTGCAGCCCGGTCACCTTGCCCTCCGGGTCGAAGGACACGGCTAGGATTTTGCGCTCCAGCACGGTAGGATTGAAGAACGCCACCTGCTTCTCGCGATAGGAGATGTAGTACCAGGTGTTGTCGCCGCCGAAGGTGGCTGTGGTGGAAGCATAGCCCAGCCGGTCCTGGATGGATTGCTTGGTGTCGGCGCCGGGCTTGATGGACGATTCCAGCTCCGGGTCGGTCACATAGCCGCGCGTATTGGTCACGGGGGCACAGGCCACGGCCAGGGCGGTAACGCCCAGGAAGATCGCCGAAGGGATTGCCAGTTTCATGGGTCTGTTCTAACGCCTTTT
>CANFDA010000072.1 GCA_947445215.1 Alphaproteobacteria bacterium | reverse complement strand
ATGTCCGTTCATGCCCAGACCCGCCGCGTCACCGTGCCCGAGATCAAGGCCCATAAGGGCAAGCAGCCCGTGGTGATGCTCACCTGCTATCACGCGCACACGGCCCGCCTGTTGGATCAGAATGTCGACATGATGCTGGTAGGCGATAGCCTGGGCATGGTGATGCACGGATTGGAGAACACGCTGGGCGTCACGCTCGAAATGATGATCACCCATGGCAAGGCGGTGATGCGCGGCTCCGAGCGCGCGCTGGTCGTGGTCGATATGCCCTTCGGTTCCTATGAGGAATCGCCGGAAGTGGCGTTCCGCAACGCCGCCCGCGTCATTCAGGAAACCGGCTGCACCGCCGTGAAGCTGGAAGGCGGCACCCGAATGGCGGAAACCGTGAAATACCTCACCCAGCGCGGCATCCCCGTGATGGGCCATATCGGACTGACGCCGCAGGGCGTGCATGTGGCGGGAGGCTTCAAGACCGTGGGCCGCACCCGGGAAGAATGGCCGCAGATCGAAGCCGACGCCCAGGCGCTGGCCGAAGCCGGCGCCTTCGCCATCGTGCTGGAAGGCATGGCCGAGCCGCTGGCCGCCAAGATCACCGCCCAGATCGCCATCCCCACCATCGGCATCGGCGCCAGCGCCGCCTGCGACGGCCAGGTGCTGGTGATGGAGGACATGCTGGGCCTCAGCCCCAATCCGCCCAAATTCGTCCGCGAATATGCCCGGCTGGGACCCGCCATCGAGGCGGCGGTGAAGGCCTATGCGGCCGATGTGCGGTCGCGGGCCTTTCCGGGGGTGGAAAATGTCTACCCCATGAAAAAAGTCCAATAAAAGCCGCCAACTAAGCCCTACCCAGCCCCCCCATGCACGTTGCGTGAAACGTCCGCGCGGGCTAAGGAAACCGGCCCGCTAGGCCGGTCCGAAAGGTCTGGGCCCCGGGCGTCAAAAGGATACCGGCCGTTGAGTGACATCTTCCGCGAGGTTGAAGAGGACGTTCGCCGCGAACGCCTCGAGAAGTTCTGGAAGCGCTATAGCGCCCTGTTGATCACGCTGGGCGCCTTGCTGCTGGCGGGCGTCGGCGGCTGGCAGTTGATGAAGCGGCATGGCGCCACCATCGCCGTGCGCGACAGCGAGGCCTTCGCCGGCGCGCAGCGCATCACCAACCCGACCGAAGCCGCCAAGGCCTTCGGCACACTGGCCCAGAATGCCGGGCGCGAAACCAGCATGTTCGCACCGCTCTACAAAACGCTGCGGCCCGTCACCAATCCGGGCGGCAACGGCTATGCCCTGGTCGCTAAGATGGCGCAGGCCGGCGCGCTGTTCGCTTCGGGTCAGCTCAAGTCGGCGGTAGATCTCTATCGCGAGGTCGGTCAGTCGGACGATGGCGAGATCGGCCGTGCCGCGCGCCTGCGCGCCGCCTGGATCATCGCCTCCACCGCCCCGCGCAAGGAACTGGAAGACCTGCTGGCGCCACTGAATACCGACGGCAACACCTGGCAGCCGCTGGCGCGCGAGATTCTGGCCTTCTCCGATTATCGCGCCTCGCGCATCAAGCAGGCTGCCGATGGCTATCGCGCCCTGGTGGAAGACGAACGCTCGCCGCAGGCCCTACGCAACCGTGCCCGCGCCATGGCGGCCTTCCTCGATGGCGACGCAGGTTCGGACTTCGGCGCCGTCCCGCCGACGGCGACACCGGCACCGGCACCGACTGCTTTGCCGGGCGTGCCTTTGTCCACGCCCGCGGCGGCGACGCCATGATCCGCCTTGCCCGCCCGCATGTCGCGCTTCTCGCCGCAACTCTGCTGCTGAGCGGCTGCACCAGCGTCATGGACGAATTCCGTGATCTGTTCTCGAAAACCAACGTCGTCAACCTGCGCGGCATGCGCGTGTCGCTGGCGGGCACCGACGAAGCCCTGATCCCCGATCCCACGCTGGCCGCCATCCCGGTGATGCTACCCGCGCCACATCGCAATCCCGACTGGCCGCAACCCGGTGGTTATTCCTCCAACGCCATGCACCATCTGGAAGCATCCGGCCCGCTGCGCCATGTCTGGGCGCGCCAGGCCGGCAAGGGCAGCGACAGCGACAGCGTCGTGACCGCCAGCCCCGTTGTGGCGGCGGGCCGCATCTACGCGCTGGATTCCGAAGCGCATGTCTGGGTGATCCGTCTGAGCGATGGCCGTCCCGTCTGGGACAAGCGCCTGGCGCCCAAGGATGGCACCGACATGCCGACGCTGTGGGGCCTACTGGGCAAGGCCAACACCGTGGTCCCGGCCTCAGGCATGGGCGGCGGCATCGCCTTCAACGACGCCAAGCTCTATGTCACCACCGGCTTCGGCGACCTGATCGTGATGGATGCCGCGACGGGCCGCGAATTGTGGCGGCGCGCCTTCGGCGTGCCCATCGTCAACGCCCCGGCGATCAGCGGCGGACGCATCTACCTGTCCACCAACGACAACCGTTTCTTTGCTCTGGCCGAAGCGGATGGCCGCTCGTTGTGGGAAAACCAGGCGATCATCGAACCCGCCAATCTTCTCTCCAGCACCAGCGCCGCGGTGACGGGCGAAGTGGTGGTGGCGCCGTTCACCTCGGGCGAACTCAACGCCTATCGGGCGCAGAACGGCCAGCCAGCCTGGAACGACGTGCTGTCGCGCTCCGGCGCGGTGACACAGCTTTCGGAAATCGACGCCATCGCCGGGCGGCCCGTGATCGACCGCGACATGGTCTTCGCCGTCAGCCAGTCCGGCGTCATTGTCGGACTGAACCTCTCCACCGGCGACCGGGTGTGGAGCAAGGATGTCGGCGGCATCCAGACCCCCTGGGTGGCGGGCGATTATGTCTACATGGTCAGCAATAGCTCGCAGCTGATCTGCCTCACCCGCAAGGAAGGCAAAGTGCGCTGGATTCACCAGCTGCCGCAGTACGGCAATCCCGACAAGAAACGCTATCCCATCCTGTGGACGGGTCCGGTACTGGTGTCGAACAAGCTGATCGTCGTTTCCAATGACGGATACGCCCAAGCGCTATCGCCCTATAACGGACGGCTGCTAGCGCGCATGGACCTACCTGCGGGCAGCAGCGTCGCCCCGGTGGTGGCGGATGGCACCGTTTACATCTACACCAGCGACGCGGAAATCGTCGCGCTGAGATAGCGATGTTCACTCTCGCCATCGTTGGACGGCCCAATGTCGGAAAGTCCCGGCTGGTCAACCGGCTGGCTGGCCGTCACGCCGCCATCGTGCATGACACGCCGGGCGTCACCCGCGACTGGCAGGCCATCGAGGTCGATTTCGATGGCCTCGCCTTTCGCCTGATCGATACCGCCGGATTTGAAGAAGCCGCGGCCGGCACCCTGACCCATCGCATGACCGGCCAGACCATGGCCGCCATCGCCGAAGCCGACGCCCTGCTCTTCATCATCGACGCGCGCGACGGCGTCACCGCGGGCGACGAGATCATCGCCCAGACCCTGCGGCGCTCCGGCAAGCCGGTGATCTTCGCTGCTAACAAGTGCGAAGGCCGCACCAGCCTGGAAGAGGTTTACAGCCTGGGCTTTGGCGAGCCGATCCGGCTGTCCGCCGAACACGCCATCGGCATGGGCGAACTCTCCGAGGCGCTGGAAGAACATATCCCCCGCGCCGCGCCGCCCACCGAAGACGAACTGGCGGCGGAAGCGGCGGACGAGGAAGCCGGCTTCACCGACGAGGACGAAGCCTATGACTGGCGCAACAAGCCGCTGCGGCTGGCCCTGGTAGGACGGCCCAATGTCGGCAAGTCCAGCCTGTTCAACCTGCTACTGGGCGAGGAACGCTCGCTCACCGGCCCGGAAGCGGGGCTGACGCGCGATTCTATCACCGCACCGTGGAGCCTTGAGGGGCGCGAAGTGCTGCTGCACGACACCGCGGGCCTGCGCAAGAAGGCGCGGGTGGCGGGCGAAGTGCTGGAAGAGATGTCGGTGGCGTCCACCCTCTCCGCCATCCGCTTCGCCGACTGCGTCATCGTCATGATCGACGCCACGCAGCCCTTCGAGAAGCAGGACCTGCACATTGCCGACCTGATTGCGCGCGAAGGCCGCGCCATCGTCTTCGCCATGAACAAGTGGGACCTGGTGCCGGACAAGGCGGGCGCGATCTCGCGCTTTGCCGAGAAGCGCGACCGCCTGCTGCCGCAAGTGGTGGGCGCACCGCTGGTGGCGGTATCGGCCAAGACCGGCGACGGCATCGAACGCTTGCAGGCCGCCACCGTCGCCGCCGATGCCGCCTGGAACAAGCGCATCGGCACCAGCACGCTCAACCGCTTCCTGGAAGAGGCACTGCATCGCCACGCCACGCCCGCCGTCTCCGGCCGCCGCGTCCGCATCCGCTACATGACCCAGGCCAAGGCGCGCCCGCCGACCTTCCTGCTGTTCGGAAACCAGCTCGACCATTTGCCCGAAGCCTATCTGCGATACCTGCAGAACAATTTGCGCGAGGCCTTCGAACTCAAGGGCACGCCGCTGCGCTTCATAGTCCGCAACACCAAGAATCCCTACGCCCCCAAATAGAGTAAGCGCATGACGAGCCCGCAACAGCTTCGCGCCCAGGCCGCCGAACATTTAGCCGCCCGGCGATTCGCCGAGGTGGGCCTTCTGGGAAGCGGTTTTTTCTTCGCCTGCTTCAAAAACCACCGCAAGATCGGGCCAGGGCCGTTCGATATCTGGATGCGGCTGCTGGCCGCTGTGCCAGGCAGCGTGCTGTGGCTGCTGGACGACAGCGCCAACGAGGCCATGCCGCCGTGCGCGGCGTCGATCCGGCGCGTTTGATGTTCGCGCCGAAGGTCGAAGCAACCCTGCACCTGCGGCGGCTGTGTTGCGCCGAGCTCATGCTCGATACGTTGCCCTGCGGCATGCACACCACCGCCAGCGACGCGCTGTGGATGGGCGTGCCCGTCGTCACCTGCCGCGGCAAATCCTTTGCGGGCCGTGTCGCCGCCGGATTGCTGACGGCGCTGGAATACCCCGAACTGATCGCCGAGAGAATGGAAGAGTATGAGGCCCTGGCGCGGGCCTTGGCGCAGGACCCGGCGCGGCTGCGAGCGCTGAAGGACAAGCTGGCGGGCAAGCGGTTGAGCGCACCTTTGTTCGACGCGGCGCGCTTCTGCCGCCATCTCGAGCAGGCCTATGTCACGATGATAGAGATCGCAAGGCCCGGCGAAGCGCCGCGCGCGTTCGATGTCGCCGTTCAGCCCTGATAGCTGACGATCTGGCCGTTTTCGGTGAAGGATGGCGCCAGCAGCGCCGCGATCTGCGGCGCGATATCGTCGGGCGTATTCAACGTCGCCTGGTCCTCGCCCGGCATCGCCTTTTTGCGCATCACGGTGCGGGTGGCGCCGGGATTGAAGAGATTTACGCGCACCTTGCCGCCGCCGGATTCCGCCGCATAGGTCAGCGCCAGCATTTCCAGCGCCGCCTTGGTCACGGCATAGCCGCCCCAGAAGGGCGTCGCCTTGTGGGCCGCGCCGCTGGTGACAAAAACCGCGCGCCCGGCATCAGACTGGCGCAGCAGCGGGTCCAGCGAACGGATCAGGCGGTAATTGGCGGTGAGGTTGACCTCGATCAGTTCAGCGAACAGCTTGGGCTCGATATGCGCCACCGGCGTCAGCGCGCCCAGGATGCCGGCATTTGCGACCAGCGCATCCAGCCGTCCCCAGCGTTCGAAGATCTGGCCGCCCAGCCGGTCGATGCCGTCGCCATCCTTGAGGCTGAACGGCACCAGCGTGGCGCTGCCGCCCGCCTTGCGGATTTCGTCGTCAGTGTCTTCCAGCCCGCCCACGGTGCGGGCGGTGCAGATGACATGCGCGCCCTGGCGGGCCAGTTCGATGGCCACGGCGCGGCCGATGCCGCGGGACGCGCCGGTGACCAGCGCAATCTTGTTCTCAAGCGCCTGCGTCATCAGGCGACGTTGGAGAGCAGCGACAACTGCCGCTTGGCGGCACCGCCGGTCAGGTCGGTGAGAGCGATGGGATAGTCGCCGGAGAAGCAGGCATCGCAGAAGCGCGGGCCGCTGATCTTGCGCTCGCCTTCGCCCATGGCGCGGTAGAGCCCGTTCATCGAGATGAAGGACAGGCTGTCGGCGCCGACGAATTTGCGCATCTCTTCCACATCCATGCGATGGGCGAGCAGGTCGTTCGTGTCGGGCGTATCGACGCCATAGAAGCAGGAATGGGTGGTGGGCGGCGAGGCGACGCGGAAATGCACTTCCGTCGCACCGGCCTCGCGCATCATGTCCACGATCTTCTTGGAGGTCGTGCCGCGCACGATCGAGTCGTCCACCAGCACCACGCGCTTGCCCTTGATCTTGGCGCGATTGGGGCTGTGCTTAAGCCGCACGCCCAGATGCCGGATATGATCCGACGGCTCGATGAAGGTGCGGCCGACATAATGGTTGCGGATGATGCCAAGCTCGAATGGCAACTTTGCCTCATTGGCGAAACCCAGCGCCGCGGGCACGCCGGAATCCGGCACCGGGATAACCATGTCTGCATCGACCGGCGCTTCCTGCGCCAGCACCTGGCCGATGGCCTTGCGCGACTCGTAAACGCTGCGGCCTTCCACGACGGAATCGGGACGGGCGAAATAGATATATTCGAAGACGCAGAAGCGCGAGGGCTGGGCCTTGAAGGGGAAATGGCTTTCCATCCCGTCTTCGCTGATCACCACCACCTCGCCCGGCGCGATGTCGCGCACATAGGCCGCGCCGATGATGTCGAGGGCGCAGCTTTCCGACGCCAGGATGTGCGATCCATCGAGATCGCCCAGCACCAGCGGACGTACGCCGAAGGGATCGCGCGCGCCGATCAGCTTCTTGGAGGTGAGCGCCACCAGCGAATAGGCGCCTTCAACCTGCGAGAGCGCATCCACCAGCCGGTCAACGATGCGTGTCTTGGCCGAACGGGCGGCCAGATGGACGATGGTCTCGGTGTCGGAGGTGGACTGGAAAATCGAACCCTGTCCCACCAGCTCGGTGCGCAGCGTGTCGGCGTTGGTCAGATTGCCATTGTGCGCCACCGCCAGACCGCCACCCGCCAGGTCTGCATAGATGGGCTGGATGTTGCGGACATTGGAGCCGCCCGCAGTGGAATAGCGGACATGGCCGACCGCGAAGCAGCCCTTGAGATTGGTGGCAGCCGGAGAATTGCGGCCGAAAATGTCGCCCACCAGACCCTGGTGGCGCTCGGCGATGAACTGGCCATTGTCATAGGTGACGATGCCAGCGGCTTCCTGGCCGCGATGCTGCAGAGCGTGCAGGCCCAGGACCGCCAAGGCCCCGGCATCGGCATGGCCGAAAATGCCGAACACGCCGCATTCCTCATGCAGGGCATCGTCATCGAAGTGGGCGCCGTCAAACCCCAGGATTGCCTTGGTCATCTGCCGTTTCCGCCGTCCTTCTGGAGAAGGCTGTCTAGCGCGCGGCGGTCGGTGGCGCCATAGCCCCTTTCGGCGTTCCGCGCAGGGCTACCCTGCGGCGTATTATCCTTACCGCGCGGGCGTTCCCGCTCGCCGTAAGAGCCTGCGGCGGCGGGAGAAGTGCGATTGGCGTCCCCGTTGCCCTCGATCAGGTTGTCGATGGGATCGTCGGCACGGGCGTGGCCGAAACCGGCGGAGAACCTGGCGCGGGTATGGCCCGGAACCAGGCCCAGAATGACGTCGCCCGCGGCCTGGATAATGGGCAGGGTCTGGGCCTGCTTCACCCAGCGCGGCTGCTCCGGCACCGGCACGAAATAGGTGTAGGCGAGATAGGCCAGCCCCACCGCCACCAGCCCGCGCACCACGCCAAAGGCGATGCCCAGGGCGCGGTCTAGCGGCCCGATGGGCGAGTTCTTCACGCCCTCGGAGAAGCGGTGGCTGAGGAAGGACAGCGGGATGAAGATGATCAGGAACACCACCGCATAGGCCAGCAAGCTGGCGATCCAGGGCGTGGCGACCAGGCCGCGCATCATCGGGATCAGGTAGGGGCCGAAATAGAGACAGCCAAAGGCGGCGGCGGCCCAGTCAAAGATGGGCAGGGTTTCCGACAGGAAACCTTTCCAGGCGGCAAAGCCTGCCGACAACAGGATCAGCAGGATCACAACGACATCAACAGCGGTGATGGAACCCATGATTCGAGTTTAGCATGGCGCGCGCGGACGCGCGATTATTCTGCCGCCCGCAGCTTCTGGCGTGCCGTCGGAATCAGGGACACCAGTTCCGCCACATTGGCGATTTCGGTACAGTGGAGCACGCCCGTCGCTCGAGTCCCGGCCGGAACGAAGGCTTTGGAGAAGCCCAGCTTGGCGGCTTCCTTCAGCCGCGATTCGGCCTGGGGCACCGGACGGATATCGCCGGAGAGCGAGATTTCCCCGAAAAACACCGTGTCGCGCGGCAGGGGTTCGCCCGCCAGCGAGGACGCCAGGGCGGCGGCTGCCGCGAGGTCCGCGGCTGGTTCGGTGATCTTCAGCCCGCCCGCCACGTTCAGGTAAACGTCGGCAGCGCCGATGCCGACGCCCGCCCGCGCATCCAGCACGGCCAGGATCATGGCGAGGCGGCCGGTGTCCCAGCCCACCACGGCGCGGCGCGGCGTGCCGTAAGCAGAGGCCGAAACCAGCGCCTGGATTTCGCACAGCAGAGGGCGCGTGCCTTCCAGCCCGGCGAACACCGCCGTGCCCGGCGCGGCGCTGGTGCGGTCGCCCAGGAACAGCGCCGAAGGATTGGCGACTTCCGCCAACCCACTGCCGGTCATCTCGAAGACGCCGATCTCGTCGGTGGCGCCGAAACGGTTTTTCACCGCCCGAAGAACACGGAAATGATGGCCGCGCTCGCCTTCGAAATAGAGCACCGCATCGACCAGATGCTCGATCACTTTGGGGCCCGCGATCTGGCCGTCCTTGGTCACATGCCCGACCAGCAGCAGCGCCGCGCCTGACGCCTTGGCGTAGCGGACCAGATCGAAGCTGGCGGTGCGCAGCTGCGCCACCGTGCCGGGGGCGGCGTCGAGCGCACCAGTCCACAGCGTCTGGATCGAATCGATGGCGATGATGCCCGGCGGATTGCCCGCTTCGATGGTGGCAAGAATGTCTTCGACATTGGTAGCCGCACCCAGCATCAACGGCGCATCGGAAAGCCCCATGCGGGCGGCGCGCATGCGCACCTGCGCCATGGCTTCCTCGCCGGAGATATAGACGGCGTGGCCGCCCTGCTTGGCGTATTCGCCCAGCGCCTGGAGAATGAGAGTGGACTTGCCGATGCCGGGATCGCCGCCCACCAAGAGCGCAGAGCCGGCCACCAGCCCGCCGCCGGTGACGCGGTCAAACTCGGCGATGCCCGTCATCCGGCGCGGCGGCGGCGTGTCCTGGGTCTTGAGGTCTTCCAGAGCAAATTTGCGGCCCTTGATGCGCTTGGCCGCGCCTGCGCCGATGGGCGGGACTGCCCCCTCCTCCACGATGGTGTTCCAGCCGTTGCAGGATTCGCACTTTCCCGCCCATTTGGCGCTGACGGCGCCGCAGTTTTGGCAGGCGAAAGAGGCGGAAGATTTGGCCATGACGGCCCATGGGTACAAAAATAGAACAAAAAAGACAATGTCTTTAGCTGTGGCCGATTCGATTCATTCCCCCCCCCACTCGCGTTAAAATCCGGAATGGCTGAAGGGCGCCTCAAGACGTTGCGTGCGATTTGGCGCTACCGGGTGGTGCGTTGGGCTGTCAGTTTGGGTGGCGTGCTAGCCACGTACGACGTGCTTTGCAACCAGCTGGGCCTTCCGCCGATTAAGACGCTAGTCAGCAGCGCAATCCCTAATATCGGCGTGTCTGGGTCTCTGATCCCATGATGGGGCTGGTTATTGCTGCTGCAACTTCCATTCACCTACGGGCTGTTAGAGTACGTACGGATTAACGTCCGAGTTCAAGAGCTGCCTTCGGAGCCGAAGCGCCGCTTGGATGATCCCGCACCAAAGCCGCTCTTCTGGCAGAGACCTTTGGAGGTGGTAGAGTCTTTTGATCTAGAAAAGAATGAACTAATAGCGGCGGCTAACACGCAGATAGCAGAATTCGACAAAGAAACGACTCAACTATTCAAACAGATTCCGCAAGGTTCACTTGAGATGGTGGTGTTTCACCAAACGCGCGCAACCGAAAGGAAAATCGACGTAGAAAACTTGAACGTTCTTCTCCGCGAAAGATTAGAGAAACTGCGACGCATGCTGGAAGGCGGTACTTTTGTAGCCCAAGGATATCGCAACCCCTGCAACGCCAATAATGGTCCCGTGGACATCCCCTCAGAGGAATGGCGGATAATGGAGTTTGACGTAAACAACGCCAAACTGGATTTCCGCTATAGGTGGCGGTTGCAACTATTTAGCTATTTGCCTGACAATATCGCAGTAGCGACGATTCTCGTAAGCGCAGAACACAAGACAGGGACAGGCATTGAAAATCCCCAGTCCTGTCAGAGCGCGCCCGGT
>CANFDA010000071.1 GCA_947445215.1 Alphaproteobacteria bacterium | reverse complement strand
GTCCTGATCGGTACGATCAGTGTCACATTTAGGGGCTAGCAAAGACCCCCGGTAAATCCCCGTCGTGGGCTAGGCCGGAGCCTTTCTGCTCTATTCAGGTCGGTTTTCGGGGGCAGTTTCGCATGTCGGCATCGGGCAAGGTTTACGGCGGCGATTTCGATTCCAACGGTCAGCTGGTCGCAGGTAAGGCGACGCCCGCCGAGCGCGTGCTGGAACGCAGCGTCATCATCACCCGCACGGTCACCGAGACGCCCGTCGCCGCCCCCGCCGCCCAAGTGCAGGCGCCCCAGGAAACACCCGAGATCAAGCGCCCCCCCCAAGCTTCACCGGAGGTGAGGCGTCCCCCCATGTCCGGCCCGTTGGCCGTGCGTCCGGTTCCTGCCGATCTGCTGCTGGACCGCAGCCGCGACGACCTCCTGACCGTTTTCGGCAAGGCCACCCTGCGCGACCGCTATCTGCTGGAAGGCGAGTCGTTCCAGGACATGTTCGCCCGCGTCTCCTGCGCCTATGCCGACGATGTGGCCCATGCCCAGCGCCTGTATGACGCCATGAGCCGCCTGTGGTTCATGCCCGCCACCCCGATCCTGTCCAATGGCGGCGCGGGCCGCGGCCTGCCCATCTCCTGCTTCCTGAACGACGTGCCCGACTCGCTGGATGGCATCGTCAGCACCTGGAACGAGAATGTGGCGCTGGCCTCCAATGGCGGTGGTATCGGTACCTATTGGGGCAAGGTCCGCTCCATCGGCGAAAAGGTGAAGTCCGGCCTGACCAGCGGCATCATCCCCTTCATCCATGTGATGGACGGCCTGACGCTCGCCATCAGCCAAGGCTCGCTGCGGCGCGGTTCGGCGGCGGTCTATCTCGACATTTCCCATCCGGAGATCGAGGAGTTTCTTGAAATCCGCAAGGCCAGCGGCGACTTCAACCGCAAGGGCCTCAACCTGCATCACGGCATCAACATCACCGACGCGTTCATGGAATGTGTTTGTGAAAACAGCATGTTCGGGCTGACTTCTCCCAAGACGGGCGAAGTGATGCGCGAGGTCAATGCCCGCCAGCTCTGGCAGCGCATCCTGGAAACCCGCCTGCAGACCGGCGAGCCCTATATCCTCAACATCGACCACGTGAACCGCGCGCTGCCCAAGCACCAGCGTGAGCTGGGCCTCAGGGTGAACACCTCCAATCTCTGCTCCGAGATCACCCTGCCCACCGGCATCGACCATGACGGCAAGGAGCGCACGGCGGTCTGCTGCCTGTCCTCGCTGAATATCGAGACCTGGGACCAGTGGGGCGCCGAGGAAGGCCTGGTCGAGGACGTGCTGCGGATGCTGGATAATGTCCTGACCAGCTTCATCGAGATGGCGCCCGATTCCATGCAGCGTGCCAAATATTCCGCCCTGCGCGAGCGTTCGGTCGGCCTGGGCGTGATGGGCTTCCACTCCTTCCTGCAGCAGAAGGGCATCCCCATGGAAAGCGCCATGGCGAAGAGCTGGAACCTGCGCATCTTCAAGAAGATCCGCCGCGAAGCCGATGCGGCGTCTTACAATCTGGCCGTCGAGCGCGGCGCCTGCCCGGACGCGGAAGAGCGGGGCATGAAGGCGCGCTTCAGCCACAAGCTGGCGATCGCACCCACCGCCTCCATTTCGATCATCGCGGGCGGCACTTCCGCCTGCGTCGAGCCGATCCCGGCCAACGTCTATACCCACAAGACGCTTTCGGGCGCCTTCTCGGTGCGCAATCCCTATCTGCAGCACCTGCTGGAAGAGAAGGGCGCGAACACCGACGCCACCTGGCAGTCTATCGTCGAGCATGAAGGCTCGGTGCAGCATCTGGAATGCCTCAGCGAGGACGAAAAGTCGGTCTATCGCACCGGCTTCGAGATCGACCAGCGCTGGATCATCGAACTGGCGGCCGACCGCACGCCCTATATCTGCCAGAGCCAGTCGCTGAACCTGTATCTGCCCGCTGACATCGACAAATGGGATTTGCACATGCTGCACTGGACGGCGTGGGAGCGCGGCATCAAGAGCCTGTATTATTGCCGCTCCAAGTCCATCAGCCGCGCCGGTTTTGCCGGCCAGCTGGAGAAAAAGGCCAAGGGCGCCGCCGTGGTCGAGAAGACCGACTATGAAGAGTGCTTGGCATGTCAATGAATTTTGGAAACATCGATCCCCGTGAGCTGATCGGCACCGGCAAGGTCGGTCTGCTCAAGTCCACCGGCACGTTCGACGTCAGCCGCTACAGCTGGGCCTATGATTGCTGGAAGCGCCAGCAGCAGACCCACTGGATGGGCGAAGAAGTGCCGCTGGGCGCCGACATCAAGGATTGGCAGTCCAGCCGCCTTTCGTCGGCGGAAAAGAATTTGCTGACCCAGATTTTCCGCTTCTTCACGCAGAGCGACGTGGAAGTGGGCGACAATTATCTCAAGCGCTACATCCCGCTGTTCCAGCCCTTGGAATTGCAGATGATGATGGCTGCCTTCTCCAACATGGAGACGGTGCATATCGACGCCTATGCGCTGCTGCTCAAGACCCTGGGCATGCCGCAGGCCGAGTTCGAAGCCTTCCGCGACTATGATGAGATGAAGGCCAAGGCGGACTACATGCACACCTTCGGCACGAAGACGTGCAGCGACGTCGCCCGCACGCTGGCCATGTTCGGCAGCTTCACCGAAGGCATGTCGCTGTTCGCCAGCTTCGCCATGCTGCTGAACTTCCCGCGCCACAACAAGATGAATGGCATGGGCCAGATCGTTTCCTGGTCGGTGCGCGACGAAAGCCTGCATTGTGAAGGCATCACCAAGCTCTATCACGCCTGGAACGAAGAAACCGGCGCCGTCACCAAGGCGGTGCAGGACGACATCATCGATGTCGCCAAGACCATGGTCGGGCTGGAAGAGAGCTTCATCGACCTGGCGTTCGGCGTGGGCGGCATCGAAGGCATGACGCCCGATGCGATCAAGAATTACGTTCGCTATATCGCCGACTGGCGCCTGACCCAGCTGAAACTCACGCCCGTGTTCGGAAATTTCGCGGGCGATGTCTCGTCGGGTTACACCCAGGCCAAGGCGCATCCGCTGCCCTGGCTGGTGGAAATCCTCAACGGCGTCGAGCACGCGAATTTCTTCGAGCAGCGCGCCACCGAATATTCCAAGGGCGCGACCAGCGGCAGTTGGGACGGCGATGCCGGCGTCTGGTCGCAGTTCGACCGCCGCAATCAGGTTGCTGCTGAGTAATCAGCTTCCCTGAAAGGGGCCGTCATGGATTTCGTCAAGATTCTTCGTTCGTTCGAGGAATTCCTCTACGAAATCCTGACATGGCTGCTGTTCTATCCGCGCACCCTGTGGCGCGTGTTGCGCCGTCCGCTGGCGATGATGCGTTATTCCGACGGCGAGCAGAACGACGCGCCCGAAAACCAGTACCGCGACGCGCTGAGTCCGCCGCTGTTCCTGATGATCAGCATCATCGTGGCCCATCTGCTGGAACTGGGGGCGCATGACAGCGCTTCGCTGCGACAGGGCTTTCGCGGCATTTTCCAGACCGACCAGACCTTCCTGCTGCTGCGCTGCGTCGTCTTCGGGCTTTATCCGCTGACCTTCGCCGCGGCGCTGATCCGCCACATGGGCGCGCCGCTGGACCGCAATTCGCTGCGCGCGCCGTTCGCGCTGATGCTGAGCGCGGCGGGCATTGGCGGGCGCATGAAGGATCCGCTGATCGCGTCGACGTCCGGCTTGCTGATGCTGGCGGCGGTGATCTGGTATCTGGCGCTGCAAACCGGCTGGTTTCAGGATCGTCTGGGCATCGGCCGCGGCAACGCCTTCGCGATGGCGCTGGGCCTGTGGGGCGTGACCACGCTGATGATTGCGGCGCTGGGCGCTGTGCAGGTGGTCTGATGCAGCAGAGATTTGCTCGTGACATACATAAGCCGCAACCGGCTCGGCAAGACGCCTGCCACAACTTGGCCATTGGTAAGCCTCTGGCGGGAATGCCAGATTCCGGCGCGTTTTGACGCCTTGGTGCGGCTGGTTTCGCCAACCCGATGAGGATATAGGAGTGCCCGCAAATTGCCGGAACCCGCCATGCTGAAAACCGTCCCCGCCTTCGACCATCTGGGCGAAGAAAACGCCTTCGCCGTGCTGGCGCGCGCCAACGCGCTGGCGGCGCAGGGCCGTGACATCATCAGTCTGGGCATCGGCCAGCCGGACTTCCGCACCGCCGATCACATCTGCGAAGCCGCGATCAAGGCGATCCGCGACGGCCATCACGGCTACACCGCCGCCATCGGCATTCTGCCGCTGCGCGAAGCGGTGTCCGCGGACCTTCACGCTCGCTACGGCGTCGAAATTTCGCCCGACAGCGTCATGATCATGCCAGGCGGTAAGCCCACCATGTACATGTCGATCATCATGTTCGGCGAGCCGGGCGCGGAGATCATGTATCCCGATCCGGGATTTCCCATCTATCGCTCGATGATCGAGTTCACCGGCGCGACGCCGGTGCCGATCCCGATCCGTGAAGGTTATGGCTTTGCCTTCTCGGCGGAAGAAACGCTGTCGCTGATCACGCCGCGCACTCGCCTGATCATCCTCAACTCGCCCGCCAATCCGACCGGCGGCGTGGTGCCCAAGGAAGAGTTCGACAAGCTGGTGGCGGGGCTGGAGAAGTGGCCGGATGTCGCCATTCTCTCAGACGAGATCTATGACCGCATCCTGTATGACGGAGAGAAGCACGTCACGCTGCTGTCCTATCCGGAAATCCGCGATCGTCTCATCATCCTCAATGGCTGGTCCAAGCCCTATGCCATGACCGGCTGGCGCCTGGGCTATGCCATCTGGCCGCCCAAGCTGGACGATCTGGCGCGCAAGCTGGCGGTGAATTTCCATTCCTGCGTCAATGCCCCGACCCAGTATGCCGGTATCGCCGCGCTGACGGGATCGCAGGACCCCGTCAATCACATGGTGCGCGAGTTCGACAAGCGCCGGAAGCTGGTGGTCGAAGAGCTGAACAATCTGCCGGGCGTGAGCTGCATCATGCCCAAGGGCGCCTTCTATGCCTTCCCGAATGTCAGCAGGACTGGCTGGAAGGCCAAGAAGCTGGCCAACGCCATTCTCGACGAGGTGGGCGTGGCGATGGTGGGTGGCCCGGATTTCGGCATCATGGGCGAAGGCTATATGCGCGTCTCCTATGCCAACTCGACGGAGAACATCACCAAGGCGCTGCAGCGCATGGGCGAGTTTCTCTCGACCCACAAGCCGCCCAAGCTCTAGAGCAGATGCCGCAGGGCCGCGCGAAAAGCGCGGTCATGCTTCAGCTTGTATTCCCGCGCCATGGCGCGGCGGCGGGTGCGATGCTTCTCGGCATAGACCAGCGCCCAGGCCCGCCCGCGCGTCGAACGTGCACCTTGTCGCTTGCCGTTATGCTCGGCCAGGCGGCGCTCGAGGTCGAGTGTCCAGCCCACATAGGTGACGATGCGCCCGTCGGGATTCTCTGTGGCCAGGACGTAGACGAAGGACGGCATCAGGCTTCATAGCTGCTTCGGCTCAAGACGGGGAAGGGTGCGGTAGAATTCGTCTATGGAGTCAGTGATTCCCTTTGTCCGGAAGTATGCGCGCGAGCTGGTGTTCGCTGGCGTTGCGGCGTTCGCGCTGTGGACCGGCGGTGATGCCGCGCTGGCGTGGCTGCCGCCCCTGGTGGGGGCGGTGACGCCGGGCCTGATGGCCCCAGGCCCATGCCGATACGCCGCCGCCACGCCAGGATATCGCCCGGCTGGCGCTGCCAGGCTTTTCGGAAAGCCCGCACGCGCCGCAACTGCTGTACCCGGTGGTGGCAAAGGCGCTGCCCGGCTGGCTGCTGGCGCTGCGCGGGTCGCCGCGCACCCCCGTCATCGGCATCGTGATCGACGATCTGGGGTCCGACATCGCGAGCACGGAAAACGCGTTGCGCTTGCCGGGGCCGGTGGCGCTGGCCTTCCTGCCCTATGCCGAGATGACGCCGGGCTATTCGGCGCGGGCGCGGGACAAGGGCCGCACCGTGCTGGCGCATTTGCCGATGCAGGCGCTGCGCAACACGCGGGATGCGCCGATGATGCTGGAGACCCAGATGCCGCGCGACGAGATTTTGCGGCGCCTCAACTAGTCGCTGGACCGCGTGTCCGGCGCGGCGGGCCTCAACAATCATGAAGGCAGCCGTTTTACGTCGGATACTGCGGCGCTGTCGCCAGTGATGCAGGCGGTGAAGGCGCGGGGACTGTTCTTTCTCGACTCCAAGACTTCGCCCGCCAGCAAAGCCGAGCACGTCGCGCGGGCGGCGGGCATCAAGGCGGGTGGCCGCGACATCTTTCTGGACGACGACCAGAGCGAAGCGGCAGTGCGGGCGCAACTGACGGCGCTGGCCGCCACGGCGAAGCGGCAAGGCGCCGCCATCGCCATCGGCCATCCCCATGTGGTGACGCTGCGGCTGCTGGCGGAATGGCTGGCGGATGATCATAGCGTCACGCTGGTGACGCTGGAAATGGCGATGCGGGCCAAGGATGCGCGTGCCCTGGCGCTGCGCTAGCCCAAGACGCGGGAAAAAATTCTCGCTCGTGTGGCTCTAAGAGGTGAGAAAGTCCCGGCACTAGACGCCTCAATGCATCCCGCACACTTGTTGCAAAAGCGATTTCTCCATTACCGGCATTTTTCTTTAGGAAATCGAGCACCTGCGGTGGTGTTGCATTAGCCAAGTATGGCTCAAGAATGGGAAAGCGAAAGTTCGCTTAGTTATATTAGCGGGAGTTGGTGGCATACTCTATCAGGCAGTCGACGACAAAATTTCAATCCTGCTTTGCGAGACCCGTCAATATTAGTGGTGCCATTTCGTGCGGTGTCTGCGCTCGGTGGGACTGAACATGGGATCCAAAACCCTGCGGTATCGTTCCATCTAAATATATGGGAATTATCTGTATGCCCATGAAAGCGGCGATTCCGAATTCTTGTCTGCACCATGGGGAGATGAAGTGGCCGTCGCTCAGCAGAGCTATTAAGGCCGAGGGATTTCTAAGTTCTGCTAGGATAGCAACGCGCCATTCTTAGGCAGCGTCAACATGTTCGTGCGCTAGAAATGCAGCGATTCCTAATTCGTTGAGCCAGCCTCGAACTGCTCCGGCAACTTGGCGGTCTTTTGTCAGATGGCTGACAAAGACATGCATTTATTGCCCCTTCTTCGCCGCGCTGGCGAAGCGCACCGCTTCCTCGGCGGCGGCGAACAGGGTCTTGGCCTTGTTCACGGTCTCCTGATACTCGGATTCCGGCACGCTGTCGGCGACGATGCCCGCGCCCGCCTGGGCGTACATGGTGCCGTCCTTGATCAGGGCGGTGCGCAGCACGATACAGGTATCCATCGAACCGTCAGCGGCGAAATAGCCGATCGCCCCGGCATAGGCCGCGCCGCGCTTTTCCTTCTCGAAAGTGTCAATGATTTCCATTGCGCGGATCTTTGGTGCGCCGGTCAGCGTGCCCGCTGGCAATCCCGCCGCCAGCGCATCCATCGCATCCAGCCCGTCGCGGATTTCACCTTCGACATTGGAGACGATGTGCATGACATGGCTGTAGCGTTCGATGAAGAAGCTGTCCGTCACCTTCACCGCGCCGGTCTTGGCGATGCGGCCGACATCGTTGCGGCCAAGATCGATCAGCATCAGATGCTCGGCGCGTTCCTTGGGGTCGGCCAGCAACTCGGCGGCCAGCGCCGCATCTTCCTCGGGCGTCTTGCCCCTCCAGCGCGTGCCCGCGATGGGGCGGATGGTGACCTTGCCGTCGCGCAGCCGCACCAGCACTTCGGGACTGGAGCCCGCGATCTGGAAACCCGGCATGGAAAGGAAATACAGGAACGGCGACGGGTTCAGCCGCCGCAGCGCGCGATAGAGCGAGAAGGACGGCAGCGTGAATGGGCGGCGGAAGCGCTGCGACGGCACCACCTGAAAGACATCGCCGGCCGCGATGTATTCCTTGGCGCGGGCCACCACATCCAGAAACTCCGCCTTGGTCATGTTGGATTCAGGCACCACGTTGGTGGGCAGGTCGTCCGGCACGGGCGGTGCGGCAGGCGCAGGGCGCTCCAGCTCGGCCACGGTCTCGTCCAGGCGCTCCTGCGCCCTGGCATGGGCGGCCTTCGCATCCACCCTGGCATCGGGCCAGACCGGCGTGGCGATGATGATCTCGTCCTTCACCGTGTCGAAGATGGCGATGATGGTGGGCCGCAGCATGATCGCGTCGGGCAGGCCCAGCGTATCGGGCGGCGGGTTGGGCAGATGCTCCACTTGCCGCGCCATGTCATAGCCAAGATAGCCGAACAGCCCCGCCGCCATGGGCGGTATGCCGGGCGGCAGCTCCACCCGCATCTCGCGGACCAACGTGCGCAGGCTTTCCAGCGGCTTCGCCGTTTCAGCGGTGTAGGTGCCGCCGTTCAGGGCATTGCGGTTGATCTCGGCCTTGTCGCCGTGACAGCGCCAGATCAAGTCGGGCTTCAGGCCGACGATGGAATAGCGTCCGCGCGCTTCGCCGCCTTGCACGCTTTCCAGCAGGAAGCTGTTTTCGCGGGCGCTGCCATCCTCATTCTGGCCCAGCTTGAGATAGGCCGAGACCGGCGTCTCCAGGTCGGCGACCAGACGGGTGTGCAGCAACTGCGCCCGCCCATCGCCGTAGCGCTGGGCGAACGTCTCGAAATTCGTCACTTTTGGAATCCGTTCACTGGGGGGCGCCCATGATCGTGTCCAGATTCCGCTGGTTGACTGTCGCCTTTTGCGCGTTGCGGGCGGACGCGGCCATCGCGATGGCGATATCGCCCGAGATGCTCTGGGACAGTTGTTGCGCCTGGGCGGGAAAATCCTTGTCGCTCGGCTGTGGCTTGGGATGGGCGATGCCGGTGAGCCTGGCGATCACATAGCCGTCACCGGCGGGCGCATACACGATGCCGTCGGGCTTGGCTTCGAACAGCTTGGTCACCAGCGCGGCGGGCAGGGCGGCGGTGTTGGTGTCGCGCGCGATGGCGGGGCCTTTCACCACCGTCGCGCCCAGCGCGACGGCGACGCCTGCCAGAGACTTTTCCTTCACCGCCTGGTCGTTCAGCGCCTTGGCCTTGGCCGTCATCAGGTCGGCGCGCTTGCGGGCGATCCACTGGGTTTCGGCAGCGGCGCGGACCTCGGCCAACGGCTTCTGCTTGGGCGGCGTCGCGCCATTGACGCGCACCACGTAATAGGCGCCGCTCTTGGTGGAGACCGGATCATTGTCGGCGCCGACATCGGCGCTGAAGGCGATGGAGAGGAATTCCGGATCGGCCGGGATGCCCACCGCCGGCATGCCTTGCGGCGTCAGCCCGCGCGCATCCAGGGCGGCGACACGGCCCACCTTCATCTTCGCCTTGGCGGCGGCGGTGGCGAGGGTCTCGCCATTCTTCCGCGCTTCGTCATAGACATTGAGAATGTCCACCAGCTTGTCGGCGGCAAGCTGCGTCTTCAGGTTTTCGCGCAGCTCTTCCCGGACATCGTCAAGGCTGCGGCTGTTGCCGGGCGTGACCTTGCCGGTCTTCAGCAGCAGCCAGGCGAAGGTGCCTTGCACCGGCTGGCTGACCTGGCCTTCGCCCACCGCGAAGGCGGCCTTGGCGGCGGCGGGATCGCCCAGTTCCTCAGGCGACTTCACGCCCAGCGAAACGTCCGCTGGCTTCAGGCCGCGCGCGGCCACCAGCTGTTCGAAGGTCGTGCCGGCATCGATCTTGGCACGGGCCGCCTTGGCTTCGGCCTCGGTCTTGAATTCCAGCTGCGAGAGGTCGCGCCGTTCCGGAATATTGTAGGTCGCCTTGCGAACGGCATATTCGTTCGCAACCATCTTGTCGGTGACGTCCACCGCGACATCGGCGGGCGTGGCATAGGCGAATTCCAGATCGCGATATTCCGGCGTGGAGAAGCGCGAGGCGTTCTCCTTTACGAAAGCCGCCACCGTCTTCTCGTCTGGCCGGGCAATCGTGCCCGCAGCGCTGGAAGGCACTACGATGTAATCGGCGGCGCGCTTTTGGAAGAAGTATTGGTACATGGCCAGCGAATACTCGCCAGGCGCGCCGAAGAAGACTTCGATCGCACCGGTCAGCTGGGTGCGGGCCAGGTCGGAGCGCACTTCGCTGGTGAAATCAGCCTCGGTGTATTGCGCGGTGCTGATGGCCTGCAGGAAGTTCTGATAGTTGAACTGGCCGGTGGGGCCGCGGAACCCTTCGATGCTCTGGATGGTCTGCGCCACCTGGGCGTCGCCGGCCACGATGCCAAGATCCGCCGCGTAATTGTCCAGCGCCTGGCGGTCCACCATCTGCTGCAGCGCCGTCTGGCCCAGGCCCATGGCGCGCGCCATTTCCGGCGTGATCTCGGTGCCGGTCTGCTGCGTCTGGATGCGCAGGAAATTGCGATAGTTGCGCTGGAAGGTCGTGCCTTCGATGTTGGTGCCGCCCACCGTGGCCACCGCCGTCTGCGAGACGCCGGTGAAGATGTCGCCCACGCCCCAGACCACGAAGCTC
>CANFDA010000070.1 GCA_947445215.1 Alphaproteobacteria bacterium | reverse complement strand
CCTGCCGCGCTATGGCAAGTTGCATGGCAAGGACGGCCGCATCTTCACCATCACCGCCTTTCGCCCAACCAAACCGGGCGAGGCGGTGATGGCGTTTGAAGAGGTGCGCGATCGCAATTCCGCGGAAAACCTGAAAGGCACCGAGCTGTTTGTGGATCGCGCCGCTCTGCCCGCGCCGGACGAAGACGAATTCTATTACACCGACCTGGTGGGGCTGGAAGCGCGCGACAGCGAAGGCCGGGTGCTGGGAAAGGTCGCCGCTGTCCACAATTTCGGCGCCAGCGACGTGATCGAACTGACGCGCGCCTCACTTGATGGAAGGGTCCGCGATAGCGTTCATCTGGCCTTTACCCGCGAGACAGTACCGCACATCTATATCGCCGACGGCTACATCATCGTTGCCGTTCCCGAAGACGATGAAGCGGGCGACCATGTCGAGTAGCTGGTCCGCCACCGTCCTGACGCTGTTTCCGGAAATGTTTCCCGGCCCGCTGGGCATCTCGCTGTTGGGCAAGGCGCTGGCCAACGATCTCTGGTCGCTGGACGTGCGCGACATCCGCGAGCATGGTTTGGGCAAGCACCGCGCGGTCGATGACAGCCCCTCCGGCGGCGGGCCGGGCATGGTGCTTCGGGCTGATGTGGCAGCTGCCGCCATCGATGCCGTGCCCCGCAATGACTGCCCGCTCATATATCTCTCGCCCCGTGGCGCGCCGCTGACGCAAGCCCGCGTTCGCGACCTGTCGGCGGGGCCCGGCGCTATCCTGTTCTGCGGCCGCTTTGAAGGCCTGGACCAGCGGGTGATCGAAGCCCGGGGAATCGAGGAAGTCTCGCTGGGCGACTTCGTGCTGGCTGGTGGCGAGATCGCCGCCATGGCCCTGATCGAGGCCACCGTCCGGTTGATCCCCGGGGTGCTGGGAACCCACGCCTCCACCGAGGAGGAAAGCTTCGCCGCCGGGCTGCTGGAATACCCCCATTTCACCCGCCCGCAGGACTTCGAAGGACGGACCATTCCAGAAGTCCTAAACAACGGAAATCACAAGGAAATCGCCGAATTCCGGCGGCGGCAGGCGGAAGCGTTGACCCAGGCACGCCGCCCTGACCTCTGGAACCACTATGAAAAGGGGCTTTCCCCCTTTGAAAAAAAGGGACGCTAGGCTATACGGCCCGGCTCAATAGATGCCTTAAGACCGCACGGAGACTACAAAATGAACCTTTTGCAGACGCTCGAAGCCGAGCAGATGGCGACCGTGCGCACCAAGGCGCTGCCCGACTTCCGTCCGGGCGACACCCTCAAGGTCAACGTCAAGGTGGTGGATGTCACCTTCGACGAGAAGACCAAGCAGAACAAAGTCCGCGAGCGCATCCAGGCGTTTGAAGGCGTCTGCATCGCCCGCCAGGGCGCCGGCCTGAACGAGGCCTTTACCGTGCGCAAGCTCTCCTATGGCGAAGGCGTGGAGCGCGTCTTCCCGATCTATTCGCCGCTGGTCGATTCGGTGGTCGTGGTCCGCAAGGGCAAGGTGCGCCGCGCCAAGCTCTATTATCTGCGCGGCCGCACCGGCAAGTCCGCCCGCATCAGCGAGCGCGTCGAGAACACCAGCAGCGGCGCCGCCTGATCTGGTTCTCCTGCTCAGAAAACACTTTAAAACCAGATTTTCCGTGAATAACTGCAAAAAACCCCGATTTTCGGGGCTTTTTCTGCTTAAGCATGCTTGCAAGCGCAGGAAATGCAGTAAATTTGGCCTCATCTGTTGATTCGCAAGAGGGAGAATCCCATGGCCGCGAAAGCCAAGACTGCTACCGCCAAAGTTGAAACCATTTCCACCCGCCAGCTTGCCATCGCCCTGGCCGAGAAGCACGAGATCTCTCAGAAGGCCGGCAACCTGATGCTGGAAGACATCATCGCCCTGATCACCAAGCACCTGAAGAAGGGCGCCCGCATCCGTCTCAACGGTCTGGGCATCCTCGTCGTGCGCAAGCGCGCTGCTCGCATGGGTCGCAACCCCGCCACCGGCGAAGTCATCAAGATCAAGGCCTCCAAGAAGGTCGCGTTCCGCGCCTCCAAGGAGCTGAAGGAATCGATCTAAGGATCTTTTCTTCTGCGACTTAAGGGAGCGTCGGCGAGAGCCGGAGCGACTAAGATTAAAGACCGGGCGCGAAAACGCCCGGTCTTTTTGTCTTCTGAGCGTTTTTTTTGCTAAATGCGGCGATGAGGAATTTCCTTGCCTGTCTGCTGCTGTTGCCCGCGCCCGTGATGGCGCAAGCCGTGGATCATGCCGCGCACCAGATGCCGGCACCCGCCATGGATCACGCCGCGCATGGCGGCATGGTGATGCCCACTTCCACCATGAAAGGCGCGCTGGGTCCCTATGCGATGTCGCGCGAAGCCTCGGGCACCAGCTGGCAGCCCGACGCCACATCGCATGCGGGCATTCACCTCTCCGATACCGGCGACTGGATGGTGATGGGGCACGCGAAGCTACTGGGCGTGCTGGACAGCCAGTCCGGCCCGCGCGGTGACAGCATGGGCTTCGTCACCGGCATGGCGATGGGCATGGCCTCGCGCGAACTGCCCACCGGCGGGACGTTGGCGCTGCGCGGCATGCTCAGCCTCGATCCCTTCATGGGCAAGCGTGGCTATCCCTTGCTGCTGGCCGCGGGTGAGACAGCAGATGGCGTGACGCATCTGGTCAACCGCCAGCATCCGCACGAACTCGTGATGGAGCTGTCGGCCAGTATCAGCCAGCCCGTGTCGCAAAGCGGCAGCCTGTTTCTCTATCTGGGTTATCCGGGCGAACCGGCGCTGGGGCCGGGCGCGTACATGCATCGGCCCTCGGCGCTCGATAACCCGGCCACGCCCATCAGCCATCACTGGCTGGACAGCACCCACATCACCTTCGGCGTCGCGACGGCGGGATTCGTCCATGACAAGTGGAAGTTCGAAGTCTCGCAATTCACCGGCCGCGAGCCCGACCAATTCCGCTTCGATTTCGACGAGGCGAAGTTCGACTCTACCGCCCTGCGGCTGACGTTCAATCCCACCACCAACTGGTCGATGCAGGCTTCGGTTGGATGGCTGAAAAGCCCCGAGGCCTTGCACCCGGGCGACAATGAGCAGCGCGCCACCATCAGCGCCACCTGGGCCCAGATCTTCGATTTCGGCGCGCTGTCGTTGACGGCGGCCTTTGGCAACAAGCGGCTGTCGGATGGCGAGAGCGCCAATGCCGGGCTGCTTGAAGCCACCTGGCTGCTGGACACGGATTGGAGCCTGTTCGCCCGGGGCGAGGTGGTCGAGAGCGGAGAACTGGTGCCGGAGCCGGGGCTTTTCGGGGCGGGCGATCTGACGCTGGGCGTGGTGCGGGACTTCCCATTGTCCGAGAATGTCCGGATCGGCCTGGGCGGCCTCTATGCCTTCAAGTTTGCACCGCCTTCCGCCCTGGCGCCGTATGGTGGCGGCCCGCGCGGGGCCATGGCCTTTGTGCGGCTGGTGGCGGGATAGGGGCCATTTCCCGACTTGCGGGCAGGTGTTCAAGCGGCTAGTTAGCAGCCGCAAAATTCCTGGAAGGACACCCCATGGCGCGCAAGAAGATTGCTCTCATCGGCGGCGGCCAGATCGGCGGCACCTTGGCCCATCTCGCGGCCCTCAAGGAGCTGGGCGATGTGGTGATGTTCGACATCGCCGAGGGCCTGCCCCAGGGCAAGGCGCTCGACCTCGCCCAGTCCGGCCCGGTGGACAGCTTCAACGCCAAGATGACCGGCACCAACAATTATGCCGACCTCAAGGGCGCCGATGTCGTGATCGTCACCGCCGGCGTGCCGCGCAAGCCGGGCATGAGCCGCGACGATCTTCTGGGTATCAACCTCAAGGTGATGGCGAGCGTCGGCGAAGGCATCAAGGCCAACTGCCCGAACGCCTTCATCATCTGCATCACCAACCCGCTAGATGCCATGGTCTGGGCGCTGCAGAAATTCTCCGGCGTGCCGCACAACAAGATCGTCGGCATGGCCGGCGTGCTGGACAGCGCCCGCTTCCGCCACTTCCTCGCCGAAGAGATGAATGTCTCGGTCGAAGACGTTTCGGCCTTCGTGCTGGGCGGCCACGGCGACACCATGGTGCCGATGCCGCGCTTCTCCACCGTGGCGGGCATCTCGCTGCCGGAGATGGTGAAGATGGGCTGGCTGAAGCAGGATCGTCTCGACGCCATTATCACCCGCACCGCCAATGGCGGCGCCGAGATCGTCGGCCTGCTCAAGACCGGTTCGGCCTATTACGCACCCGCCACCAGCGGCATCCAAATGGCCGAGAGCTATCTGAAG
The DNA here is from genome assembly GCA_947445215.1 of Alphaproteobacteria bacterium. Classification (GTDB taxonomy): domain Bacteria; phylum Pseudomonadota; class Alphaproteobacteria; order Micropepsales; family Micropepsaceae; genus Rhizomicrobium. The sequence continues at coordinate 6,230 of CANFDA010000070.1, read as the reverse complement.
GACCAGAAGCGCGTCCTGCCCTGCGCCGTGCATGTCGATGGCCCCTACGGCATCAAGGATCTCTATGTCGGCCTGCCGGTGGTGATCGGCGAGAATGGCGTGGAGCGCATCCTGGAACTCGACCTCACGGAAGGCGAGAAGGCGGCGCTGAACAAGTCCACCGACGCGGTGAAGGGCCTGATCGCGGCCTGCAAGGCCCTGGAACCGAAGCTGGCTTAACGGCTGGCTTGATCCTGCCACAGTCTGACGGCCTAGTTGCGTCATGAACCGCCGTCAGACCGTCTGTATCGCCGCCGCGCTGGCGCTTCTTCTCTGGGAGGCGCCGGCGTTTGCGCAAGGCCGCGCCACCCTCACCATCACGGTGCAGGGCGTGGTGCCGCCGGGTGGCATGCTGCGGCTGGGCGTCTATGACCGCGCCGGTTACGACACCGACAAGGAAGTGGCCTTCGCCGATGTGCCCGCCAAGCCGGGCGTCACGGTGGTGACGTTGAAGGACATTCCGCCGGGCGAATACGCGGTGATGACCTATCAGGACGTCAATTCCAACGACAAGACCGACAGCAACTTCCTCGGCATTCCCACCGAGCCCTACGGCTTCTCACTTAACGCCAGGCCGTTCCTGTCCAAGCCCAGCTTCAACGACACCCGGTTCACGCTGGTGGCGGGCGAGAACAGCCAGACGCTGCGTCTTCAGAACACGGGCAAATAGGCACCGTTTGACCGCCGCACATTTCGGGCTATTACCGGAAGCGTGAGCGACACTGCCCATCCCACCTATCGCCCCCAGGACGTTCACCACTTTGTCGGTTCGCGCTTCCTCTCCACCTGCGCCATGCAGGTGCAGTCGGTGGCGATCGGCTGGCAGGTCTATGACATGGAGAAGACTGCGCTCTCGCTGGGGCTGGTGGGCCTCTGCCAGTTCGCGCCCATGTTCCTGCTGACGCTGCCGGCGGGCGACATCTCCGACCGCTATGACCAGCGCAAGGTCTATGCCTGGGCGGCGCGGCTACAATCGCTTTGCAGCCTGCTGTTTGTGGCGCTGACGCTGTTCGCGGTGCGCGAGGCTTACGCCTTCTATGCCGTGCTGGTGCTGTTCGGCGCCGCGCGCGGCTTCGCCGCCCCTTCCGGTTCGTCGCTACTACCCTTCCTGGTGCCGCAAGAAAAGCTGCCACAGGCTATGGCCTATAATTCGTCGGTCTTCACCGTGGCGGTGATCGCCGGGCCTGCGCTGGGCGGGTTTCTTTACGCCACGGGCCAGCCCGTCATCGTTTATGGCCTGTGCTTCCTGTTCTTCCAGGTCGCGGCGGGAATCGTGATCCGGCTGCAAGGCCGCCGCTTCACGCCGGAAAAAAGCCTGGCCAGCCGCCGCGAGCGCGTCGCCGAAGGCATTCGCTTCGTCAAACAGCGCCCTGTCGTGCTGGGGGCCATCAGCCTCGATCTCTTCGCCGTGCTGCTGGGGGGCGTGACGGCGCTGCTGCCGATCTTCGCCGCCGACATCCTGCATGTCGGGCCCCTGGGGTTGGGCTTCCTGCGCAGCGCCCCGGCGGTGGGTGCCTGCCTGACCGCGCTCTATCTGGCGCGCTATCCCTTGAAACAGAAAATCGGCCCCATCCTGTTCGTGTCTGTGGCGGGGTTCGGCATCGCCACCATCGTGTTCGGACTTTCCACCTCGTTCCCGCTGTCGCTGCTCTGCCTGGGAGTGCTGGGGGCCACCGACATGGTGAGCGTCAATGTGCGCGGCGCGCTGGTGCAGCTCGCCACGCCCGACGCCATGCGTGGGCGCGTCAGCGCCGTTTCGATGCTGTTCATCGGGGCCTCGAACGAACTGGGCGAGTTCGAATCCGGTGTCACCGCCGCTTTGTTCGGCACTGTGCCTGCCGTGCTGATCGGCGGCGTCGGCACGCTGCTGGTGGTGGGGACATGGATGAAGCTGTTCCCCGGCCTGCGGCGGGTGAACAGTTTCGACGATGTAAAAAAGTGGACCTGATTTGATGGTCGCGCGGCCTGACGCGAACCGTGTTGCACTTCGTGGGGCCGCCGCTCCTAGAACTGGTAGGCCATGCGCACCGCGCCGCCACCCGGCGCGGCTTCGAAGGACGAATAGACCCGGTACTGGCGGAAACGGGGCGTGATCAGCGCCGAATAGGCGATAGCGATAAGCGAACTGGCGGCCGTGTCGTGCCAGTGATGCTTGTCGGCGTTCACCCGCGACCAGGAAACGAACTGGCTGGCGGCAAAGGCCGGCACGCCATACTTCCAGCCATAGCGGGCCCAGAGGAAGCTGGAGCCGGACGCCGCCAGCGCGGTGGTGTCGGACGGAAAGGACTCAAAGTCGCTGCCGTCGGGGCGGCGTTCGCGCACGACCTGCTTGAGCGCGAAGGCGGTGCCGACGGTGAGAAAGGTGGCGAAGCCCAGATCCTCCAGGCCCACCCAGTCCCGCTTGGAGATGGCGATGCCCGCCGCCGTCAGGGGCAGCGCGATGGCGACACCGGTGCCGATGGTGGTGACGGTGTCGGCCTGGGCGGGCTGGGCCAGCGCCAAAAGCGGAACAAGAAACAGAATGCGGCGCATGGGCAAATCTTTCATCAGGACCCGCTTACACGCGCCTCTGCGGATCAGGCGCGAATGAACACATCCACGCGGTCCGCAGGGCCCGCATCGTCCACGCCACCCTGTGCATGCACATTGATGCGCGCCGAGGACACGCCGGCGTCGATCAGGATCTGGCGGATCGCCAAAGCACGCTTGAGGGTGAGGCGGCGAGCATCAGAGCCTTTGTCGCCCTTGTTGCCGCCATAGGCCATCACTTCGACCCGCGACTGCGCCCGGGAGAGGCCGCCATTCAGCTTCTCGGCCAGGAAGCGGATGTCGGCGATGGCGCTTTCCGCGGGCGCATCCGCATCCTTGGCGAACAGGATGACGCCCTGCTTGGCCATGCCGTCTGTGCTGGCGGTGGCGCGGGTCTCGGGCAGCTCAGGCTTGGCGGGGGCGATACCGATGGTGGGCAGGCTGCCGATGAAATTGTTGCTGGGCGCAGGCGCCGCAGCGGGCGGCGGCGCACTGGCGATTCGCGGCGCGGGCGGCGGGGTCACCGGGACGGGCGCCGGGCGGGGCGGGGCGATGCTGGCGAGGCGGACGGGCGCGGCGCCGCCACGGCTGAAAGGCGCTTCGGCGGGATGGCGCAGTGATGGGACCCGACGCAGATACTGGCCGCCCGGATACAGCAGTAGGGCGCCGCCACCGGCAGCCACGGGGTTCACCTGGATTTCCAGGCCGGAATTGACCGACTGGGCCGCGGCGGGGGTGGTGGCGCAGCCCAGCACCAGCAGGCCAGCCACGGCCACGCCTGGAAGGACGGCAGAAAAAGAAACACGCATAAATCGGGCCCGCCAATCGACGCGGCGACCATAGCCCGGGCGGTTTTTCACCTCAACGGGCGTGTCATTTCGCCGTTAAGCGGCATCCTTCGCCGTGTTTTTGAGGATTTTGAGCAATTGCGGGTGCAGATGCTCGTTGGCGCACACGATCTCGTCGCCCTTCAGAGCGTCGGTGCGGCCATGAAAGTCGCTGACGATGCCTCCGGCCTCGCGCACCAGCACGATGCCCGCCGCCGTATCCCAGATGTTGATGCCATGTTCCCAAAAGCCGTCCACCCGCCCCGCCGCCGTCCAGGCCAGGTCGAGCGCCGCCGAGCCGAAGCGGCGGATGCCGCTGGTCACCGCCATGATGGCGCCGGTCTCGGCCAAGGCGCGGGCCTGGCCGCCCCGGTTGGCGAAAGGCAGGCCGGTGGCGAACAAGCAGGACGGCATCTCCTTGCGGGCGGCGACGCGCAGCCGCTTGGTGTTGAGGAAGGCGCCCGAGCCCTTCTCGCCGGTGAACATCTCATCGGTGACCGGGTTGTAGATCAAGCCTGCCACCAGCTGGCCGTCGCGCTCCAGCGCGATGGAGATGGCGAAGTGCGGGATGCCGTGCATGAAGTTACTGGTGCCGTCGATGGGATCGATGATGAAGCGGTGGCTCTTGTCCTTGCCTTCGATGCCGCCGCCTTCCTCGCCCAGAAAGCCATAGCCCGGGCGGGCCTTGGACAATTCCTCGATCAGGGTCTGTTCGGTGCGCTTGTCGGCATGGGTGACGAAGTCGCCGGGCGACTTCTGCGAGATCTGGAGATTTTCCAGTTCGCCGAAATCGCGCACCAGCGGGCGGGCCGCCTTGCGGGCGGCGGCCATCATCACATTCATCACGGGGGAGTAATAAGCAGTCATTTTAGTCCGCCCTGCGAAGATAGGAACCGTCTTCGGTGGCGACGACGATTTTCTCGCCCGCATCGATGAAGGGCGGCACCTGGATCTTCATGCCGTTCTCCAACACCGCGCCCTTGTAGGAGGGGGCGGCGGTGCCGCCGCGCATCACCGCGTCGGCCTCGGTCACGGTCAGGATCACATTGGTGGGCAGCTTGATGCCGATGGGCGTTCCTTCATACAGATGCACCAGCGTCTTCATCCCGTCCTGCAGGAAGCGGGCCTGGTCCTCGCCCACGAAATCAATCGCCAGTTCGATCTGCTCATAGCTTTCCATGTCCATGAAGGTGAGCATGTCGCCGGCGGCGAACAGGAACTGGAAATCCTTCTTGTCGAGATAGGCTTCGTCCACCGCTTCGTCGGAGCGGAAGCGCTGGTTCAGCTTGGTGCCGGTGGTGACGTTCTTGAGTTCGACCTGGTTGTAGGCGCCGCCCTTGCCGGGCTTCACCTTGACGCTCTTCACCGCGATCCACAGGCCGCCCTCGTAATTGATCAGGGTGCCGGGGCTGATTTCGTTGCCGTTGATCTTGGCCATGGGCGAATGCCTCAGTTGGAATTGCGGATGCGCGAAACGGGTCGCGGCCGCGCAGGTGAAGGTCACAGGTTCAAAGAGCGGGCGGGTCTTACCAGCCGGCCCCGGGGAAGGCCAGTGGGAGGGCCCGCGAGAGCAGTGTTTCCGCCGATGTGAACACTGCCTTCCTCAGGATTTCCTGCAATGCGGCAATTTGCGGCCCATCCCCCCTCAAATTTGCCGTAAGTCTTTGTCATCGCTTTGTCATTCCGTTAATTGCCCCTGCGTAGAGAGACATCATGAACATCCGTTTCGTCGTGCTATTGGCCTGCGCATTCCAACTCGCCGCCTGCTCCTCCATGCACAGCCTGGTGTCTTTCGAGGACGCATCCGAGTCCGCGCCTGCTCCTGCGATTGCCGCCCCCGCCGCTGCCCCCGCCCCGTCCGAAACGGATGCCTGGTGCCAGCGCGTCGCCGCCAGCGAACGCGCACGGGCGCAGGTGTCCGGCTTCGACGCCGCCACGCTCGACCGCATGACGGTGCAGGCCTATCAGCAGTGCCGCACGCTGGGCGCGAAGTAACTCAGAAGATCGCGTTGAACGCCTTCACGGCGGCCTGCGGGCCTTGCCCGTGTTCCCACACGCCGGCCGCGACGGCGAGGAAGTCGGCCCCCGCTTCCACCAGCACGGGCGCGTTCTGCACCGTGATGCCGCCGATGGCGACCACGGGCACCACCATCATCTGGCTCCACCAGCGCAGCAGTTCGATGTCGGCGTGGGACTTGGGCTCCTTGGTCCGCGTCGGGAAGAAGGCGCCGAAGGCGACATAGTCCGCGCCCGCCTCGCCCGCTTCCATGGCGAGATGGCGGCTGTCATGGCAGGTCACGCCGACAATGGCCTTGGGCAGCAGCGCGCGGGCGTCCGCGTAAGTTGCGTCTTCCTGACCGACATGGACGCCGTCGCAGCCCAGTTCGGCGGCGAGGTCGGGCCGGTCATTGAGGATAAACGCGGCGCCCGCGCCCCGCACGATGGGCCGCAGGATGTCGGTGGCGCGGCGGATCTCGTCGTCGCTGGTCTCTTTCAGGCGCAGCTGGAACGAGGCGATGTCGCCGCCCAGAAACGCCTCCTTCAGCACGCCCGCGAAATCGGTGGGCGCGATGCGCGGCGGCGAGATCAGATACAGGCGGCAATCGGACATGGGCGGGTCATAGCCAAAAAATAAGGGGCGGAGATACTCTCCGCCCCTTCATTACACAATAGTTCAGCTTGGTCGTGCCCCGCCTCCCTTCCGCGCGCAAAGCGCGCTGGAGGGGAGGTGCCCGTAGCACGCAGGCCGCTTGCGGCCGTGGCGTGCGAAGGGCGGAGGGGTTAAATCAAGCCGCCTTCTCGTCCGACTTGTTCCACTTGCCGAGCGCGGCGTTG
>CANFDA010000069.1 GCA_947445215.1 Alphaproteobacteria bacterium | reverse complement strand
CGCCTGATCACCGCTGAGAGTAACCGACGCGAAGTCGGGATCGGGCGGCGTGAAGGCGGCAAACTCCGGCAGCGTCGTCACCATCAGCGCGCCCGCCTGTATCAGCCCGCGCACCACAGCGGGCGACACATTGGCATCCTCCGCCAACCCGCTGACGGAACGCGCCAGACCATCGCCCGCAATCCCCAGAGCCCGCAGCCTCGGCCCCGACATTCGCGGCGGCGCCACCTCACTCTTCACATAAGCCGTGCGCCGCGCTTCCGGCTCGAACGCGCCGCGCGAACGCAACGCCATCGCCAGGATCGCGCCCGGCGGCGACAGCGTGTAACTCGCCACCCAGTCTATGAAGTCGCAAAGATTTTCGGGTAAGGCCGCGCCGCCATCCAGCGCCTGCGCGATTTTCAACCGATTGTCGCCCACCGCGCCTTCGGCCTCGCCCCACACCACGCCCAGCATTTCGCTGGAACCCAGCGGTGCCAGCACCAGACTGCCGCGCGGCAGCGCCGTTTCCAGCTTGTAATCGTAAGCACCGGCCAGTGGGCGCGGCAGCAACACGCCCGCGCGGGGCTTAGCCGGCAACGCGATTTCACTGGGCTGCGGTTTGGGGAATAGCCGTCGCATGGGCTACAATTCGTCACGAGGCGCCGCGAGGGTCAAACAAAATATGAAGATTTTTCTAGACACCGCCGATGTGGCGGAAATCAAGGAATTCGCCGCGTCCGGTCTGGGGGACGGCGTCACCACCAACCCGTCGCTGGCGGCCAAGATCGTCCCCATAAAGGGCTGAGATGGCCAAGGGCCGCGCCTTCGACGCATTGCGCAAAGCCTGGCTGGAGCAGCTGGCACATGAACGCCGCGCCTCGCCGCACACGCTTCGTGCTTACGGAGACGACGCGGCGCGCTTTGGCGGCTTTCTCACCAACCATTTCGGCGGCACGGTCAGCGAAATCATACTGGCGAAACTCGCGCCCGCCGATATCCGCGCCTTCATCACCCATCGCCGCGCCGAAGGCCTGGGCGCGGGCGGGGTGCAGCGGGCGCTGGCGGCGATCCGCAGCTTCTATCTCTTCCTGGCGCGCGAAGGCATTCTGGAAAACGCCGCGCCGCAGGGCGTGCGGTCGCCCCGCCTGCCCAAGCGGCTGCCGCGTCCGCTGTCACAGGATGACGCCGCCCGCGCTCTGCATGTGGCGCGGGAGAATGACATTGACTGGATTGGGCGGCGCGACGCGGCGCTGCTGACACTTCTCTATGGCGCGGGCCTGCGCATCTCCGAGGCGCTGTCACTGAAACGTGGTGACATTCCCCTGGGCGAGACGCTGACCATTCTCGGCAAGGGCCGCAAGGAACGCAGGGTGCCGGTGCTGCCGCTGCTGCGTGATGCGGTGGCGGATTATGCCGACAAGATCCCCTTCACCGGCGAAGCCGCCACGCCGCTGTTCCTCTCGCGCCGGGGCAAAGCGATGAGCGCGCGCGAGGCCCAGGCCCTGATGCAGCGGCTGCGCGGCAGCCTGGGCCTGTCGGAGAAAGCCACGCCACACGCGCTGCGCCATTCCTTCGCCACCCATTTGCTGCAGGGCGGCGGCGACCTGCGCAGCGTGCAGGAACTGCTGGGCCACGCTTCGCTGTCGACCACCCAAGTCTATACCGCCATTGAAACCAGCCAGTTGCTGAAGACCTATCAGGCTGCCCATCCGCGCGCCCGACGATTATGACGTTTCTGTAATCTCCGCCTGCGTTGCAAACGGGGTTACCGCCGCTAATCTCCCCGCAAAAGACAACGTCCTGGGGGGACATTCCAATGAAGCCGATTTCTGCCGCCGCTGTCGCGGCCGCCCTGGCCTGCGCTGCCGTGCCCGCTGCCGCGCAAGAACCCGATGGCCTCAAGCTGCCGCGCGGCTTCCATGCCCAGGTGGTGGCGGAAGGTCTGGGGACCAATCTGCGGCACATGGCGATACGCGACAACAACACCATCTATGTCTCGACCCGTGGCAGCGGCGCGCCTGCGGGCCGCGGTGGTCGCGGCGCCAACAGTGAAGACGGTGAAGGCGGCGGCGGGCGCGGCGCTGCCGGTGGCCGTGGCGCAGCGCCGGCCCCGACGGGCCCCAGCCCCGGCATCATGGTGCTGCATCTCGACGCCAATCACAAAGTCGACAAGACCGAACGCTTCAGCGAGATCACCGGCGGCACTGGCATTCGCATCCAGGGCAACTGGCTCTATGCCGCAACGCTCACCGATGTTTATCGCGTGGCGCTGAAGCCGGGCGAAGCGGTGCCCAGCGCCGCGCCGGAAGTGGTGGTGGCGGGCATGCCGGGCACGACGTTCAACAACCGCATGGTGGTGACGGATGGGCGCGGCAATCTCTTCGTCTCGGTGGGCGGCAGTGGCAACATCTGCACCGCACCCGCCGGGCGCGGCGCCAAGCCCAAGGGCCTGCATCCGTGCCCCGGCGTCACCGATCGCGGCGGCGTCTGGAAGTTCAGCGCTAGCAAGCTGAACCAGAAATTCCCCGCCGATGGCGTTCAGATCGCCACCGGCCTGCGCGATACCGTCTCGGTGGATTACCGCCCTGGCGATGCGCTCTATCTCTACATGCATGACCGCAGCGCCACGAGCGCGACCTGGCCCGAGCTAGTCAGCGCCCAGGACGAGGAAAATATCGGCGAGGAATTTCATCGCCTGCCGGTGACGGCGAAGGAGCCCACCAATATGGGCTGGCCCTACACTTACTACGACCAAGTGCGGAAGCAGCGGTTGATGGCGCCCGAGTATGGCGGCAACGGCAAAGTCACCGCGCCCGATGGCATTTATGCGACGCCGGTGGTGACCATCCAGCCGTCGCATTCGGCCCCGCTGGATCTGGTGTTCTATTATGGCCGCCAGTTCCCCGGGTCGTATCGCGGCGGTGCCTTCGTTGTGCGCCATGGCGGCAACGGCCCGGACCGGCCGGAAGGCCGCGCCGGATACGATGTGATGTTCATTCCCTTCACCGCCAACGGCAAGCCGGCCACCCCGGTCAGCTTCGCCGATGGTTTCGCGGGCCCCACACCGGCCTCCAAGATCGTCGCCAAGGCCACCTACCGCCCCGGCGGCGCGGCGGTGGCGCCGGACGGCTCGCTCTATGTCTCCGAAACCAACAAGGGCCGGATCTGGCGGATTTATTACGACGGCAAGCCCTGACGGGGCCTGAAATCCGGGTTTCTTAAGGGTTCTCTGTTGCAGTGGCAGGGCGGGATGGGATATTCCCACCGCCATTCCAAAGCCTTCGGGTCCGGAAGCCGCTTTAGCTCAGTTGGTAGAGCACATCATTCGTAATGATGGGGTCAGGTGTTCGAGTCACCTAAGCGGCACCATTCCTTCGCCCCGCTGACGCGGGCCAAAAGGAATGAAGACACGGGAACTCCTCCTTCGCTCCGCACCTCCCGCCCTGCGCCCGCGCGCGCTATAGTCCGCCCATGTCGCTGCAAATCCGGGTTCTGGGCTCCATCGCCCTGGTCTTGATGCTAGCGCTGCTAGCCGGCAGCGCCTGGCTGTTGCTGCACGCCCGCGCCTCGGCGCGGCTGGAAGTCCACACCGCTTTTCGCGGCGCCGAGGAATCGGTGCGCGACACAATGAAGGGCAACGTCGCCCACACCGTCACCCTGCGCGAAGTGGTGGCCAGCTTCGAAGGCCAGCGACATGTCCGCGCCGCCCTGATCAACGAAGACGGGAAGGTGATCGTGCAGTCGCAGATCGCGCAGCTGAGAAATCCCGCGCCGGAATGGTTCGCCTGGCTGATCACGCCACCGCCACTGGCCGTCACCATTCCCATCAACCTGCCGCAATATCCCTGCGTGCTGCAGCTCGTCACCGATCCGCGCAGCGAAGTGGCGCAGATCTGGAGCCATGCTGTCACCGCATTCCTTGCCATGCTGGCCTTCTGCGCCGGGGCGATGGCGGTGGTGTCGCTGGCCTTCGCGCATGCGCTGCGCCGCCTGAAGCGTCTGCAGGCCGGGATGCTGGATGTGGCGCGAGGCCGCTACGAAACGCGGCTTGCGGCCGATGGTGCGCCGGAATTCGCGGAGCTGGCGCGCGGCTTCAACCACATGGCGGGGCGGCTGGAGCAATTCTCAAGCAGAAACCAGCGGCTGGAGGATCAGATCGTACAGGTGCAGGAAGAAGAGCGCGCCGGCATCGCCCGCGACCTGCATGACGAAGTCGGTCCGTATCTGTTCGCGCTCCAGGTCGATGCCAGCGCATTGGCCAAATCCATCGACGCCGAAACCCGCACGCGCGGCAGCACCATCCGCGAGGCGGTGCAGCACATCCAGCGCCAGGTCAAAGACATACTGCGCCAGCTGCGGCCAGCCAGCGGTCTGGAGTTCGGGCTGGAAGCTGCCGTGGCCGATCTGGTGCTGTTCTGGTCGCGCCGCTATCCCGCCATCCGCTTTGAGCACAGCGTTGCGCTCGTCCTGGCGCTGGACCGGCGCAGCGAGGATGCCGCTTACCGCATTGTGCAGGAAGGTCTCAGCAACGCTGTACGCCATGGCGCGCCCGGCCTGATACGCGCCGTGCTCGCCGAAGAACAGGAAGGCGTGCTGGTCAGCGTGGAAGATGATGGCGGCGGGCTAAAACAGTCTGCCGCGCCCACAGAGATGAGCCTGGGCCAGATGGGCCTGGCGGGGATGGCGGCGCGCGTCCGCGATCTGGGCGGCCGTTTCACTGTGGAAGACCTGCCGGGCCAGGGCGTGCGCATCACGGCGCTGCTGCCGCGCCCGCGCATCCGCGAGGTGGCATGAGCCGGGTGTTGCTGGTGGACGATCACGCCATCGTCCGCGATGGCGTCCGCCGTCTGCTGGGCGAGCGCGGCTTCGTCTTCGCCGATGCCGCCAGCGGCGAAGCGGCGCTGGAACAGCTTTCGGGCGGCGCGCACGATCTCGTCATTCTCGATCTCAACCTGCCAGGGCTGGGCGGGCTGGAATTGCTGCGCCGGATCCTGAAGGCGCATCCGGGGCAGAAGGTGCTGGTCTTTTCCCAGCACACCGAGGCGATCTATGCCGCCCGCGCCATGGAATCAGGCGCGCGTGGTTTCGTCAGCAAGAACGCCGCGCCGGATGAATTGCTGGCGGCGGTGGATACGGTGCTGGCCGGCGGCACGGTAGTGGAGCGCGACATTGCGGGCGAGATGGCGCAGCAGGAAATCGGCGAAAGTGCCTATATGCGGCCGCTGACCCAGCGCGACATCGAAATCCTGCGCCTGCTGGCGCAGGGCAACAGCCTGACTCAGATCGGCGATGCGCTGGGCATCGCCTATAAGACGGTGGCCAACACCCTGTCGCGCATCAAGGAGAAGCTGGGCGTCAGCCACACTGCCGACCTGATCCGCATCGCGGTGGGGCGCGGGCTGACGGATCTGGGCTAGCGTGCTACAAGCCGCGCCATAAGAATAAAAGAAAAAAACCATGCTGCGCCCGTCTCTTATCAGCTTTGTGGCCTCGAGCCTGACCCTGACAGCGGCCCAGGCGCAGCTGACGCCGCCGCGTTTCCATCACCTCGAGCTGAACAGCGTCGATCCCGATGCGGCGATTGCTTTCTATGTGAAGCAGTTTCCCACCACATCGAAGGCCAGCTGGGAAGGCAAGCCCGCGCTGTCCTCGCCGGACAATATGTTGGTGGTCTTCAACAAGGTGGCGCGCCCGCCCATCGCCGATGCCAATGTCACCGCCTACTGGCATTTCGGCTGGAACGTGCCGGATTCGCGGGCGAGCCTGGAAGCTTGGCGGGCGCAGAATCTGCTTGTGCCGTTTTATACCGATGATGCGGGCGACTTTGTCGGCATCAGCAGCGACACCTATCCCTATCCGCCCGGTGTGCCGGGCCGCACCCGCGCGCAACTGGACGAAGCGAAGGCGCAGAATTTGCAGCCCAGCCGCACCAGCGGCAACGGCTATATCTTTGGACCTGATGGCGCGATCGTCGAATTCACCGGCAACCGGGCCGAGCGCGTCGATCATGTGCATATGTGGCAGGAGGACCCGGTCTGCGCCCAGCTTTGGTACCAGACGCATCTGCAAGCGACGCCGCGCGCGGCAGGACGCGGCGGCGCCACGCCTGCGCCCGCACTCACGATGGCGACCTGCAAGACGCCGCGCGCCCCCGAACAGTCATGGCCGTCACTGACCAAGGAAGGCACCTATCGCTCCCCCACGGGCGGCGTCAGCTTCAGCGGCGTGGCGATCAACTGGTATCCCAACCAGACCCAAAAGCCGCCGGTCCCGACCAGTGGCCGGTTGATGGATCATGTCGGCCTTGCCGTCAGCGATCTCGACGCTTGGGTAGCGAAGCTGCGCGGCGAAGGCGTCACCATCCTGCGCGTGCCCTACCGCGTCGGCAACACGCGCGCGGTTATTATCGAGGGCCCCAGCCGCGAGGCCATCGAACTTGTGGAAGTGAAATAGATCAGCGGCTCAGGCTGATGTCGCTGATGCGGCCGTTGCGGGCATTGTAGGTGCAATTGTAAGTCCACTGCACCCGCAGCCGGTCAATCAGGCGCAGTTCACCCTGGCCGGTGACGCGCAGCTCGGTATTGGAAAGCTGCGCGAAGCGGTTCTGGCTCAGGAAGATCTTGAAGTTGGACGCGGTGGGATTTTGCCGCTGGGCATAATTTAGCGTCGCGTCATAGCAGCTCTGTTCCGCCGCGCGGCGCACATCGCCGCTGTTGATCGGCCGCCCGGGCCCGTTGCCATTGCCGTTGCCGGGACCACGGCCGCCGCCAAAGCCGGGACCGCGGCCGGGATTGACGCCGCTTTCTGGCGTGATCTGCACCACATAGGCCGCGGCATTGCGCATCTTGTAGGTGTAGCGATAGCTGAAGGTGCGGTTGTCGGCGCTGCCGACGCCAGAAACAAGGGCTTCGCCGCCGCCCATCGGCTGCACGGTGTTGGAGACCCGCCTGACGCTATAACTGTTCAGCATGCCGCGCGCTTCGCGTGTCACCGCTTCCCAGCAGGCATTGGCGGCGGGCCCGCCTTGCGCCTGCGCCGGCAGCGCCAGGAATCCCGTCACCATCAGAAATGACAGACCCGCCAGCGTTTTCATGCGACACCACGATTTTCAGCAACCTCAGCGTGCCATGGCCGCAACAGGCGCTCAAGCACGGCAGGGCTCACGCTGCGTTGCAAAACATCCCACTTCACCTTGCGCCCTTCCGGGTTCGGCGCCACTCTTCGGCAAAACTAGCCGCGCGAAGGCGGCCCCAGGGAGGTCTCATGACATTGGCCGGCACGAGCAAGCCGACGCGGCATCGCTACTGGATCGCGGTGATGCTCTTCATCACTGTCGTCATCAACTATCTCGACCGCAGCAACATCTCCACCACCGTGGTGGCGATGAAGGAAGAGTTCGGGATGGACAATGGTCAGATGGGCCTGGTCCTCAGCGCCTTTGGCTGGACCTATGCCCTGGGCCAGATTCCCGGCGGCTGGCTGGTCGACCGGATGACGCCGCGCGTCTTCTACCCCATCCTGCTGGTGCTGTGGTCGCTGGCGACGCTGTCGATGAGCTTCGTCGGCACCATGATGGGCTTCTTCATCCTGCGCGCCCTGGTCGGCGCGCTTGAAGCGCCGTCTTACTCGATCAACAATCAGGTGGTCAGTTCCTGGTTTCCCAACAAGGAACGCGCCAGCGCGGTTGGCTTCTTCATCTCGGCCCAGTTCATCGGCCCGGCCTTCCTCACCGGCCTGCTGTTCTGGCTGGAAGCCAATTACGGCTGGCGCTCAGTCTTCTACGCCACTGGCGCCATCGGGCTGGTCTGGGGCATCCTCTGGTACTTCATCTATCGCGGCCCGCGCGAATCCAAGGCGGCGAACCAGGCCGAGATCGACGAGATCCAGGCCGGCGGTGCGCTGGTGGATTTCGGCGCGGCGCATCGCAAGATGCCTGCCGTGCTGCGGCTGGACGATTTCATCACCGTCTTCAAATACAAGAAGCTATGGGGCGTCTATCTCGGCCAGTTCGCCATCACATCTAGCCAGTATTTCTTCCTGACCTGGTTCCCAACCTATCTGATAGAGTACCGGCATCTCAGCAATCTGAAGACCGGCATCTATGCCTCGATTCCCTTCATGGGCGCGTTCTTCGGCGCGCTCTGCTCGGGCTTCGTCTCGGACTTCATGCTGCGCCGGGGCTATTCGCTCAGCACCGCGCGCAAGGCGCCCATCATCACCGGGCTGCTGATCTCCAGCGTCATCATCGTGGCGAATTATGTGGAATCGACCGAGATCGCGGTGCTGTTCTTCACCATCGCCCTGTTCGGCAACGGCCTGGCCTCGATCGGCTGGTCGCTGATTTCCTCGGTGGCGCCGCAGCGGCTGATCGGCCTGACCGGCGGCGCCTTCAACGGCGTAAGCAACCTGTCGGGCATCGTCACGCCCACCATCATCGGCTATCTGGCGATCAACGGGAATTTCGCGCCGGGCCTCACCTACATCGCCGTCGTGGCGCTGCTGGGCGTGTGCTCCTACGTCTTCCTGATCGGAAAACTCGAACCCGTAGAGAAATAAACGGAGAGAGTTGTCTTCAGGCCCGTCGGGGAAACCCGGCGGGCTTTTTCTTTTTCAGAGCTTGGCGCCCGCGCGCTTCAAGAGCGCGGTGGCGGCGCCGACATCTTCCTGCACCGCCTGCCGGGCCTTGCCCATGTCGATGACGGCGCTGGCGCTGGGCGGATATTCGCCCGGCAGCACCGCGCGCACCGCCCGCACATTTGCGGCGTCGATCTCCACCGGCTGTCCGTCGGGCCGCGTCAGCCGCGCCGTCGCGGTCACCGTGACGGCGGACCCTAACGAGCCGCCGCTGACATTTTTCTCGCCCAGGCGAATGCGGATATTGGCGAGATAGGCGATGGTCTCCGCCGGGAGATTGCGCTTGCCCATCAGATTGGCTTCCAGGTTTCCGGGCCCGGTGTTGTAGGCGGCGAACAGCGCCGGATAGCCGTATTTGCCGTGCAGGAATTTGAGATAGGCGGTGCCCGCCAGAACGCTGTTGCGCGGATCATAGGCATCGTCGCCCAGCCGGTGATCCAAGCGCATGTTGCGATAGGTTGCCGGCATCACCTGCATCAGACCCATCGCGCCCGCTACCGACGTGATGGGCAGATCGCCTTCCAGCACGGTGCGGCCGCCGGATTCCTGGCGCATCACTTCGATGATCCAGTCGCGCGGCACTCCAAATCTTTTCGACGCTTCGGCGATGAGCCTGTCCCAGCGGGCGATACGCTCGCCCACCGTCATGGCGTTTTCAGCTTCGAAGACGGGTTGCGGCAGCGTAACCTGCGGCGTGGATTCGACCGGCTGCAACTCGGCCAGGTCAAATAGCGGCGCGGATGTTTCCGGCGCAGGCGCGGGCTTCTGGCCGGTCACCGCAAACACCGCCCACGCCAACAGCGCAACACATCCCAGCGCCAGCACGGGGCGCATATGCTCGGGACGAAGGGTCATGGGCAGTCGCAAGGGGCGGAAACTCACCAGAACGAAGAGGCGCGATCAGAAGGTTCTCAAGCTATGAGCCCCTGACGCCTTTTTCAGGGCGGCAAAGCGATAGGGGGAGGACGATTTCTTTGTAAGGCACGAGAAAAGCTCTGCATTTACAATCTTTTGCATAGATTTCTGCAAAGATTTGCATGGTTTCTTGTCAGAGGATACATGCAATAGAGACATCGATCCGGAACCAACCGTGGCGATGAAGGCGGAGAAAATTCCATGATCATCCAGGCTGGCGCAGCCTTGCCGAGCCGTCGCGCCACCATCAAGGATGTGGCGCGCGAACTCGAAATCTCCGTCGCCACCGTCAGTCGCGCCTTGTCCAAGCCGCATCTGCTGCGCCCGGCCACGGTAGCGCGGGTGCGCGAGGCGGTGGACCGGATGGGCTATCGCCCCAATCTGGTGGCGCAGAATCTCAAGCTGGGCTCCACCCGCACCGTCTATGCCGTGATCCCGGCGCTCAGCCCTTTCTTCTATGACGTCTTTCGCGGCATCGAACGTGCCGCGCTGGAGCTGGGCTATTCCGCCATCGTCGCCCATACCGGGCGCGATCCGCTGCGCGAAGGCGAGTATTTCGACCAGGTTTCCTGCGGCCGCGCCGATGGCGTGCTGCTGATCTCCACCGCGCAGATGGAGATCGAGCCGCCGCACAAGCACGCCCTGCCGCCCACCGTGATGGTGTTGGAAAGCCATGGCCAGAAATTCCCCGCCGTGCGCGTCGATCACGTCGCCGCTGCGATGCAGGCCACCAATCACCTGATCGAGCTGGGCCATCGCCGCATCGCCCATATCACCGGCAATGTCCGCGCCCCGATGCCAGCCATGCGCCGCGAAGGCTTCCTCAACGCGGCGGCTGCCGCCGGGATCATGGGCGCAGAGGAAATGTGCGTGCCGGGCGAGTTTTCGCCGGAAGCAGGGCAGGCGGCGATGGAAACGCTGCTGCAGCGGCCACAGCTTCCCACCGCTGTGTTCTGCTCGTCGGACGAGATCGCGGTGGGGGCCATCCGGGCCATCAAGGCAGCAGGCCTGCGCGTGCCGCAGGATATTTCGGTGATGGGCTATGAAGACCAGCGCCTCAGCCGCATCTATGATCCGCAGATCACCACCGTGCATGTCCCGACCTTCGACCTGGGTTATCAGGCCATGGTCAAGCTGAAACGTGTCCTGGCGCGCGAGGAATATGAGCACGACGTGG
>CANFDA010000068.1 GCA_947445215.1 Alphaproteobacteria bacterium | reverse complement strand
CGACATGAGCGAGTTCATGGAGAAGCATGCCGTCGCCCGCCTGATCGGCGCGCCGCCGGGTTATGTGGGTTATGAGGAGGGTGGCGTGCTGACGGAAGCCGTGCGCCGCCGTCCCTATCAGGTGATCCTGTTCGACGAGGTCGAGAAGGCGCATCCGGATGTCTTCAACGTGCTGTTGCAGGTGCTGGATGACGGACGCCTGACCGACGGGCAGGGCCGCACCGTGGATTTCAAGAACACGGTGATCATCCTCACGTCCAACCTGGGCACCGAGTTCATGTCGGTGGAAGGCGGCAGCGAGGTACAAAGCCGTGCCGCCGTGATGCAAGCGGTGCGCAGCCATTTCCGGCCCGAGTTTCTCAACCGGTTGGACGAGATCATCCTGTTCCATCGCCTGACGCGTGGAAATATGGACAAGATCGTGGATATCCAGATTGGGCGCCTGGGCCAGCTGCTGGCCGACCGCAAGATCACGGTGACGCTGGATGACAAGGCGCGTACCTGGCTGGGCGATGCCGGTTACGATCCGGTCTATGGCGCGCGTCCGCTGAAGCGCGTGATCCAGCGCCGGCTGCAGGACCCGCTGGCGCAGCTGCTGCTGGAAGGGAAGGTCGGCGACGGCGCGGCCGTCGATGTCAGCGCCAGCAAGACAGGCCTCATCGTCAACGGCCAGAAATTCGCCGCGGGCAATGACGAACTGGCCGAGCTGCCGCCGCCGGGAACTTCGTTGAATTGACACGTCGTCGCAGCGGCGAATGGTGGAATGGGACGTGATCTTGAACGCGCCTAGTCTGTATGGGTGACATGCGAGAGATGCCCATGACCTCTAGTCCGAAAGAAACCACCTTGCGCAAGGCCGCCGAGCGCGGCGCCCTTGGCCGTTGCCCTTGTTGCGGCAAGGGACAGCTCTTTGCGCGCTTCCTCAAGCAGGTCGAAAACTGCGCCAGTTGCGGCGAGGCCTTCGGAGCCTTGCGCGCCGACGACGCCGCGCCTTGGCTCACCATCATCGTGCTGGGACATGTCTTCCTTCCGCTGGCTTTTCTGCTGGATTTGGAAGTGATGATGCCGCGCTGGCTGGCGCTCACAAGCTGGTCGGTCGTCTTCACGCTGCTGGCAGTGGTGATGCTGCCGCGCGCCAAGGGCATCATGCTGGGTGTGTTGTGGCAGACCAAGGCCACGGGCGAGCCGACGATCATTCGCTAAATCGGGACTGAGCGCGGCTGCCTAGCGCGACTTTGCCTGGCGCAGATCGGTGGAGACGTCCGTCACACGCGCTTCCAGCGGCATCGCCGCCATCTGCTCGTCGATCTTCATCCGCGCTTCCAGGAAGGCGAGACGCTCCTTGCCGGCCAGCGTGCGGCCCTGCGCCATCTTCACGGTCAGCGGATTGACCTGGCCTTTGTTCATGCGGATTTCATAATGCAAATGCGGGCCGGTGGTGACGCCGGTATTGCCGCTATAGGCAAAGATCTGGCCCTGGCGCACACGCGCGCCATGCCGCATGCCGGCGGCAAAGCGGGCCAGATGTCCGTAAGCTGTGGAATAGTTGTTGCCATGGCTGATCTGTACGAAATTGCCATAGCCGCTGGCGCGGCCCATGAACTGCACCGTGCCCGCGCCCGCCGCCATCACCGGGGTGCCGATCGGCACCGCGAAGTCCACGCCCTTGTGCATGCGCGTATAGCCCAGCACCGGATGGAAGCGCGAACCGAAGCCCGATGAAATGCGCGCGCCGTCCACCGGCGTCTTCATCAGCATGCCCTTGGCGCTTTCGCCCTTGCCGTCGAAATATTCCGCCGTCTGATCAGGATCGAGCTGGTAGTGGTAGAGCGCGATTTCCTTGCCGCCCAGGCGCATTTTGGCATAGGCGATGGCGCCGTATTTCGCGGGCTGGCCTTCGGGCGTGTAGTAATAATCGTAGAATACCTCGAAGCTGTCGCCGCGATGGACGTCGCGCTGGAAGTCCACGCGGTAGGAGAACATACGGATCATGTCGATCACGACTTCTGCCGGGATGCCCGCCTGCATGGCGGCGAGATAGAGGCTGGAATCCACCGTGCCGCCGGCGCGATGCTTGTGCGCCTTCAGTTCCTTCTTGATGACCTGCGCCGTGAAGCCGCCCACGGTGGAGCGGGTGATGGTGACTCCCTGCTCGATGGACGGCGAATAGTGCAGCGATAGCAGGCGCGAGATCGGCTCCGAGGTTCCGGGCGTCGCGCCGATATCGGTCTCCTCGGCGAGCGGAACTTCCAGCGCCTTGCCGTTGACCATGATGGTGGTGGTGTGGGGCTTTGCGGTATCGGCCGCGCCGCTGGCGTCGATGGTCGCCACCGCATAGGTGATGTCGATGGCCAGGCCCGCCTTGAGCTGACGCGGATTAAAATCCGTGCCCAACGCCGCGACGGCGGCGTTGGCGTCCTGCACCGAGATGCCGACATCTTTCAGCGCGCCCGCCAGCGTATCGCCCGCGACCAGCGTCACGGTGCGGCTCTCGACGCCGGGATCGAGATTGGCGCGATCAGCCTGGTCGGGCGCAGTGAGGTGCGGAACGCTGCTGCTGATCTTGAGCAGGCGCAGGAACAGTTCGTAGGTGAGGGGAATATGCGTGGTCGAGACGGCGGGGTTGCTCATGGGCAGCGTGCCCACCGCCAGCGAAGCGACAATGCCGGCGACCAGCGTGGTGATGCTGGTGGAGACAACGGCCCAGCGGCCATCGGTGGTGGCCAGCGCGGCGAGCGCCGCCGTAAAGCGTCCATACCATGGGGATGCAGAGTAGGCGCGCACCAACTCGCGTGGCTTCACGTATCCGGCTCCATAGTCATTTTGTTGAGGAACGGCAGGCTCCCGCCTGTCTTTACCCAGCCCTTGGTCGCGGAGCCGATCCCTGGCGGCGACCGAAACCATTAAGCCTGTATGGTTATCGCCAGTCAACCCAAACTGCTGTTCCAGATACAGAATCTGGAACCGGGTTCCCCATATAATCGCCATACTGAAACTCGCCGCGTTGCCGTTGGGACTGGCCGGGATTGTTATGCTGACAGCCGCCGCCCAGGCTGGCGACCGCTATGAGCGTGATTATTAAGCCCCGCACGCGCCGCCGCCGATAAGTAGCGGCACCGTGAACAATTATTACGGACCGACCACGGTCTATCAGGGCTCGGCGCCGGGTTATTCCTATGACTATTCCAGCGCGCAGCCGGCCTATTATTCCGGGTACGGATCATACGGCGCGCCCTGGTGCGAGCCTTTCGTCGGCGGCGTCGGCTATTCGCGCTATGGCAATTATGGCGGCGGTTTATGGCGCGCGGATGGACCCGTGGAACGGCTACAATGGCGGCTTCGGCAACGGCTATTGGTGAGGCTCGTCGATAGCTGCCAGCTTCTGGACCGCGACATAGTCGGTCTTGCCCGTTCCCAGCACCGGGATCGACTCCACGATCAGCACCTGGCGCGGTACCGCCAGTTCGGAAACGCCGTGATTCTGCGCCCAGGCCAGCAGGCTGTTGCGGCTGGCTTCCGTCGCATCCGTCACCAGCACGATCTGTTCGCCCTTGCGCGGATCGGCCACCGTCACGGCGGCATGGGCGTGGCCCGGCCATAGCGCGGCAGCGCAATTCTCAGGTACCTGCAAGGACACGGTCTCGCCGCCAATTTTGGCGAACCGCTTGAGCCGCCCGCGAATGGCGATGAAGCCATCCTCGTCAATGCTGGCGACATCGCCGGTGTCGTGCCAGCCGCCTTCCGGCGGCACGATCACGCCGGGCGCTTCCGGCAGGATATAGCCCAACATCACGTTGGGGCCCTTCACCTTCAGCCGTCCGGCGCCGGGAATGCCTTCCACCGGCTCCAGCATCGCTTCCATCTGCGCCATCATGCGGCCCACCGTGCCGGGATGATTGGCTTCGATCTGGTTGGCGGCGACCACGGGCGCGGCCTCGGTGACGCCATAGCCTTCCAGTATTTGGATATTGAACTTTTCCTTCACAAAGGCGCGGGTCTCGTTGCGCACCCGCTCGGCGCCGCAGACCGCCATTCGCACGGAATCCAGGTCGCGCTCATCCGCGGCGCGGCCATACTGGGCGATGAAGGTGTCGGTTGAAAGCAGGATGGTGGCGCCATGCGCCTTGATGCGCTTGACGATCTCCTTGGGCTGCAAAGGCGAAGGATGCGTCACCACCCGGATGCCACACACCAGCGGTAGGATGGTGCCGACCGACAGGCCGAAGCAGTGAAAGATGGGCAGGGGATTGAATACCAGGTCTTCCGTGATGGAGAGGGCGATATGGGCCTGCACCTGCGCCACGTTGGACAGGATGTTGGCGTGGGATAGCGCCACACCCTTCGGCGCACCTTCGGTGCCAGAGGTGAAAAGAATGGCGGCGGTGCTGTCGGGGTTGGGCCTGGCGATCACCAGCGCGGGCGCGACCAGCCCCGCGGCGGCGGCGGCCTTGTCCAGCAGGGAGAGATTGGCGCGGACATCTTCGAGATAGAGCACCTCCGCATGCTTGGCGAGTTTGGCCACCACCTCTTCTAGCTTGACGACGCCGACAAAGCGTTTGGCCGTCACGATGCGCTTGACCTGCGCCGTCTTCAGGGCGCTGCGCAGATTGGCGGTGCCGCTGGTGAAGTTTAGCATGGTAGGCACGCGGCCATAGGCGCTGATGCCGAAGAAGGTGACTGCCGCCGCCGCACCGGTGGGCAGCAACACGCCGACAGATTCGCCATCGCGGGTGCCGCGCTTCAGGGCATGTCCCAGCGCGAAGGCGCCCTTCACGATGGTGTCGTAATCCAGAACGCGATCGTCCAGATCGACCAGGGCTTGTGTCTTGCCGCCATGACGGCGGCGCGCCTCCAGCAAGGCCTGGAACAGCGAGCGCCGGGACGCGCGCGGATCGTAAGGGACAAGACTGGGGCTCATGAGCAGGTCCGGCGTTGACCGCCGGAGGCTAGCTCGCAAGCAACACAAGCGCTACCTTAGACCGCTTACGAGGTGCGGAAATGCCCGATCCAGATTTGGAAGTCGTGGGCGAGCTTTTCTCGCTAATTGCTGGCGCGCCGGAACAGGCCGCTGAGCTGCTCGCGCACCGGGCCGGCCTGGTCCCACAATTTCTCCGCTTGCGGGCCAACGGCCTTTAGCAGTTGCGCCAGAAATTCGCGTTCCAGGCGGCGGGGACCTATGATGGCGACAGCCACCGCGGCGAGGCCGAAGTTGTAGCCACCGCGAACAGGGCCGCCTTGGCAGGGGTGCCGAGGCGTTGCAGGGGATGGCTGGACGCCGTGGCTTTCGCATTGGCGGCGGCGCGCGGCGTGTGGGGCAGGGAATGGACAGTGGCCATGGCAGAACTCCGGGAAATGCTATTTTTGCAACGCAGATAAGTGGCTTTGGTTCAGTTCTGTGCCGTTTTGGCCGTCGCACCGGGAGCGGATTGCGCTATATCTCGGCCATGACCGTGGTCATCGACAAATTGAGGCATCCCGAAAAGGCGCACCGCCCCGACTCCGAGATCCAGCGCAAGCCGGATTGGATCCGGGTCAAGGCGCCAGTCTCCAAGGAATATGCCGCCACCCGCGACGTGGTGCGCGCCAACAAGCTGCACACGGTCTGTGAGGAAGCGGCCTGCCCGAATATCGGCGAGTGCTGGACCAAGCGCCACGCAACTATGATGATCATGGGCGACACCTGTACCCGCGCCTGCGCCTTCTGCAACGTTAAGACCGGCTTGCCCGCGCCGCTGGACACAGACGAGCCCGCCAATGTCGCCAATGGCGTGAAGGCGCTGGGGCTGATGCATGTCGTCATCACCTCGGTGGACCGCGACGACCTTGCCGATGGCGGCGCACAGCATTTCGCGGACGTCATCACCAGCACCCGCGCGCTGAGCCCCAAGACCAGCATCGAAGTGCTGACGCCCGACTTCCTGCGCAAGCACGGCGCCATCGAAGTTCTGATGGAGGCGAAACCTGACGTCTTCAACCACAATATGGAGACCGTGCCGCGGCTCTACCTGAAGGTGCGCCCGGGCGCGCGCTACTACGCCTCGCTGCGGCTGCTGGAGCGGGCCAAGGAATTGTATCCGGAAGGCTTCACCAAGTCCGGTTTGATGGTTGGTCTGGGTGAGACGCGCGAAGAGATCATGCAGGTAATGGACGATCTGCGCGCCGCGCAGGTCGATTTCCTAACCATAGGCCAGTATCTCCAGCCCACGAAGAAGCATGCCAAGCTGGATCGCTTCTGGACGCCGGACGAGTTCAAGGGGCTGGAAAGCATCGCTCGCGCCAAGGGCTTCCTGATGGTGTCGGCCTCGCCACTGACCCGCTCCAGCTATCACGCCGACAGCGACTTCGCCCAGCTGAAGGCCGCTCGCGTCGCCCGCAGCTGATGTACCGGGAAGTCCGCATCGTGCCGTATCCGGCGGAACTCATGTACCGCGTTGTGTCGGATGTGGAGCAGTATCCCCAATTCCTGCCCTGGGTGCTGGGCCTACGGGTCAAGTCGCACACCGATGATGGGGTCATTGCCGAGATGATGGTGGGCTATCGTGCCTTCCGCGAGAAATACACCAGTCGCGTTAGGCTCGATCCCGCCACTCTGACGGTGGATGTGGGACAGACCGAGGGCCCATTCCGCAAGCTGGAAAATCACTGGCGCTTTGTTCCGGTGACACCGGAAAGCTGTGAAGTGCATTTCGCCATCGACTTCGAATTCCGCAACCGAATCCTGGGGGCGGTGGCGGGCACGTCCTTCGAGAAGGCGCTGCTCAAGATGACCGCGGCCTTCGAGGCCCGGGCGGCGGCGCTAACTGCTGCGCCGTCCTGACTAGAGCGTGGACGAAAGTAGGGCGAGCGCGGCTTTGACGGTCGCCTGGCGCACCGCGCTGCGGCCAATGTCCCAGAATCGCTGTTCTGTCACCTGCGTATCGCTGCCGTTCGAGACCGCAATATAGACCAGACCCACAGGTTTTTCCGCCGTGCCGCCGCCGGGACCGGCGATGCCGGTAACGGCGACCGCGATGTTGGCGCGCGCATGACGGAGCGCGCCTTCTGCCATGGCCCAGGCCACGGGCGCGGAGACGGCGCCATGCGTGCGCAGCAAATTCTCCGGCACGCCCAGCAGATCCATCTTGGCCTGGTTGGAATAGGTGACGAAGCCTCGCTCGAAGACGTCTGACGATCCGGCGACGTCCGTGAGCAGGGCCGAAATAAGTCCGCCAGTGCAGCTTTCCGCCGTAGCGATCTTCAATTCTTTGGCGCGCGCTGCGGCCAGCAGCTCCGTCACCTGTTGCAGCAGTTCTGGCGCGAAAATCACAGCGGCACCGCATAACGGATCAGGACAACGCCAAGTCCTGCCATCAGGCCCGCGATCATGTCATCGGCCATCACGCCCAGACCGCCTGCGAAGCTGCGCTCGGCCCAACTCACCGGCCAGGGCTTCCAGATGTCGAACAGGCGGAAGAGCAGAAAGGCGAGCGACAGCGTCACCGCGGCGTCCTGCGGCTGCGGCATTAGCCCGCCAAAGACGGGCAGTGCGAAAGCGCAGGCCAGCCATTGGCCCGCTACTTCGTCGATCACGCATTCGGACGGGTCTTCGCGGCCGGTGGCGCGGACATGCGCATCGCAGGCGGCGATGCCGATGACAAAAGCGAGGATGGATGCCGCCACCAGAATCACTGGCCCGCCGAAGAACAGGATCGGCAGCGCCAGCAGCGCCGCCACCGCACTGGCCACCGTGCCGGAGGCGAAGGGGAAATAACCGATGCCGCCCACCGATGCGATGACGGTGGCGGTGCGGGGCATCAGAGGCGGACCGTGACGATGGCCTGCGCGGCGATGCCTTCGCGGCGGCCGGTGAAGCCCAGGCCTTCGGTGGTTGTTGCCTTGATGCTGACGCGCGACAATTCGAGGCCGAGAATTTCCGCGATCTTCACCTTCATGGCGTCGCGGTGCGGGCCCACCTTGGGCCGCTCGCAGATCAGCGTTACATCGACATGGGTGATGACGCCGCCGCGTGTCTGTACCATGGACGCGGCATGGTCGAGAAACTTCCAGCTCGCCGCGCCGCGCCAGCGTTCGTCGGTGGGCGGGAAGTGCATGCCGATATCGCCTTCGCCGATGCAGCCCAGTAGCGCGTCGGTGATGGCGTGCAGGCCAACATCGGCGTCGGAATGGCCTTCTAGACCATGACTGTGCGGCACCTTCAAGCCGCAGAGCCAGATGTGATCGCCAGCGGTGAATTTGTGGACGTCATAGCCGGTGGCGGTTCGGATATCGCTTATCGCGTTAGGGTTGCCCATCAATATTTCGGCCAACGCGAAATCCTCCTTGCATGTCACCTTGATGTTCTTCTCTTCGCCTTCGACCATCGTCACCGTCAGGCCCGCCAGCTCCGCCAGCGCGACATCGTCGGTCACTTCGGTGGCAGCATGCTTGCGATGCGCGGCCAGTATCTTGGCATAGACGAAGCCCTGCGGCGTCTGCGCCCGGTAGAGATTGTCTCGCGAGACCAGGGTGAAATGGCCATCGGCTTCTTTCCGGCGCAGCGTGTCGGCAGCGGCCACCATCGGCAGGGCGCCGTCATGACCGGCTTCCAGCGCCGCCGCGACGGCGGCAACGACCTTGCCGGACACAAGCGGACGGGCGGCGTCATGGATCAGCACGAAATCCGGCGCATCCTGCACCAAGGCTTCCAGCCCAAGCCGAACAGACTCCTGGCGCGTCGCACCGCCAGTAATAAGAGCTGGCAGATCCAGCCCGGCCAGCGCCGCGGCGGCCAGCGTGTCCTGGCCCGGGCCGATCACCACATGGACCGTGTAACCACTAAAGGCCTGGACCGTTCGGCGCAGCATGGGTTGCCCGGCCAAGGTCTCGTACTGCTTGGGTAAGCTGGTCACGGCCCGCTCACCTTTTCCGGCGGCCACGATGAGGACGGCAAAGCGGGGCATTGGAACTCCAGCCGATTTCATGGTGTCGGGTACCATTTCCCTTGCTGCGACGCGATATTGAAATTGCCTTCTTTTTTTATGATTATATTATCTTCATAGGCTCATTTTGATTAAAAATAGGCAAATGGCGCGTCCGTTCCCCAAATATGGCTCTCCCGCGATGATTGACCTGAGCAGCGTGGGCTCCATAGCCAGCGCCCTGCCGATGCCGGTCTTGATCATCGGGGCGGGGCAGGAGGTGCTATTCGCCAACCCGGCCGCCGAACAGTTCTTCGACACAAGCGTGGTGCTACTCAAGAGGCTGTCATTCATCGAACTGATCCCCTTGAACAGTCCGCTGGTGCAACTAATCGACCAGGCGCGCGAACGACATTCCACAGCTTCCGAGCGCGATGTCGATCTCTCCACCCCGCGCAACGGCGAGCGCGTCGCCGACGTGACGGTGACGCCCGTGGTGGAGCCGGACGGCGCGGTGATCCTCACCTTGCAGGAACGCGGCCTGGCCCAGCGCATGGACCGCCAGATGGTGGCGCGAGGCGCGGCGCGCTCCATGCACGGCATGGCGGCTGTCCTGGCGCACGAGATCAAGAATCCACTCGTGGGCATTCGCGGCGCGGCGCAGTTGCTGGAAGAGGCGCTCGATCCGTCGGAGCGCGAGATGACCCAGCTCATCATCGACGAGACCGACCGCATCCGAACCCTGATCGACCGCATGGAAAGTTTCGGCGACACCCCCGGTTTCGCGCGCCATCTCGTCAACATCCATGAAGTGCTGGACCGGGTGCGCAAGGTGGCGGAGTCGGGCTTCGCGCGCGGCGTATCCATCGTCGAGCGTTATGATCCCTCGTTGCCGCCGGTGCTGGGCGACAAGGACCAGCTGATCCAGGTCTTCCTCAATCTCATGCGCAATGCCGCCGACGCGCTGCCGGAAGCGAGCGGCGAAATCACGCTGACCACCGGCTACCGGCCCGGCGTCAAGTTCGGCGCCGCCGTGGCGGGTGAGCGCCTGTCGCTGCCGCTGGAAGTGACGGTGCGCGACAATGGCGGCGGCGTGCCGTCCGACATCATGCCCTACATCTTCGATCCATTCGTCACCACTAAGGCGCGCGGCTCGGGCCTGGGCCTAGCGCTGGTGGCCAAGATCGTCAACGACCATGGCGGCATGATCGAGTGCGACAGCGTTCCGCGCCGCACGATTTTTCGAGTCCTTCTTCCCAAAGCCACGGCCGAGGCCGCCTGATGACCGCGACCATTCTCATTTGCGACGACGACAGCGCCATCCGCACGGTGCTCAATCACGCGCTGGGTCGCGCGGGATATAATGTGCGCACCACAGGCACTGCCGCCGGGCTGTGGCGCATGGTCTCGGCGGGCGACGGCAATCTTGTCATCACCGATGTAGTGCTGCCGGACGAAAGCGGCTTCGACCTGATCCCGCGCATCAAGAAGATGCGCCCCGAACTGCCCATCCTTGTGATGAGCGCGCAGAACACGCTGCTGACCGCCATTACGGCGGCGGAGCGCGGCGCCTTCGAATATCTGCCCAAGCCCTTCGACCTGAAGGAGCTGTTCCAGGTGGTGCAGCGGGCGCTGGCCAGCCCCGGATCGCGGTGCGAGCCGCCGGCGGATGCCGCCGCAGACCGGCTGCCGCTGATCGGGCGTTCGCCCGCGATGCAGGAAATCTATCGCGTCATCGCGCGCCTGACCCAGACCGATCTCACCGTCATGATCATGGGCGAGAGCGGCACCGGAAAGGAATTGGTGGCCAAGGCGCTGCATGATTACGGCAAGCGCCGCTATGGCACCTTCGTCGCCATCAACATGGCGGCGATCCCCAAGGAACTGGTAGAAAGCGAATTGTTCGGCCATGAGCGCGGCGCTTT
>CANFDA010000067.1 GCA_947445215.1 Alphaproteobacteria bacterium | reverse complement strand
GCCACCTTGATCGTCAGGTTCGGAATTTCGACCAGCAGCCTTTGCATCGCCGCGCGATAAAGCGCGCGATCCGCCTGCGCGCGCGGGCCTCGCACCGCCGGGCCCTTGCGCCGGTTCAGCAGCTTGAACTGGATGCCGGCCGCATCCGCGACCTGGCCCATCAGACCGTCCAGCGCATCGACCTCGCGCACCAGATGGCCCTTGCCGACGCCGCCGATGGCTGGATTGCAGGACATCTCGCCCAGGGTCTCGAAGGCGTGGGTAAGGAGGAGCGTGCGCGCGCCAAAGCGGGCCGACGCCGCCGCGGCCTCGCAGCCGGCATGGCCGCCGCCAATCACAATGACGTCAAAGCTTGATCCCATCGCCGGTGCATTAAGGAAAAGCTCGCCTGTGGACAACTATCTTCTGTCGGTAAGCAATCACTTACCAATACAGAAGCCTTGGAAGACGAAGTCCAGCACCTCTTCCACATCGATCCGACCGGTGATCCGCCCCACCGCCCGCAGGGCGAGGCGAAGGTCTTCCGCCAGCAGCTCAGGTTCGTGGGCGACCACAGCGTGATCGAGTGCCGCCAGCGCCTCGGTCAGGGCTACACGATGCCGGGCGCGGGTCAGGGCAGGGGCCTCGCCAGTGAATTTTTGCTGCACCTTTTGCTGCAGCAAATCCTGCAGGGTGGCCATGCCGTCGCCGGTCTTCAGCGAGATCGAAATGCCCTCATGCGGGTGCAGGTCGCTCTTGTTCCAAACGACAAAATCGGGCGCCAGGTCGCCCGGGATTGCGGCGCGAGGTGCCGCAGCATTGCCATCCTGCAACAGCAGGATTAGGTGCGCTTCCCGGGCCCGCGCCAACGCCCGGCGCACGCCTTCTGCCTCGATGGTGTCGCCGCTGTCGCGCAACCCCGCCGTGTCGGAGGCGATCACCAGCACGCCGCCCAGGTCCAGCCGCACCTCGATCACGTCGCGGGTGGTCCCCGCAATGTCCGAAACAATCGCCACATCGCGCTGAGCCAGCGCATTCAACAGTGACGACTTGCCCGCATTGGGCGGGCCGATGATCGCCAGCCGCACGCCCTCACGAAGGGCTTCGCCGCGCCCGGCATCATCGAGATGAGCCTGTATTTCCTGGGCCAAATGAATCGCTGTGGTGCGCGCCGCATCGAACTCCGCCTCGCCCATGCCGTCGTCGGAAAAATCGATCGCGGCTTCGGCCCGGCCAACCGCCGTGATCAGTTGAGCGCGCCAGCCTTCATAGAAATCGGCCAGCGCCCCATGATGCTGGCGCAGCGCCTGACGCCGCTGGGCTTCGGTTTCGGCATCGACCAGATCGGCGATGGCCTCGGCCCGGGTCAGATCGAGCTTGCCATTCTCCACGGCGCGGCGGCTGAACGCCCCCGGTTCCGCTGGGCGCAGACCCAGCGACAGCAGGGCCGCGAAGAGTGCCTCGCGCACCGCCCGCCCGCCATGGAGATGCAGCTCCGCGACGTCCTCGCCAGTGAAGCTGGCGGGGCCGGGAAACCAAAGCAGCAGCGCCCGATCGATCTCCACCCCGGCATGGCGGATGCTGCGCAGCATGGCGGTGCGGGGCGGCGGCAGGGACCCGGCCAAGGCGGCAAGCGCCGGACCGGCATGCGGACCCGAAAGCCGCACAACGGCCACCCCGGCCCGCCCGGCACCGCTGGCCAGGGCAAAGATGGTGTCCGCCATTATTTGGTCGTGCCGCCTGCCACCCGCGTGGCGCTGTCCCAGAAATATTTCTGGAATTTCTGGAAGGCCTCGGCCCCGGACCCGGCATTGCTGCCCAAAAAGGGCATCCAGGCCTTCATCATGGCGTCCGGATCGCCCGCGCCGAAGGCGGCCCGAATCCGGCCCTGCATCTCTTCCAGCATCTGCTTCTGCAGCGGGGCGACATCGTGCAGCCCCATGAACCGGCGGGCCTCCTCCGGGGTCATTTCCATCTCGATATTCACTTTCATGGCCAACTCCACGCCAATGCCGCCGGGCTTGGACCCACCCCCCGTTCGGGGTAAGAACGCCAGCCCAAAAACAACTAGCGCGCGGCATTGCCCGACGCGCCCAACCGGAACAATACCATGTCTGCCAACGCGCTCCAGAATACCCCCAGCCCCTATCTCCGCATGCACAAGGACAATCCGGTGCAATGGCAGACCTGGGGGCCCGACACGCTGGCCAACGCCAAGGCCCAGGACAAGCCCATCTTCCTGTCGATCGGCTACACCAGCTGCCATTGGTGCCATGTGATGAGCGAGGAGAGCTTCTCCAATCCGGAGATCGCCGCCATCATCAACGCGAACTTCATCCCAGTCCTGGTTGACCGGGAGGAGCGCCCCGACCTTGACCAGCTCTACCAGAACGCCCTGACCCTGATGGGCCTGCGCGGCGGCTGGCCCACCAACGTCTTCCTCGATCCGGACGGCTCGCCCTATTTCGCGATCAACTACCTGCCGACCGAGCAGCGCGGCGATCAGCCGTCCTTCCGCATGGCGGTCAATGAAGCCGCCCATATGTGGAAAAACCAAAACGCCCAGACGCGCGAGCAGGCCAGGGGTGTGCAGAGCCAGCTCGAAGCCGTCTATGAGCGCGACACCCGCGTGCCCCCTGAGTTGATCCAGCTCGACGTGGCGGCGATGGCCGTCGCCCGCAATTACGACATCTTCTTCGGCGGCCAGCAGGGCCAGCAGAAATTCCTTCAACCGCAGCAGCTGGAAACGCTGTGGCGCGCTTACTTGCGCAGCGGCATACCGCAATATTCGCAGGTGCTGTTCACCACGCTGGACGGCATCCTGTTCGGCGGCATCTACGACCATATCGGGGGCGGCTTCTTCCGCTACACCCAGGACGAACGCTGGTCGATCCCGCATTTCGAGAAGGTGCTTGCCGACAGCGCCCAGATGATCGAACTCCTCACTGGCGTCTGGCAGCACAACCGCAGCGAACTGGCCCGCAACCGCATCGAGGAAACGGTGGGCTGGATGCTGCGCGAGATGAAGCTGCCCGGCGGCGGCTTCGCCACCACCCTGCATTCGCTGAGCGACGGCGAGGAAGGCAAATACTACCTCTGGACCGAGGCGGAAATAGACGCCGCGCTAGTCGGCACCTTCTCGGCCAAGTTCAAATCCATCTACGACATCGACCGCGAGGGCAACTTCAACGGCCGCAATGTGCCGCGCCGCACCGGCTCGGGCGCGCAGGCGACCTCCGACGCCGACGAATTGCTGATGACCAAGCAGCGCGGCATGCTGCTGGAGGCGCGGAGCAAGCGCACGCCGCCGCCGCGCGACGACAAGATGCTGGCCGACTGGAACGGCCTGGCCATCGCCGCGCTGGCCCGCGCCGGCATGGTGCTGGAACGCAGCGAATGGATCGCCGAGGCCGTGATCGCATTCAACACCGTGGTCGCCACCCTGGGCGACGGCAGCAAGCTCTATCACTCCTCCGCCGGCGGCCAGCATGGCGCCGAAGGATTTGCCGACGACTATGCCAACATGGCGCTGGCGGCGACGCAGCTGTTCGAAGTCTCGGGCGACAAGCGCTTCCTGGAAAACGCCAAGGCCTGGGTGGGCGAGTTGGACGCGCATTTCTGGGATGCGGCCCGCGCCGGTTATTTCTTCACCTCCGACCATGCCGACCCGATCCTGTTGCGGCCGCGCTATGTCTTTGACAATCCCACCCCGCCCGCCAACGGCACCATGCTCACGGTGCTGTCGCGCCTGATCCTGTTCACCGGCAACGCCGCCTATGCCGAACGAGCCCGCGAACTGGTTGGCAGCTTCGGCGCCGACCTGCCGCGCAGCCTCCTGGCCATGTGCGGCTATCTCAACGGCAGCGAGACTTATTCCTCGGCGCTCCAGATCGTGATCTTCGGCACCCGCGGCCATCCCCAGACCCGGGAACTGGTCCGCACCGCCTGGGGCAAGGCCCTGCCCAGCAAGCTGGTGATCCTGGTCGAGCCCGGCGAAAGCCTGCCCGAAGGCCATCCCGCCGCGCATGGCGGCATGCAGAACGGCGTCGCCACGGCCTATGTCTGCCAGGGCACCATGGCCTCGCCGCCCATCACCGGCACGGCCGAACTGGCGCAGCTACTGACCTTGCCGCGCCAAGTCAGAGCATGATCGCAATCCGGGGGGGCATGCAGGGCTATCTCGCCACTCCCGCTTCGGGCAGCGGCCCCGGCATCGTGGTCATCCAGGAGATCTTTGGTGTCAACGCGGTGATGCGGGGCATCGCCGACGCCCTGGCGGCGCAAGGCTATGTCGCGCTGGCGCCAGACCTGTTCTGGCGGCTGCAGCCCGGCGTCAAACTGACGGACCAGAGCGACGCCGAATGGAAAGCGGCGCTGGACCTGATGAATCGCTTCGATCCCGCCACCGGCGTCGAAGATATCCAGGCCAGCATCGACACGCTGCGTGCCATGCCTGGCGTGAATAAAGTGGGCGCGGTGGGCTATTGCCTGGGCGGTCTCTTGGCATATCTCACCGCCGCGCGCACCGATGTCGATGCGAGCGTCAGCTATTATGGCGTGAACATTCCCGCCTTCCTGGGCGAAGCCGCGAATATCAAGAAGCCGCTGATGCTGAACATCGCCACCGAGGACGGTTTCGTGCCGAAGCCGATGCAGGAGCAGATGATCGCGGGGCTGAAGGACAATCCCAACGTGACGCTGCACCGCTATGACGGCATCGATCACGCCTTCGCGCGGCAAGGGGGCAAGAATTTCAACCAGGCTGCAGCAGACCTCGCCAATGCGCGGGCCGCCGCTTTCTTTAAGGCTAACCTCTCATGACCAAAGCGATCCGTTTCCACCAGATCGGCGGCAGCGATGTTTTGAAGTTTGAAAGCGTCGACCTGCCGCCGCCTGGCGCGGGAGAGGTGCGGCTGCGCCACACCGCCATCGGCGTGAACTTCATCGACACCTATTTCCGCACCGGGCTTTACCCTTCGCCGCTGCCTGCAGGCCTGGGCAAAGAAGTGGCGGGCGTGGTGGAAGCACTGGGCGATGGCGTCGCCGGCCTGGCCGTGGGCGATCGCGTCGCCGCCGCCAGCGCGCCGAACGGCACGTATGCCGAGGCCAGCAATATTCCGGCCAAGGACCTGGTGAAGATTCCCGACGGCATCAGCGACGAAGTCGCGGCCGCCGCCATGCTCAAGGGCCTCACCGCCTGGTACCTGCTGCGCGAGACCTACAAGGTGCAGGCGGGCGAAACCGTGCTGATCCATTCCGCCGCCGGCGGTGTCGGCCTGATCGCCTGCCAATGGGCCAGGGCGCTGGGCGTCACCCTCATCGGCACGGTGGGGTCTGAAGCAAAGATCGCACCCGCCCGTGCCGCCGGGGCGACGCATGTTCTGCTGTTGCGGGAAGGCTGGGAAAAGACGGTGCGCGAGATCGCACCCGCCGGCCTGCCGGTGGTTTATGACTCGGTGGGAAAGGACACGTTCGAGGCTTCGCTGAATTGCCTCGCGCCGCGCGGCCTCATGGTGAGCTTCGGCAATTCCTCCGGCGCTGTGCCGCCCTTCGCGCCAGGTGTGCTGGCGGCCAAAGGTTCGCTTTACCTGACGCGGCCGACCCTGTTTCACTACATCGCCACCCGCCCGGACCTGGAGCGCGCCGCTGCCGAATTGTTCGCGATAATCGCTTCGGGCACGGTGAAAATCGCGGTGAACCACCGCTATCCGCTGGCGGACGCCAAGGCGGCGCATGACGCGCTGGAAGGCCGCAAGACTACCGGCGCGACGGTGTTGATCCCTTAAGGCTCGCTCCAGTGGGTGTCATCCCACCGGCTGCTGACAAAGGGCAGCAGGGAGGCAGCGGCGAAGACCAGCGCCACGGCAATCAGGGCTGCGATTTCCATGCTCATGGACCGATAACGCACGAACCATCCTGATGGCCGCTGCACAACAAAAAGGCCCCGGAAAACCGGGCCTTTTGCGTATTGCGGCTCAGAACCTCAGGTGTTCATGCTCTCGAAGAAGTCGGCGTTGTTCTTGGCCGACTTCAGCTTGTCGAGCATGAACTCGATCGCATCCACCGTGCCCATGGGCGAAAGGATGCGGCGCAGGACATAGGTTTTCGCCAGCTGGCCCTTCTCGACCAGCAATTCGTCCTTGC
Source organism: Alphaproteobacteria bacterium (assembly GCA_947445215.1). Taxonomy (GTDB): domain Bacteria; phylum Pseudomonadota; class Alphaproteobacteria; order Micropepsales; family Micropepsaceae; genus Rhizomicrobium. The sequence goes on along the minus strand of CANFDA010000067.1, from coordinate 4,829 downwards.
GGGTACCCGAGCGCATGATGTCGATGGCCGGAAACACGCGCTTGTCCGCAACCTTGCGGTCCAGGATGATTTCGCTGTTACCCGTGCCCTTGAACTCTTCGAAGATGACTTCGTCCATGCGGCTGCCGGTGTCGATCAGCGCCGTGGCGATGATGGTCAGCGAACCGCCTTCCTCGATATTGCGCGCCGCGCCGAAGAAGCGCTTGGGGCGCTGCAGGGCGTTGGCGTCAACGCCGCCGGTCAGCACCTTGCCCGACGAGGGCACAACGGTGTTGTAGGCGCGGCCCAGGCGGGTGATCGAATCCAGCAGGATGATGACGTCGCGGCGATGCTCGACCAGGCGCTTGGCCTTTTCGATCACCATTTCGGCGACCTGCACGTGGCGCGTCGCCGGTTCGTCGAAGGTCGACGAGATGACTTCGCCCACCACGGTGCGCTGCATGTCGGTCACTTCTTCCGGACGCTCGTCGATCAGCAGGACAATCAGGAAGGCTTCGGGGTGGTTAGCCGCGATGGCCTTGGCGATGTTCTGCAGGATCACCGTCTTGCCGGTGCGCGGCGGCGCGGTGATCAGGGCGCGCTGGCCCATGCCCTGCGGCGCCACGATGTCGATGACGCGGCCGGTCTTGTCCTTGATGGTGGGATCGTCCAATTCCATCTTGAGCGCCTTTGTCGGATAAAGCGGCGTCAGATTGTCGAAATGGACCTTGTGCTTGATCTGCTCGGGGTCTTCGAAATTGATGGTCGTAACCTTGAGCAGGGCAAAATAGCGCTCGCCATCCTTGGGCGCGCGGATCGGGCCTTCGGCGGTGTCGCCGGTGCGCAGGCCAAAGCGGCGGATCTGGTTGGGCGAAACGTAAATGTCGTCGGGGCCGGGCAGGTAGTTGGATTCCGGCGAGCGCAGGAAGCCAAAGCCGTCCTGCAGGATTTCGACCACGCCCTGGCCCATGATCTCGACATCGCGCTCGGCCAACTCCTTGAGGATGGCGAAGAGCATGTCCTGCTTGCGCATGGTCGAGGCATTCTCGATCTCAAGATCCTCGGCGAAGGCCAGCAGGTCGGCCGGCTTCTTGTTCTTGAGTTCCTGCAGCTTCATGGTCTGCAACCCGTCCTGGAGAGTCATGGAAACACCTGAGTGGGGAAGTTTGGCTTTGGTTCGGGCCAAGCGGGGAGGGTCCCCGGTCCGGCTTCGAAGGTTGGGCTTGGTAACCCGCGCCGGCTTTTTGGCCAGTTCGCCTCGCGCCATGCGCGTGGCCTGCGGATCAGGAGACGGGAAACTTATAGCGGGATTTCGGGCCGATGCAACCATGCGGGCCGTTCAGGATTGTGGCGGAAAAGGACTACCCAAACGGTTTTACAACCGCAAGCAGCACCACCGCGACCATGATCACGGCAGGCACTTCGTTGATGATTCGGTAGAAACGCTCGCTGAGGCTGTTGCGGTCGGCGGCGAAGTCTTTCACCCGCGCACTCAGGAAGCCGTGGAAACCGGAGAGGATGAACACCAGCAGAAATTTGAGCTGGAACCAGGGCTGGGTGTAGGCCTCGGTGATCCAGGCCAGGGTCAGGCCCAGCAGCCACACCGCGCCCATAGATGGGTTGATGATGCCCTTGAGCAGCTTGCGCTCCATCACCTTGAAACGATCGCTGCCTTCGCTGCCCGGCGCGGTCTGGCAGTGATAGACGAACAGGCGCGGCAGATAGAGCATGCCCGCCATCCAGGCGATCACCGCGATCAGGTGAAAGGCCTTGAGCCAGATATAATAGTCGAGAAGAAATTCTTTCATCGCGTTCTCTAGCGCGGACAGCCGCCGGGGACGCAGGGAGTTTCACCCGCGAGCGCCTGGCGCACAAGGCCGGCCAGCCCCGCGATGAAGGCGGGGTCATCGCCCACCGTGGCGGCGCGGCGATACTCGACCGCGCCGGAGTCTTTCGCCAGGTGGCGATATTCGATGTCCAACTCCACCAGCGTCTCGGAATGTTCGCTGACAAAGGCTATGGGCGCGATGATGACGCCCTTGCCGTAAGTCCCGGCGCGCTTGATCTCGTCATCGGTGGACGGCCCGATCCATTCCAGGCGCCCGACCTTACTCTGGTAGCACACCACGGGATCGAGTTCGGGCATTGCCAGTTCGCGCACGATGGCGGCGGCGGTCTGCCCCACCTGTTTCTGGTAAGGATCACCGCGTTCGATGACACGCTTGGGCAGACCGTGCGCCGACAGCAGCAGGCGCCAGTTGATCTTGCGGTCCGCGCCGTCCATGGCGGCGCGGATGCGCTGCGCGGCGGCGCTGACAAAGCCCGCCTCGTCAGGATAGCAGCAAACTTCGGAGGTCGGCTGCTTCAGCCCCGCCCTCTTCGCCGCCCGCGCCCAGTCCTTCAGCGACGAGCCCGTGGTGGTGCTGGAGAATTGCGGATACAACGGCAAAAGCACGATTTTATCAGGGCCATACGCCTTGACCGCCATCGCCGCGCCGTCGCTGAAGGGGTGCCAGTAGCGCATGGCAATGAAGGACTTCGCCTGCACATCACCGTCCGACAGCGCCGCTTCCAGCGCGCGCGCCTGCTTCTGCGTTTCCGCCACGATGGGCGAGCCGCCGCCGATCTGGGCATAGATCTCGCGCGCAATAGGCGCGCGGCGTTTGGCGATGAACCGGCCTAGCGGCGCCCGGATGATCCAGGGCAGTGAGATGATCGCCGGATCGCAGAACAGATTCTGCAGGAAGGGCCGCACCGCTTCGGGGCCGTCCGGTCCGCCCAGATTGAACAGGATGATGGCGACTTTCATTTTCTGATGCGCTTCAAAAGCTGCTCGACATGGGCGATGGGCGTCTCCGGCAGAATGCCGTGACCCAGATTGAAGATGAAGGGTGTGCCATTCATGGCTTCGAGAATGTGGTCCACCGCCGAATCGAGAGCTAATCCACCTGCAATAAGAGCGATGGGATCAAGGTTGCCCTGGCAGGCGCAAAGCGTGCCGATGGTCCTGGCAGCCCAGCCCATCGGGGCCGACGTATCTAGCGACACGGCATCGACGCCGGTGGCTTTGGCATATTGCTGATAGCCCGACAGCGTCGATGCTCGCGGGAAACCGATAATGTGGGCGTCGGGCCGCGCCGCGCGCACCTTCTGCACGATGGCGCGGGTAGGCTTGATCACCACAGTCTCGAACAGTGCGTCGGGAAGTCCGCTAGCCCAGCTGTCGAAGATCTGCACCGCATCGGCACCGGCATCGAGTTGGCGGATCAGGTGAAAGGCGACGCACTCGCTCAAGACATCCAGAAGATGTCCAAAGCCTTCCGGATCGCGGTAGGCCCAAAGCTTGGCCGCCTTCTGCTCATCGCCCCCTGCCCCCGCCGCCAGATAGGTCGCCAGGGTCCAGGGCGCGCCCGCGAAGCCGAGTAGGGCAGTGCCCGGCGGCAGCCCCAGCCGGGTCTTCTGCAGCGCCGCGTAGACCGGCTCGAAATAGTGCTGCCAGTTTTCGGTGTTTTCGTCGAAACCCCTGGCGCTGGTCACCGGGTTCAGGCTGGGACCTTCGCCCGCCGTGAAGGTGACCTTCTGACCCAGCGCCTCGGGCACGGTGAGGATGTCGGAGAACAGGATCGCCGCATCGAAGCCGAAACGGCGGATCGGCTGCAGCGTAACTTCCGCGGCCAGTTCGGGATTGAGCGCCATACCCCAAAAGGAACCGGCCTTTTCCCGCACCGCGCGGTACTCCGGCAGATAGCGTCCGGCCTGGCGCATCAGCCAAACGGGCGGGACGGCTTCCACTTCGCCCGCCAATACGCGCAGAACTTTCAAGTCCATTATCAAAACAAGAATCCTAGAATCTAAGAATGCTGAAGATGTTGTTAGGGCTGTGGGCTGTGGGCGAAAGTGTGTGTCCGCGCCCGCTTTAAGCCGAACACCCAACCGACTCAAGAGCTTGGTTTTTTGGCACAGTTAAGCCATCATCCACCATGCGGAGGATTCCGCGCCCATGGACTCAAGGCCTTGCACAGCGAGCGCGCTTTTACCGCCGCTCTTGCGGGGGTTTCCCCGCCGGGCTATGGGCGCTGGGGACGGATTGTGACCTTGGACCGGAACCGATTGTGGATAGAAAATTCCATCTGCACCTGATTTTCGACTCTTCCGGCGACACCCTCGGCGCTATAGCCAATGCGGCCCTGGCGCAGATCGATAATGTCGACGTCCAGATCCAAACCTATTTCCTGGTGCACAGTGAACACCAGCTGACCCGGGCATTGGATCAGGTCGCCACCATGCCGGGGCTGGCTTTCTTCACCCTGGCCGCGCAGGCGCTCAACCAGAAACTGGTAGCCCGCTGCGCCATCATCGGGATCGAATGCGTCGATGTGCTGGAGGCTCCGCTGAATCTGATGGGTCGCTATTTCAGCACCCAGGAAAGCCACAAGGTTGGCCGCCAGGATCAGGTCGATCAGCACTATCTGGAGCGCATCGAGAAGCTGAATTTCGCAATTGCCCATGACGACGGCCAGGCGGTGGACGGGCTGGTGCGCACCGAAGTGGTACTGACGGGCGCCAGCCGCACCCCCAAGGCGCCGACCTGCGCCTATCTCTCCATTCGCGGCGCCCGCGCCGCCAACATGCCGCTGGTGCATGGCATGCCGCCGCCCCAGGGCCCACTGGACACTCCGGCGCTTGTGGTGGGGCCGCGGGTGTCGCCCGACCGGCCGGTGCAGGCGCGGCCCAACCGGCGGTCGACGATGAGCGAAGGCCGCGACACCGATTATGTCGATCTCGACCAGGTGCGCGCCGAGGTCAACACCACGCGGCAATTGTTCGAAGCACAAGGCTGGCCCAGCCCG
>CANFDA010000066.1 GCA_947445215.1 Alphaproteobacteria bacterium | reverse complement strand
TCTCCGCCTCCAAGCGGCGGAGATGAGATATAACAGTTTTATTGGTGGACAATTTTCTGTATCCCGAAAGCGGGCTGTGAAATATGCCACCCGAGGGCGTTATGCAAGCTGCAGCCAAGGGGCAGCCTTTTTCGGGTTTTCCGGCCTATCCAGGCCCGCCTTGGTGGCTTAGGCCGCCTTGCGGCACTCCATCGCCAGTTCGGGAATATCGCCGTCCAGGAAGCGCCCCGCTTCCTCCACGTGCGCGAACATTACGTCTCTGGAATCGCCAATGGCGCAGCGGCGTATCGCGGTGAAGCCAGCTTTGTGCAATTCCTCGGTCATGGCCTCTTCATCCCACATCCAGAGATGATTGCTGTTCCCCAGCATCGCCTTGATGCTCGCCAGCAGCCCCTTGGGGCGAGCCACATGACCCAGATGTGTGGAGACCATGAAATGCGAGGCGGCATCCGGTGTGCTGGACGCAACGTAACGGCGCGCACGCTCGCGCAGATCGGGCACGATCAAGCGGAACACACCGCCAGGTGCCAGCAACTTGAAGCTGTTCGCGAGGGCAACACGAAAGTCCGCCAGACTCAGATGCTCCAGGACATGGCTGGCATACAAACCCTGTACACTGCCGTCGGCAATAGGCAGTCCCCGCACAATGTCGCCAAAGCGCACATTTTCGGGAAAGCGCGTATCATTCTTCATGTACATACGGCCCAGAATGGGGATCCGTTCAAACCGAAGCGTGGGTGATGCGTCGAAATTCTGCCAACCTTCCGGCGCTGACCAGCCACAGCCATACTGCACGTACATATCGTCTCCGTCTTGCCGCCAAACACCGCTTATAGCGCCACTATCACGGCCTTGCTAGATTGCTCTGGCGGACCTGAACACATCATTCGCCGGATTGCATGACCTTGGAAGAGAGCCTGGGCACCACAGCCTGCGTCTCGACTGCAAAGCGCAACCGTCCAATAGCCCGCCCATCGTCGCTCAGAATATTCACGCGCCACTGGCCGACCCCGGCCGCAGTCTTGAAGGTGTAGAAGCGGAAGCCGTCTTCCCGTCCGCCCGCAATGGTCACGGGAATGCGCTGCTGCGTGACCCAGGCGCCCTTCCCATCCAGCCATTGCCATTCATGCATAATTCTGGCGCCCAGACCGCGCGGCGCAAATACGGCGGTATAGGCATACACACGCCCCCGTGGCTGGATGTGCAGTACCGGGTTGGCGCCGAACAGGGCGCGCCAGGCGGCAGGAGCGTCCTCCTCCTGGACATGATACTCACCGCCGACACGTTTCACGCCATGATAAATGCCGGCATCAGTCAGCACCAGTGGCAGCGGCGGAAACACCTTCAGAAAATAGAACGCGTTGATCAGCAGGGTGATCGCCGCGACGCCGATCGCGACATGGCTGCGCGCACTGCGATAGCGGTCATGCCCCAGCCGCGCCAGCGCGCGCATGTAAAGGCTGAACAGCAGCAGGGCGACGATCCCGCTCAGCAGGAAGGGCACGGGCCCGATCCGGCCCCACACCATCGGCACCAGCATGATGGCGTAGGAATAGACCGAGAAAAACAGCAGCAAAGCGACGAAAATCAACCGCGAGTGATACTGGCGAAACGCCTCCTGACCGATGAAGATCGCTGCCATAAAGAGCAGAAACGGCCAGGAGGCGAAGAGCGAGGCACTGCGGATGTAGAAGACGCAGAACCCCGACAGCAGTGCACCAAGCGCGAACTGGGTGACAAACATGAAGACCGCACGGGTTCGCTCGGACGGCCACCGGTCCTGCGGGCGAGATTCCATACCGTGCTGCACGGCGATGGCGATGCCCGCCACCAGCAGATAGACGATGAATACGGCATGGGTCGAGGGATGGTCGATACGACCGAAGGCCCAGTTGTCGAAGAGAAAGCCCCCCGCCATGAAAAGAGCGGACAGAACGCGTTCATGGGCCCTGGCCCAGCCGATGGTGTCATTGAGGGCGTGCATGGCGCCGACTTGAAGCGCCGGGCGGGTGAAATGACAAGGGGCCGCACTGCCGTCAGCGCGCTTTCAGGTCCCTGCAGGCACTCTAAGAATCCCTGGCCACCCGGAGCTGGATATCCGCGTCGAGCCCGTTGATGGCGGCGTCGGCACGGCAGCGTTCAAGGCAAGCTCTATCCGGGAAGGAGCTGGCAGGAACTTGCGCGTCCGGCGGCGCGCCAATTGGCACCTTTCGCAGGAAACCTTGACCAAGCAGGTCAATCCGATACGCAACCATGTTACGCTCATATCCCGCCAATACTGGCGTAAACATTAATCCCCAGAATTGCCGTATTTTCTTTCTGTTGCGCTGCGACAAATGGTCTGGCAATGGCAAATTTAAGCGTTAAAGCGGCGCTCCCAGTCGATGGCCGAGCGGATTATGGTGTCGATATCATCATAGCGCGGCTTCCAGCCGAGGGCCATCTTGATGCGGCTGGGATCGGAAATCAGGACTGGAGGATCGCCCAAGCGCCGGGGGCCTTCCCGGACGGGAAGGGCGTGGCCAATCACCCGCTCGACGCCTTTCGCCACCTCGCGCACCGAAAAGCCGCGGCCATAGCCGCAATTGTAGACGGTGGATGGCGCACCCGCCTCAAGAGCATCGAGAGCAAGCAGATGGGCGGCCGCCAAGTCGCTGACGTGAATATAATCGCGCACACCGGTGCCGTCAGGCGTGGGATAGTCGGTGCCAAAAATATCCAGATGCGGCAGACGGCCGAGCGCCACCATGGCGGCCCGCTTCATCAGATGCGTGGCGACGGGATGCGACTGCCCTGTGCGGCCCTTGGGATCAGCACCGGCGACGTTGAAATAGCGCAGGATGTGATAGCGGAAATCATGCACCCGGCTCACATCCTCTAGCATCCATTCGGTCATCAGTTTGGAGCGGGCATAGGGACTGATCGGGACTTTGCGCGCGCCTTCCTCAAGAGGCTGGACGGCATCTTCGGCATAGACGGCTGCGGTTGAAGAGAAGATGAATCGCTTGACGCCCGTTTCCAGGCAGGCGGCGATCAACTCGCGCGACTTGCTGACATTGTTCTCGTAGTAGCCAATCGGATCGGCCACCGATTCCGGTACCACGATGGACCCGGCGAAATGGATCACAGCGTTGACGCCATAATCCAGAATCGTCCGCTTCAACAGCGCCCGGTCCGCGACATCGCCTTGGACGAAAGCGGCTACCTCGCCGACCTGGGCACGAATGCCGGTGGACAAATTGTCCAGCACGACAACGGGACTGCCGCGATCAAGCAGCGCATAAACCGCATGGCTGCCGATATATCCGGCCCCTCCGGTGACAAGCGTAGTCATGGGCAGCCCTTCAAACGCGACTGGACTATGCCGTTACGGCCGGTGTCTGCCAAGAACTAAAGCGCCACGCGAATAGTTGCCTCGAAAGAAGCAGCAAAACCGGCAGCCGGGCGGGGCTGATCGTCCTGAAAGCGCGCCGCCAAATCAAGACGAATGTCCGCGAATGGAAAGGCGACACGGGCCTCCGCCATGCTGATCACGACCGGCGCTGTGGTGACGACATTGCCGAGGAGGTTGCGCGGATGGGAGATGTGCGCGTTGTGAAAGTATACTTCGTAGAAGCGCCCGCCCTCATCGCTCCAGGCGCCCTGCAGCGATAGCAGGCGTGAATCACTGTCCAGGCTGAAGCCGATCGTACGACCGCGATAGCGCATACCGTCCGGATAGCCACCATTGTTATAGGAAAATCCGTACATGACGTTGCCGAAGCTGAAAATATCATTGGTCGCAAGACTGTCGGTATATTCCACGGTCAGGCGCAGAGGCGTGCCGTAATTCAGCGGAACGAAAGCTGTGACGCCGAACAGGTGCACCGTGCCGGAATGCGTGAAGGGCGAGGAATCCTCGTTCATCAGCGACATATAGAATTCCGCCGGCACGCCCAGCAGCGTGTGCGACCAGCGAAGGTCGATCTGGCCCTCATTGTTCGTATAGTTGACGTTGGTCGGACTGTTGTCGAGATGCAGAGTGTCGCGTAGCGGCACGCAAGGATGATTCTCGCCGCAGATCTGCTCGGTGCGGGCAATACCGATCTCCAGCCCCGGCAGCGGATTGAAGGTGAAGTGGACTGCGTCATAGATCGTATTGCGGTCGATACGCGGATCGTTGAGCAGGCCGATGAAAAATTCCGCGCGCCACGGTCCCAACAGGTTTAGTATCGGCCAGCTCGACGCCTCGCTGCTGACGCGCTGGATACCGATTTGCGGCATGGGGCGGGCATTGTTGGAGAGCGCCAGGGCCGAGGTCCAGCCCGGTCCCCACCAGTGGGAGAGGTATCCCGCATAGACCAGCGTGTCGCCGACCTTCTGGGCGATATAGCTGCCATCGGGCATGAACTTGACGCTCCTGCCGGTGAAGTCGGCGGTGAAAGCGCCGACCGAAAGACGCGCGGATGTTCCGCCCGATGCATAAGCCAGCGAGAGCTGTGCCTGGCCGTCGCCGCGACCCATGCTGTCAAAGCCGTACACAATCGAAGGCGTTGTCGCCGCGCCCAATGTCAGCGAGGCCGAAAAACCCAACGCGATTTCCGCCTTGCCACGTGCCAGAACCCGGCTGGCCGCGGCGCGGACGCTTGGTGTTTGCGCCGAAAGCTGCGCCTCGCCCAGTCCGCCCAGCAACCCGTCCCAGGGAAGCGCCCATTGTGTCGTGATGCCGTTCACAACCCCGGAGGCAGCCAAAACCGCCACATCGGCGCGCAGCGCGTTGTCTCCGACCTCGGCCCAAGGCGATGCCTGGGCCGAAGCAGCTGCAAATAACCCAATCGCCAACGTACAAAGTTGAAATCGCATGACAATCTATGTTTAGTTCCCGCCACAGTAAGCAATTGCTGCGGCGCGGTATACCCCCTTTCCAGGGGGCCTCTCAGTCGCGCACAGGCACGCAGGCCAGCCCTCTGTCCGCCAAGGCCCTGCAGATGGCCGTAGCTGATCCGCGCGCCGCAACCCGCAGCCGATAGAAGGTACCGCGTCCCGGCAACACTGCAGTGACGATGATTGGGGCGATGCCGTCCAACATGCCTCCTGCTCCCGCCTGTGCCCTGCTCCAGCCCTGGCGGGCTTCCTCATCGCTGCGCCAGGCGCCCAACTGCACCAAAGAACCATGGGAGCCGGTGCTTTCCACAATAGCGGGCCGAAGGGGCGCGCCCCGCCCAGGAGCCGGCACCAGCGCGGCGTGGCGCGGTCCGAAGACCTGGACGAGTGTAGCGGGCGCCACAGCAGCAGGAACCGGCGCTGCCATTTCTTGTGCCGTTTCCGCCAGTTCGCCTTTTGGGGGCGGCGGGCGCAAGAAGACGGGCGCTGGACCCCTTGGCGGCGGTTTCAGCACGATAACCCCAGGATTGGCAGGCAGGCCCGCCGGCCCTTCCACCGGCGCTCCTAGGGCCTGAAGCGCTTCGCGCGCCAACACGAAGCCGGGATCGGCGGTCAGGGCGCGGCTGTAAAAATCGCGCGCAGCCTGCGCATCGCCTTTTACCTCCGCAACCTTGCCCAGGCCATAATAGGGATATTGCGGATTGGGTGTGTTCGCCTCAATCGCCGCGACGTAATCCTGCTGAGCCTCCGTCAAACGGCCCTGGCGGCGATAGACATTGGCGCGGTTGTTGAGCGCATAAGGCGCCCACGGCGAAATCCGCAACACAGCATTGTAGTCGCCCAGAGCAGCTTCAATTCGCCCCTGCGTATCAAGGCTCACCCCCCTGGCGAAGAGGGCGCGGGCGCGTTCCTCGCCCTGCAGCACCCCTCCCTGCAAAGCGACGGTGAAATCCAGCACACCTACGTCGTCGGCGCCCAAGGCCTGCTGTGCGAGGCCCCGCGAGACTAGCAGGCGGCTTTTGAGATGTTCTTCGAGCGCAGGCTCCGCGAGCCCGGCAGTCGCCAGCGTGATGGCCGCCTGATACTGGCCTGACGCCAATGCCGCGTTCGCCTGGGTCAGGTCCGCGTCGGCAGCCGTCACGCCCTGGGCCATGGCAACAGGCCCGGCCCAAAGCCAGATCGCCGCAATGACACCCGAAAACCGCATTGCCGCCACGCTCCAGAGGCAAAAAAGAATGGTAAAACTGGACATTAACAAGGGGGGCATGTCATGAAACAGGGCCTTTCCGGAACCATCCCCATGTCCACGATCAAACCCGTCCGCAAAGCCGTTTTTCCGGTCGCCGGCATGGGAACTCGCTTCTTGCCGGCCACCAAAGCCATCCCGAAAGAGATGCTCCCCGTGGTGGACAAGCCTGTCATTCAGTATGCCGTGGAAGAGGCGCGCGAAGCCGGGATTGAACAGTTTGTTTTTATCACAGGCCGAGGCAAGCATGTGATCGCAGACCATTTCGATCACGCCTACGAACTCGAATCGCTCCTTGCTAACCGCGAAAAAACAAGCGAGCTCAATAGCTTGCTGGAAATGCTGCCCCAAACAGGGTCGGTGGGTTTCATTCGACAGCAAAAACCCCATGGCTTGGGGCATGCGGTTTGGTGCGCCCGCCACTTCATCGGCGACGAACCTTTCGCCGTGTTGCTTCCCGACGACCTGATGGTCGGCAAGCCGGGAGCGCTATCGCAGATGATCACATCCTACAAACAAGTGGGCGGCGGCACCATTGTGGCCGCGGAAGAGAAGCCACGGGATGAAGTTAAGCGATATGGCGTCGTCAATCCCGGCGCCAGCGATGGCAGGATCACCGAAGTAAAAGGCGTCGTCGAAAAGCCTGCCACGGGCACTGAGCCCTCAAATCTCTGCATTATCGGACGCTACATCCTGCAGCCGGAAATATTCGCGATCCTGGAGAAACAGGAGCGCGGTGCGGGCAACGAAATCCAGCTTACCGACGCGATGGCTCAGATGATCGGGCAGAATCCGTTTCATGCGGTGAAGACCGATTGCACCCGCTTCGATTGCGGCGACAAGGTGGGCTTTCTTGCCGCCAATATCGCGGTGGGTCTGTCGCGCCCGGATATCGCTCCGCAATTGCGGCTGGCCCTGCAGAATATTGTGCGTTAGCCGCTGATGAGAAAAAACCTGGTCAGCGTTTGCGCCATGGCCCTTCTGGCCTTGGGCGGCTGCAGTTCGAATGACCGCAATTGGGGCGATTACTTCGAAATGCTGCGCCAAAGCATTTCCGCCAGCTTTGGCAAACAGCTCATCAGCCGCGACCAGGCCGGCGCCGTTCCCTATGCCAGCATGGCATATCGCGCCGATGGTAGCAGCGAGGCCATGCTGGTTCTTGCCACGGAAACCAACGGCAACCTTCTATGGACGGCGGCCTCGCGCGTGGTTCTGCTGACCAATGGCGGTCGCGTGTTGCGCAGCATTGGCCTGCCGCACAACCGCGAGGCGACAGTGGCGACGAGCCCGGAAGGCTTTCCGCCCATCGCAGCCGCGCTCAAAAGCGCGTATACTAGCACGCGAATTGTCGACATGCCGGAACTGGGGGCGTATTCCGTAACACTGATATGCACGGCGATGCCCGTGGGCCCAAGAATGATCCGCATCCTTGGCATGGCGCTGGCTACCGTACAGGTTAATGAATCCTGTAGGGGCAACAATTCACCTTGGAAATTTACCGATACTTACTGGTTGGACCCGGAAACCGGATTCCCCTGGCAGTCGCGACAGCACTTAACTCCGAAAGGCCCTGTGCTCGAAATCCGGATACTGCGCCCTCCAGAATAACACCGCGCACAAAGGCACGGCGTCTTTAGAACTGCGCCGCCTACGGCGCCCCTTTGGTGGAGCTCGTGGTGGGCGAAGTCACGCCTTTGTTGCTATCGCCAAGGGTCAGCGCAAGACCGCCGACAACGATGCCCGCACCGACGAAAATAATGGCCCAACGCGGACCTGTAAGCGCAGCCTGCTTCATACCAGCAGGCTTACCGGCAGGCAGAGTGGAAGCAGACTGAGTAGCCGCGAATGCGTTGGAGGCAACCAAAGCCGTCGAAAGCACTGCCGCATAAACATTCCGCATTACAACCTCCTAAAAAGCGTGACGTAGTACAGAGTGTGATTTTCGTAGCCCGCGTTATGCCTGTCAATCATGGGTGGAGAGTTTACTGTTTGTTGCACCGCAGCAACACTTTCCTTGGGCCTCCGTAACCTATTGAGTCTTATTTATAAACCGTGAAAACCTGACCGTCCGAAATCGTACTTTTGCTGCGAATTCCGCTCTTTTGGGCCGTGTTCTTCGGTGGAAAATATTCGCGTAACCCAACAAATATAGGTTTGTCGCGATGAACGGCCATTTCAGGCGAATCGCCTTCGCGGTCGCACACGACGCGCCACTTCCGACGTCACCGAAAGAACAGCTGCCTTACTGCTTTGAAAGAACCGCGAGCGAAGCGATCGAGATCGCGAACTGACTGAAGAGCTGGCTCACGTCGATGACAACCTGGCGCAGGTTGATCGGCGACAGGTCGCGCGGCACCACCACCACGCTGCCTGGAGGCAGGGCTTCGGTCCGGAAACTCAGCCAGGAGCGATCCAGACGGCGCGACGTACCGTCAGGTAATACGACGAAGGTCAGCGATTCATCGGCCAAGGAAGAATAGCCGCCGGCCTTTTCTAGATATCCTTTCACGTCCACCGCCGGATCGTAGGGGAAACTGCCGGGACTGAGCACCTGCCCAAGGACGGTTACCGTCGCCGGGCGGGGCGGGATATAAACCACGTCACCATTCTCCAGCAGCGGATCCATGGCCGGACGCGACGCCAGTTCGCTGGGATCGGCAATGACGGACATGCGGCCCAGGGGAGTCTGGCTCGACAGCTCCTTGAGCATATTCTGCACGAAAGTCGTATCCGTGCCTTGGTTCTCCGCGCCGGCCCGCGACATGGCCAGCATCATCTGATCCTGGATCTGACGAACCTCGCGCATGTAACCTTCCCGCTCATAGGCCGCCACCGACTTGCGCAGGAAAATCGTGCCGTACGGATAAGCAACGTTGGTCAGCCCGCCCGCCCGCGCCAGAACACTGGAAAGCCGTTCGCCCCGAGTCAACTCGAAGGTTCCGGGCGTGTGCACCTCGCCTTGCAGGGTGATCCGGCCGACATTGACGTCGGTAAAAATGGGGTTGAAGCGCAACTGATCGCGCGGCTTCACTATATAGTTCGCCAGCTGTTCGCCACGCAGAGACAAATGCTGGCGCGCAGTTTGCGAACGCCCGGTTGCGGGATCGACAATGGTCGAAGTGAGTTCCACCTCGCCTTCATTGGTCCAGTTGTTCGTACCGCCGGCAGCGGTCACAAGATCCTTCAACAATACCGTGTAGCCAACCAGGTAGCTGCCAGGGCCACGGACAGCCCCGGTCAGCGTCGCCAAATGATCGCTCAGATAGTTGACCAGGATCAGCGGCGACACACCCAACTGCCCGGCAATTTCGGCGAAAGTCAGCTTTTGGGTGGCGGGCTCCTGCGAGGGCGCCTGCGGAGCATTGGCGGTGAATATTCTGCTGGTGCGCCCCTGGATCGCCGGCGTTTCTTCGAAGCCGCTGACGGCTGCCCCATCAGCACCTATTCTGCGTTCAGCCAGGCCAGCAATAGTCTGCCGGTCTTCTGCTCCGCTGCCCTCCCCCTGCCCCTGCCCCTGCCCCACCCCCTGCGTCAGCGCCGCGGTAGCGGTGGTGCCGGTCGCGAACTTACTGTTGGGATCGCGCAAGAAAAGGTCGTTCTGCGACCGCCGATCCGTGAATTCGTCCACAGTGGGGGTCAGTACGCCGGCCTCTGCGATCGAGAATATCCGCACGATATCATCGCTTTGGAGCACCATGTCTTCCCGGCCGCTCACGACGGCGATCGGGGAGATGCTGATCAGAGACCTCAACATCGTGACAGGGTCGCGGCGCGAAATGAGGCCAAGCAACGTGTAAGGCGAAGTGCCGAGCGCGCCGGGAGCCCTGAGCATGTCAGAAAGCCTGGTGCCTGTGATGATGGGGTATTTTCCGGCAAGCGCCGTATCGCCGGTCAGTGTCGCCGAACCAACAGCCTGATCGGCGTCCAGTTGCACAAACAGTATTTCACTGTCTCGCACGGTATCGGACACAGTAACGGTGATGAGGTTATTCCGGCCGTCCTGCTGAATTCGCAGGACCGACAGCCGATAAGAACCCCGGACCTCCTGCCCACCGGCCAGGCTCAGCAGGTTTGACACGGAAAGCTGGCTTTGACCGGCCGGCAACTCGAAAATTGCCGGCTGGCGGACGAGGCCCGTAACCGCGACAGCCTTTCCCAGCAGCGGGACAATAATCCGGTCGCCGTCGGCCAACCGCATGTCGCGGCCGCCGCTCCGTTCCGTCAGCACACTGTAAAGGTCGATGTTGTACTGCCGGCCGCCACGGATCAGGCGCACATCGCGCAACGAACCGCTTTTTTTGATGCCGCCGGACAGAAGAATGGCGTCCGCGACAGACGACAGGCCGGTAATGTTGCGCTGCCCCGGATTGT
The DNA here is from genome assembly GCA_947445215.1 of Alphaproteobacteria bacterium. Lineage (GTDB taxonomy): Bacteria > Pseudomonadota > Alphaproteobacteria > Micropepsales > Micropepsaceae > Rhizomicrobium. The sequence continues at coordinate 555 of CANFDA010000066.1, read as the reverse complement.
TGAGTTCGCCCGAAACCAGCACGCTGATCTGGCGAATTCGCCCGACCGAGACATAGGCCGATGTCGCCACATAAGCGCGCTGGACGGCATTCAACAGATCCTGCCGGAAGCTGCCGAGCGAACGCCCGCTGGCGGGGATGGGGCTCAGCCGCGGCAGGACGACCTGTCCGTCGCGGTTGACATAGGCGCGCGTGTCAGCATTTTCCTGACCGCGCAGCGAAACAACGATCTCATCGCCAGGGCCCAGCACATAATCGTCCTGCATGGCGCCGGTTTGCGGAACGCTTACTGCGCGGCCCACTCCGAATACGGAATAGCCATACTGCACCAGGGGCGTGCCGGCACGATCGGACAGGATTTTTTCGAGGCGCGACGGCACGGCGGCCTGCCCATTGCCAAGCTGGCCGTTGCCGTTGCCGAACTGGCCGCCCGGTCCGTTGTTGGTTGCGGGCTGCTGGATGATATCAGGCTGCGGCATGTCGGCGGGATTTGCGGGCACGGCCCCCTGACGCCCGCCCTGCAGTTGCTGCTGAACCTGATTAAGGTCTATTCCTT